>DAHXND010000032.1 GCA_027366675.1 Acidimicrobiales bacterium
GCCGAGCGACGTCGTGTTGCTACCTGTGAGCACCTCCGGGGAGACGAGCACGGTTCTCTCGTTCACCCGTACCGCCGGCACTGGAAGCGTGCCCTTCCTGAACCAGCGATAAGCGGTTTGCGGATGGACTCCCTGGAGTCGTGCCCATTGGGTCAGGTTCACTCGACGATTATATCACTCGAATGTCTGTACGTCCAGTATTGCTCAGTATTGCGGGAGCAGTTCAAACCCCCATGTCCTTCGCTGTTTCGAGAACGTCATCGATGCGAAAGCGAGTGGGATAGCCTATGCCGCCTACGTTCTGGTCGAGACCCAGCCAGTAGATGTTCGCGCCGCCGAATCTCCAGGTGTGCCCGCTATCCACCAGGTGAGTGCCGACCTTTTCCACGTAATCATCCGACGGAGGTACTGCCTGGGCAGGGAGCTTCGCGCCGTCCGGGTTCCCGCTGCACCAGGGAAACGCGCTACGTGATGCAGCACTGGCAGCGGGGGAGCTCCGGGAGCTTCGACTGGCGGGGATTCCAGAGCAGGACGCCAGGAGCAAGGCGACGGCGATGGCACCCACCACGATGCGGCACGCCATAGCCGTGTTCGTGGCTCCGCTGGTCTTCTGACCTGCCATGCCGTTCCCCCCGGTCGCCAACTCGAAAGCTTATCGCCCTCTGGGCAAGCGAGTGTCTAGATCTCTCCCGCCGTCCCCCCTTCCTACCTCGGAATCTTATCTCCTTCCAGGCTGCGAAGATCTTCGGCGGTGCGGGCCCCGTCATGGGCCAGGAACCGCCCGACGACCGGCAGCTCCCAGATGGCCTCTGCTCGCAGTAGAGCGAGCGCGGTCGGAAGGAAGCGCTCGACTGCGTCGAAGACGATGTAGCGTGGCAGCCACTCGGGATGGTACTTGGCATTGAATCGCCACAGAGATTCCACCTGCGCCGAGTCGGAGATCCAGCGGATGAACCACCTCTCCACGCGTCGCGGCACTGAATTGCCTACAGTGCCATCCAGCACGGCGCGCATCATGGCAAAGTTAAGCCCGAGCCCTCTGTATCCCTCGTCGCGTAGATGGTAGATGGTCTCCACGAGCACGAAGTCGAGTAACCCGTTCGGATGCGTTCCGCCATCGTGACGCATTACGTCGAGCGAGAACCCGGTGATGTCTGCTGCCGGGACATAGTGGCAGAACGCCACAGGCACTCCGTCGGGATCGCTCGCTACGGCCAGCAAGAGGCCCGAATCCTCGGGGTCGAAGATGCGCCCGAGTCCCATGGAGAAGCCACGCTCGAAGCTACCCCTCCGGGTTCCGGTCATCACCTGGCGGAGTCGCTCCCGGAGCTCCTCGCTCAGGTGGGCGGGATCGTGGAAGCTTATGGTGTAGCCATGGCGGGCGATGCGGCTGTGGGCCTGACGGAGACCCTTGTTCCGGTTCCCTTCCAGTGAGAAGTAGCGCGTGTCTACTACGGCCTCATCGCCCAGATAGAGATGGTGCATCCCGAACAGCTCGTAGGTGGGTAGCCAAGCCTCTGACGCGCCCAGGACAGCGAGCTCCCAGCCGTGTGCGTGGGCGTGACGACGGAAAGCCTGCCACGCTTCGTATCGTTGGGACGTGGGACCTATGGGATCCGGTGACACCAGACATACGCCGTTGAACACGGCATAGGCCACGAGTGTGTCTCGCCAGTAAAAGCGTACCTTGTCATCTCGAAGGGCGAAGTAATCCAGAGTTCCATTGCCGTAGCGCTGAACGATAGAACGAGCGTGGGAGAGCTCGCTCGATCGCCAGGCATGGCGACGATATCTGACGGGTCTCGTCGCCATCCAGAGGGCGATGGCCACCAGGCCGAGTCCCATGGCGAGCAGGGCTGGAGCAAGGAACCTGTTCGTAGCCTGGTCGAGGTGGATCGACTGGTATCCCGCCAGGCGCTCTGCCACTGCAGCCAGGAGTGTCGGGAAAGATGGCAGGTGCTCGCTCGTCCGATGAAGGATTACTCGCACTGCATCGAGCCCACCGCTCACGCCGAGAGTGGCAACGAGAGCCCCCACAACCAGGAGCCGCAGGGCTGCACCGAGAGAGCGTGGCTCGGAGCTGGTATGGAAGTTCTCTCGTGACGCCACGAGAAAGACGAGCAGTGCCAAGGATACCAGCGACTCTTCGAGGTCTATGCCATGGAACAGGTTCAGGAGAACAGAGGATGACAGCACGGCTACCGCGACGAACCAGGCTTGGCGCTGCCCCAGCCGGATGCCACGAGCGAGTCCGAGAAGGGCGAGCCCGATGATGGCAACAAGTGCGCCTGCGGCCTGGCTCGCGACGAGAGGAACGAAACCGATGAGGAGGTGCAGGCGGTATTGCAATGGTGGGATGGCAGCGGAGACGAG
Organism: Acidimicrobiales bacterium; assembly: GCA_027366675.1. Lineage (GTDB taxonomy): Bacteria > Actinomycetota > Acidimicrobiia > Acidimicrobiales > JAMCQF01 > DAHXND01. Next base: position 2,374 of record DAHXND010000032.1, read on the forward strand.
GTTCAAGGTACCTGTCAGCGCGATCGCTATGGCAGCGATTCGTCTAACTCGCCGTTGCCCGGTAGGGGTGTGCCGTCCTGACGCTGTGTCCGCGACAGAGCCAGTGTCACCGTGAGGCCAGGCGGCCTCGGTCTCCAGAATCGTATCGTTCCGAGGTCTAACGGTGGCCAGGCTCCGCTCCAGGCGCGTGCCGTCGGGCGGATTGACCTTCGCGACGTGAAGCCTGACACGAAGCTCGCTCCCAGCCTCTATCACGACAGCAGATGCCTGCACGCAACGGCGGTAGATCGGTGGCATTCCCAGACGAGCTCGGACCTTCTCTGTCAGCTCGGTGGTGGCGCCTGTGTCAGCGTAGAAGCCCGTAGCGGCCACTCCGGCGATCTCGCTCCCTTCGGGCGTTGGCCCTGCGGGGTTCGCCTCGAGAGCGTGATTGGCAGAGCTTGTCACTTCGCCAGGGCTCTGGAACGAGCTGTTACCGGGGGGCTGGACCGAGGTGCTAGCGGGGGCCTGGACCGAGCTGAGATCGCTCAACTCTGGTCCTGCCATAGTGCTGGTTATGACTCCTACGTGGCCCGTGTCCAGCCAGTGGAGCGCCCGGCGCTGCGGCACGCTCGTGAAGCTGCCCGAAGGCCCCCCACCCCCGTCCTGAGAAGGTGTGCTGGCCTGGACGGGTGTGCGCTTGCCCTGCGCTTCACCGAGCAACGCAGCTATCACACGTGCAAGCACAGCGAGGACTACTGCTAAGACTACGATCCCAACAAGCACACTTCCGAGAACGATGGCTACATAAGGATGCCAGTTGCTCCTGGGACCGAGGTGGAGGATGCGCTTGACCCCGACCTTCGCTACTGGGAGGCGACGTGCCACCTTACGCGAGATGAACGTATCAACAAGGGAGATCCTGGCCAGGAGCACAGCGAGGACCGGGAGGAAGAGGAGCCACAGGTACCTGGCAAGGCGCCGGTAGACGAGACGGGACCAGGTGAAGCTCGCAGTGTCCGAGGGATCAGCCAGCCGGTCCCTGCCGGCTATCCATTCGGAGCGAGCGGTCGGGCGGCGGCTCCGGCGTGGCGCGCCAGCAGGCTCGGAGTCGCTCCCATCCGCAGAATCGGAGCGATGATGCGCTCCTCTGGGATCAGGTCTGGTGCGTGTGGCTCCAGTGCTCGCAGGTGAAGTTGCTCCTAGGTTCGTGGGGGATGCTCCGAGCCGCATCTCGCTCGCCTGGCCACGCATCTCGCAGGGGTTCAGCTGGTCGCCTGGTAGCACCCGGACCATCTGCCTGCCCCCGAGGGTAGATGCCTCTATGGACAGGCCGAGAGCGATATTTGCCCCCGTGCCTGCCAGGGCGTCAGAGGAGGGCTTGTCCCAGGCAAGTCGGTGGTCCTCGCTGCCCGGGAGCACGTAGAAGTCCCTGCCCGGTATGCTCGCGAACTCGCCCAGGCTGGCGAAGAGCCGTTCGTGAGCCCTGATAGCGCTCGGGATGTCGGATCCGCTGCTGAAGGTATTGCCGTTCAGCACCACACAGCCAGCACCTTCGTGCCTGGCTATGAAGGACTCTATTAGATCCTCCAGCTGCGAGGAACGGTCGCTGCGGAGCTCGGAAAGCAGGAGGTTGCCAATGATGATGGCTTCGGCTCCGGAGGGCAATCCAACCCTCACGTCGCGCTCTCCCGGCTCGGTTCCGGGGAGATTTCCGGAACGGGATGTGGTGTCCTCCGGCCCTGGCGATCCAGCGTTTCCCTCCCCTTTACGGCTGGTCGCAGGCTGTTCCGTGTTACGGATGGTGTCAGGCTGCGGCGAAGCCCCGCTTGGGACCCCTAAGTCATGCACGGTGTGCAGGTTTGACAGGGGGGCAGGGGGCCAGGGAACGCTTCCTCGCCCGGCCCAGCTCCTGGGTTGGCATCTTCTGGTCAATAGGCGGGGGCGGGACATTCGGAACCTGGTCGGCCAGGGGAAGGATGGCAGAGAGGGCGCTGAGCGTTATGGGCTTGGCTGGCGACGCCTCTGCAAGCAGGGTCCTGCCCGCAGGATATTGGGCGAGAAGCCCTGGGCTTTCCAGTGGGGTGGCTGGAAAAGCGGGAACCGAGGTGTCGGATGTGGCCAGGTCCAACGTGGCGGTAAGGTCACCCACCGTCTCGCGCCTCCATGCGGATAGGTTCGGCACTTCCACTCCGAAGCGCGTCTCCATGAACCTGAGCACCGAGGTGTGGTCGAAGGGATCCGAATTGATCCAGCCACCCCGGCTGTATGGGGAGCAGACGATCGTGGGCACGCGGAAACCGAGACCGACGGGTCCGGCGATTCCGTACGCGTCTGCGGGCAGCTCTGCGGTACTCAAGTACTCACCCGGGGTTCCAGGCGGCGCAGTGGGCGGGCGAACATGATCGAAGAATCCCCCATTCTCATCAAATGTTATGAACAGCGCTGTTTTCGCCCAGACATCGGGATTCGACTGCAATGCAGTGAGCACGCGAGCGATCATCCATGCACCCAGCTCGGGTGGAGCAGGAGGATGAACTGACGCGATGACGGGAGGGATGAGCCAGGTTACCTCCGGCAGCTCGCCCCGCGCTATGTCCGACTCGAAGTCGGCGGGCCAGCTCGACTGGAATGCGCGTCGGTAAAGCTCGGTCGTGGGGTCGCGGAACTGTTCGAAGTAGAGTAGGGCGTTGAAGCCGACGCCCAAGTTCAGTGACTCCAGGCTGCCCACAGAGCTGCCTGGCTGCTGGTAGATCTTCCAGGAGACGCCACTTTCCTGCAAGCGCTCGAACATCGTGGTCCAGGAGCAGCTGAAAAGGTAATGAGAGCTGTCAAGGACCCCGCTTATGCCGGGGGTGCTCACTATGGGGCCACCCCGCCGCCCACCAGGATCCAGCGTTGCCGTCATGGCATAGAGACGGTTCGGCATGGTCGGTCCGAGGACGGAGCAGTAGTAATTATCGCAGAGCGTGAAGGCGTCGCAGAGCGCGTACCAGAAAGGCAGGTCGCTCCGCTCGTAATAGCCCATGACGAGCGGAGCGTAAGGCGTGCCGTCGAAACGTGCATGTGTCGTTACGAAAGCATTCATCGCGCCGCCGTTCCAGCTCTCGTGCTGAGGGCGCCAATCGTGGTCGGGGACGTTCAAGTTGCCCACGATGGAAGCCCTGAGCGAGGTATCCAGCGTGTCAAGGTGGTAAGGGAGCAGGTAGCCTGGAGCCCGTCCACCGTCCGCCAGAGGCCAGCTCTGGGAGAAGGCCCCGAGTGAGCTGGCTGAGTGATCGTCGAAGCCGCGAGCACCTGGGTACCTGCCGAAGAAGTGGTCGAAGGAGCGGTTCTCGATCATGAGGACGACTACGTGCTCGATCTCTGTCAGGCTTCCACCGCCAGGGCAGTGCTCCACGGCCGCCTTCGTCGCGGGAGAGGAGGTGCTGCATCCGGCGAGGACCAGGGCAGCCCCGGCCGCCAACCCCGTGCCGAGCAGCTCACGCCGGCTTATCCGGTGTGCTGCGCAGAACCTGGACAGCTCCCCTGCCGTGAATGCTTCGATGTCCGCTCCCCGGCTGAGGCCGGCCCTCTCGAACATCACATCGTCCAGCTCCATCCCTGTTATCTCCCCTGTATCGGCTGGTACCAGCAGTGAGCTCCCCATAGAGGCCGATCCTAGCAAAATATGTTACGAGAGGATTACGAAACGATGGCAGGTCCATGGCGCGCTAAGGTTCCGACCAGCGCCGTAATCGAGCAGCCCTGGAATGCATGTTCACAGGCAGAAAGATGCAATCGGGGCCTGGCCAGCCCGCCCGGCTCCCAGGCATTCATGGCGCTGGCTCGATTGCCCGCATGGAGGAGAATGGCGAGTAGGCAGATGGACAGAAGATGATTGGTTACCTGGACAGAAAGGGGGATTACCATGCCGGATGACCCGATCGGAGCTCCTGCGGAAGATGGCGCCATAGAGGAGCTCCTGCGAGAGGAGCGGAGCTTCCCGCCACCCGAATCGTTCCGTAGCCAGGCACTGGTCTCCGACCGGCATCTCTACGATGAAGCGGACCAGGACTGGGAAGGGTTCTGGGCTGCCCAGGCGGCCCAGCTCGAGTGGATGGAGCCCTGGAAGTCGGTCTGTGAGTGGGAGCTGCCGTTTGCCAAGTGGTTCACGGGCGGCAAGCTGAACGTTTCCGCGAACTGCCTGGATCGCCAGGTGGCCGCAGGAATAGGGAAGAGGGTGGCGTACTACTGGGAAGGCGAGCCAGGCGACAGGCGCACGATCACCTATGGCGAGTTGCTCGAAGAGGTGGAGCGCTTCGCAGGCGTTCTCTACTCTCTGGGTGTGCGCAAAGGGGATCGTGTAGCGATCTACATGCCCATGATCCCGGAGCTTCCTGTGGCGATGCTCGCATGTGCACGCATAGGTGCTGCCCACTCAGTCGTCTTCGGAGGTTTCTCGGCAGATGCCCTGTCCGGCAGGATCAACGATGCAGAGGCGAAGGTTCTCGTGACCGCCGATGGTGGGTGGCGCCGCGGTGCTGTCGTCCCGCTGAAGGCGAATGTGGACCTGGCACTGGACCAGACGCCGTCGATCCAGCACACGGTCGTGGTCCAGCGTGTGGGAGAGAAGGCGAACCCTGGCGGGGGCCTTGTGCCCATGCGGGAAGGGCGGGACCACTGGTACCACGACCTGATGTCGCCATCTCCGGCCAGGCGGGGTCCTGAGCCGATGGACTCGGAGGATCTGCTCTACCTTCTCTACACCTCGGGCACCACAGCGAAACCGAAGGGAATCATGCACACGACGGGGGGTTACTTGACACAGGTGACCTATACTCACCGTTACGTGTTCGACCTCCACCCGGAGACGGACGTCTACTGGTGCGCTGCAGACATCGGCTGGGTGACAGGGCACAGCTACATCGTCTATGGACCGCTCGCGAACGGAGCAACCAGCGTAATCTACGAGGGAACGCCCGACTATCCGGACAAGGATCGCTGGTGGGAGATCGTAGAGCGGTATAAGGTCTCTATACTCTACGCTGCCCCGACCGCCATCCGTACATTCATGAAATGGGGAACGTCCTATCCGGAAGGGCGCGATCTGTCGAGCCTGAGGCTGCTCGGGTCCGTTGGTGAGCCGATCAACCCGGAGGCATGGGTATGGTACTGGCAGGTCATAGGAGGGGGCCGATGCCCGGTGGTAGATACCTGGTGGCAGACCGAGACTGGAGGCATCATGATCTCACCCCTTCCGGGGGTTACTACCTGCAAGCCGGGTTCGGCTACTTTCCCGCTCCCTGGAATGGGGGCCGAAGTAGTCGATGATCAGGGTAAGAAGGTGGAGCGCGGAGGTGGATACCTTACGCTGACCCGGCCCTGGCCTGGGATGCTTCGTGGGATCTACGGGGACCCTGAACGCTATCGCGAGACCTACTGGAGCCGCTTTCCCGGCCGGTACTTCGCAGGCGATGGGGCGAAGGTGGACGAGGACGGCTACCTCTGGTTGCTCGGGCGCATAGACGATGTGATGAACGTCTCGGGACACCGTGTGTCCACCACGGAGGTCGAATCTGCTCTAGTTGATCACCCGAGCGTTGCTGAGGCGGCGGTGGTGGGAATGAACGATCCGTTGACCGGCCAGGCGGTGATCGCCTTCGTCACCCCGAAGGCGGGCGCGAGCAGGGACAGCGCGCATGGCGAGGTGCTTCGCCAGCACGTGGTCGAGAAGATCGGCCCGATAGCGCGGCCGAAGGCCATCATCTTCACCGACGACCTGCCTAAGACCAGGAGCGGCAAGATCATGAGGCGGCTGCTTCGGGACGTTGCCGAGGGTCGCCACCTGGGGGACACGACCACACTTGCCGACCCGGCGGTGGTGGAGGAGATCCGGGAAAGGGCCATGCAGTCTCCTGCGGAGGAGTAGGCATGACGCTCCCAGGTGATTCCGGCGGCTGGCCAGCGGGCTCTCGCTAACGCGCGAGAGCCCGTAGTCACGCTAGTCGCGGAAGTTCGTGAACTGGAGGGGAATCCCGAAGTCCTCGGCCTTCAGGGCAGTGATAACGGCCTGGAGGTCGTCACGCTTCTTGCTGGTCACGCGTAGCTGGTCTCCCTGGGTCTGAGAGGACACCGACTTCAGCCCCATGTCCTTTATGAACTTGTTCAGCTTCTTGGCGTGATCGGCCGATATCCCGGCAGCGAGGGTGATGCGCTGGCGGGCTCGACCTTTGGCCGCCTCCTCGATACTGCCCCGCTGCAGTGCTTTCAGGGAGACCTCCCGGCGGACCAGGCGCTCCTCCAGAACCTGCACGAGGGCCTTCAGGCGGTCTTCGCTAGCGGACTCTAGCACCAGCTCATGGCCGGTCAGCTCGATGGTGGAGTCGGTACCCTTGAAGTCGAAGCGCTGGGAGGCCTCGCGGCTGGCCTGGTCCACAGCGTTCCGGACTTCCTGGAGGTCTACTTCAGATACGACGTCGAAGGTGGGCATAGAGAGAGGCTATCCGGTAATCTCGTAGCTTCGCGAGCACATCTGGGTCGGTGCCCGAGTGGCCAAAGGGAGCAGACTGTAAATCTGCCGGCATTGCCTACGGTGGTTCGAATCCACCCCGGCCCACTCCAGGTTAGAGCTGAACGCCCTGATCGTCGTGCCGCGCAACGGGCCGGTGCGCGGCCGATTCCGTAGCTGGCCGATGGTCACGGGCGTGCCGTAGAAGTCGGCGAGAGCCTGAACGCACGCGGGTGCACAGTCGTGGAGCGCAACCTGAAACCGACACGGAAAGCGGGTGGGTGGCTTCGTTCTCGTACTCTCATGGCTCATGGAAGGCGCTGCATGCCTTTCACACGGCACAGTGACGAGACACACTGGCCCACGCACCCCTTCTTTACCGGTTGAGGGACGGTCCGGAGCGGGGTGAGCCGCGGCGTTTCGGCGGCGGTGCCGCCTGCGACAGGCCGCGCTGCGTCCTTCTCATCCGCTCTTGAAGCCGGCGGAGTTCAGGTAGGCTTCCTGATCCTTGGGGCGATTGGCGCGCTCTTTGGCGCGAATGATGTCGTCCAGGGCGGCAACGCGGATCGCGAACCCATCGCCGTGGAGCACGGTCGCTCGTTCGGCCAGCTCTTCGTACGGCACGAGTCGGCCGTCGGGAGCCTCCAAGCCGGCGAGTATGTCGAAGGGACCAGCGTCGATCATCCACGTCGACATGCCTGCCATGTCCAAGGTGGCGGAGTCGATCTGGACCGGGAGCATGCGGGCCTCAGCATCGGTCATCCCGCCTACGCGCAGCCGGGCATGCATCTCTCGGAGGGCGGTGGCGAGGCGGTCGAGGTTGGCGCGTGCTCGCCGCACCACACAGTCGGCGTCCTCGGTCGGACGCTCGACGCCGTAGGCAAAGGCGGCAGCTCCTCCCACGACGAGGTACTCGACGCCGTGGCGGTCGAGAACCTCGATCAGATGAGGTAGGTCGTGCGGCGGCCCATCAGGTTCGGGCATCGGCGCCCGCGGCATCCTCGGCGCGCCTCGTCGCGACCTCAGCCAGCCACTCCATCACTGCCTCTCGCGAGTCGAGGCGACGACCATCCCAAGTGATGGTCACATCATCTCCCTTGCTGGAAACCTGGAATTTCTCAACTATGTCCCTGAGTGTACCCGACTTTATTGCGTCTGCACACAGTTCCATAACAGAGTGCAGAAATGCAAGGTTCTCCTCAAGCGGATCATGGTCCACTTTTTTCCTGCCAAACATGGTGTACTTGATTCCACTGGCACTCTCCATCCGGGTGACCCATTCTTCCAGTTATTATTGAAAAATATCTTGTAAGTACCGCTCCCCACAGAAGATCAATTTCTTCTCTTGCTTCTGCTGAATCTGAAAGGTTATAATCAACCTTTATTCTCGATGTATTTGATAATTGGCCTTAACTTTGCTCCAACTGAGGTTATCCTGAAGGTAGAGGTAAGAATGAACGCGTAGATGAATACAAGTATGGTATCTCTGTAAATTCCATAATTAATGAAATCGAGAAG
>DAHXND010000100.1 GCA_027366675.1 Acidimicrobiales bacterium
GGTCGAAGATCCCCGAGCTGACTTCTGCCAGGCTGCCGGTGAAGATTCGCTCAGCCGCTGTTCCGATAGCCGAGACCACTGCGGCGTTCCGGAAACCCTCCTCGCCTACATGTGTGATGTCAGGACGATCCTTCGGTTCGGGACTACCGCCTGCCTTTGGCTGGAGCAGGTGCTGGGCGATGACTTCCGGTGGCGAGTCAGGCGAGCAGAGCACAGCGGCCTTGCCCGATGTCGCGAGCGCCAGCTCCAGTGAGTCCATGGCCCGACTCAGGGGACGGCCGTGCGCCGATACGACCACTGCATCGTCCCAGGGGAGCGCCAGGCGGGCGAAGGCCACTGAGACTGCGCTCGGAGATGGCAGGACGGCAAGGGATTCCGGCGGTATTTGCTCCCGCAGCAGGCGCAGTATGCCGAAGAAGCCGGGATCCCCCGAAGCTATGACGGCAACCGGGCCATGCTGCCTAGCGCTGGCGATGCTCGCCACCGCCACCCGCAGGTCTGGGCCGAGCGTGATGAGCTCTTGCCGATCTGGGTATGAACCAGGAGCTGGCCCGGTTGCTGGGGGCGGTTCCCGGGCGTCCGGGTAGCGATCCGCCGCCAGGTCCAGCTGGCGAGCAGTCCCCACCACGTCCAGCTGGCGAGCCGGTGCCGCCACGCTGTGTGCCTCGCAGAGAGCGGACAGGGCCTCTGGCTGGAGGCGGGTGAGATCGTCTCCCAGCAGGCCTATCACCGTTACGCGGTGTCCAGCAGGTGATCCGGCGCTGGTGGCCCGGCCACGCCCGCCCTGGTCACGCCCGCCCTGGTCACGTACGATCTGGCCACGCCCGAGCTGGCCAGGATCCACATCAGGCACGTGCCATCACCTGGTCGCCTTCGTAGTCGACCATGAGCACATCGAGGCCGAGGGCGCCGTCGACATGGACGGAGCAGGCACGCTTTGCCCGTTCGGCAATGAGCTGCAGTGGACGCAGGTCGCCTGCCGCGATGCAAGCCTCGAAGAAATGCCTGGCAGTGGCGCTTTCGCGGGTCGTATTGGCGAGATCTCGAGGTGCTCCGGCTTCGGTTGCCAGCTCGGCCAAAAGAGCGGTGTCCACATCCGAGCGATGGTAATGGGTCATCATCACTCCCTGCGCGAGCTTGGTCAGCTTGCCCGCCATGTATACCATGTGAACCTCTAGGATCCCGTCGGCGACCGCCCTGCGAAGAGCGATGCCAGTAAAGTCTCCCACCTCGACGATAGCGACCGGATCGATTCCCGGCCAAAGGCGAGCGGCCGCCAGCTCGGAGCGATGCCCTGTGCAGAGAACGATCTCTCGGATGCCCTGCGCCGCGGCGACGTCGATCTGCTGGACCACTGATGCACGGTAGGCGGCGGTGGAGAAGGGCCGGACGATGCCTGTGGTGCCGAGGATGGAGATTCCGCCGATGATTCCCAGGCGTGCGTTCGTAGTGTCTGCTGCCATGTCCTCGCCGCCTGGAACGCTGAAGGTGACGATGAGGGGTATTGTGGTCACCTCGTCGAGCGCCTGGGCGATCATGCGTCTTGGCACTTTCGTGATCGAGGGAGCACCTAGGGGTATGCCCAGGCCGGGCTTCGTTACCGTTCCGATCCCGGGACCCGCCAGGAGGAGGTGGCCGGAGCCGCCTTCCTTCTGTGCCCGCGATCGGTCGAGGTCGATCTCCTCTCTGAAGGCGACATCTGCTGTGATGCGCGCACCATGAGTGCAGTCCGGATCGTCACCAGCGTCCTTGACCACGGCAGCTCGACGGGCCTGGAGCCCTGCCGCCCTCTCGCGCTCCACCGGGAACGAAACGCGCTGACCGGATGGCAGTGCCACATCCACGGTGAGCGGAACACCGCCGTGCACCAGGCCGATCGCCGCCGCCTTGGCAGCTGCGCTGGCACAGGTGCCTGTGGTGTAACCCGTGCGCAGCCCCTTCTCGCGGCTTGCAACGGTGGGGCTCAGCTCTGGCTCGTAGGGCACGCGGTCCTCTGGCATAGCTGAAAGGCGGCTCCTCAGGATCGCTTCGTGCCGGCGGGCCGTCCCTCCGTGGAGCCCGGGTCAGAGCGTTTCCGGTGCGCGTGGGCAAAATCAGGCGCATACAGGTGGCTCCGGCCTCTCCCTGCCGCCGAGCCTCCCGTGGAGGATGCGAGCTCGATAACATCATGGTGAGATGCAGTGCTATCACCTGGTGGCGTGTTATGAGACGGGTAGCAGCCAGGCGACTGGCTGCGGAGGACCTCACCCACGATCACGAGGACCGTAGTTGTCGCGCCACATCGCTTCAGGTCCTTTGCCAGGTTACCGACTGTGGTCCAGATCACGCGCTCGTCGGGCCAGGTGGCGCGTACGACTATGGCGGCTGGGGTCTCCCGGCGGTACGCGCTCCCAGGAGACAGCAGGGTCCGCTGGAGGGGAGCCGGCCGGGCTGCCGACAGGAACAGCGCCATCGTCGCCCCATGAGCGCAGAGTGCTTCCACATCCTCGCCTGATCCGAGCGATGCAGCAGTCCTGTGCGCCAGCCGCGTCACCACGACACTCTGGCTCGTTCCAGGAAGCGTTAGCTCGGCGCCAAGCACCGCTGCTGCAGCTCCCATGGAGCTGACGCCGGGGACTATCTCGAAGTCACGTCCATGAGTCGTGCACCACGCTATCTGCTCCGCGATCGCGCCGTAGAGAGAAGGGTCACCCGAGTGGAGTCGCACGATCCGGGCAGTAGGGTTCGCCTCGTAGACCCGGCAAGCATCCTCGAGGGTCATCCCTGCTGAATCAAGCACATCTGCCTCGGGGTGGGCATGATCCAGGATGGTTTCGGGCACGAGGGATGACGCCCAGATGATGATATCGGCTCGCTGCAGCCGGTCTGCTCCTCGCAGTGTGAGTAGATCGGCAGCTCCAGGTCCCGCCCCTACGAAGCTGATCATGGCATCGGCCTCGATGCCGGTGGGACAATAATCGTGAGGAGATAGCCGGCGGGCCCGGCGGGAGGCATGTCTTCGCTTCCGAGAGTGGATACGACTTCGCCCTGCATCCCTAGCAGCTCTCCGGTGATGGCACCTTTGTCCCGGCCGAGGCGTGTCAGGTGGGATGCGATCTCAGGTAGGTGGCGGCCCCCCTTGTAGACGACTACGGCCTGGCTTGGATCCTGGAGGGCCTCGATCGCCTTCTCGGGCCCGTCCAGAGCGGTGACCAGGGCAAGGCGCTCGGTGCCGTCCAGCAGGACCGTTCCTGTCCGTGAGGCAAGCTCCTGGAACGCCATTATGCCAGGCACCGTGGTGACGCTGACCGAATTGTCCAATCGAAGAACGGCTGCAGCCGTCGAGCTAAATGTCGAGTAGCAGTTCGGATCACCGAGCGTGACGAAGGCCACTGTTTCACCTGCTGATAGCCAGGAGACGAGCTGCCTCGCAGCTTCCGCCTGCGCTGTGCCCGGGTTTCCTCCCATGGCGAACACGACCCTGTGCACAGCCACTTCGGGTAGGGCGGCACGGACGACGGCCTCGGCCCTGCCAGGGAGGCCAGGGGAGGTTACAGGGGCCACAACCCGATCGGCAGAGCGCAGTACGTCCATGGCCCGAAGAGTGAGGAGGTCAGGACTGCCCGGTCCCACGCCCACACCGACGAGCTTGCCGTTGCCAGGTGCTCCAGCCACTCGATCATCCTTGCACATGCCGAGCCTGGCCGAAGATGGTCCTGTAGATCATATGCGTGTCAATTACGGCTGCTGTCCCTTCTCGCCGTGCGCGGGGTGGGAGACGGTGGCAGGATCAGGCACGCGAGAATGGGGCACCCAGCCGCCGGTTCGAGAGATGTTCGCAGCCATTTCGACGTGGCGGCGAGCCCAGAAGCGCTCTAGATCCCTCCGTGCAACCGGGACGGTGCCGTCGTCGTCGACGTCATCTAGATAGCCCAGGCTCCGTATGAGCGCCCCGACTACCTGTTCGGGCACCCGGGGGCGATAGCGAGCGAGAAATAGGCCGACCCCGTGTTCCAGTGGGTACGGGGTGTCCTGGTCTATCCGCATGAGGTCGAAGTAATCGCGCAGCTTTGCTCGCCCGACGACGGCATTGAGCTTCATGGCGAGAATGTCCGGGACATCGGCCACGTTGGCAGCGCCGAAGCTGCGTGTCGCCGTGAGCTGGTGCTCCGCGGGGACGCCTAGAAACTGCACCATAACCGTGTCGCAGAGAACGTTCAAGGTGTTGGAGCCCATGCTCCGGGCTACGAGTGCAAGACCGAAGGACGAGAGCTCTTCGTAGATGGCGCTCGGGTCGAAATCACGGTGGATGAAGAAGTCGAGGTCAGCGCTCTGGCGATGGCGCAGGTAGAGAGCGAGGCCGGTACCGCCTGCAAGGTAGAACCCGTGGCGGTAGGCCACGCCGGTGACGCGGTCCCACACCGGATGGGCGCGCGCTCCCATGACGCCATCTAGGAGGTGAGGCATAGGTCCTGGAAGTCGGCAATGTCAGCGGCGAGCTTGCGAAGCTCTGGAGTGGTGCCTCGCTGCATGTTCGCGACACGGCGAAATGCGTGCGCCGGCAGAGTTATCACCGCCCACGCGAGGGCGTCAGTGTCGTCCTGCTCGAGAATCGTCGCGGCGATACTGGGTCCGTAGGCGTCGATCGTCAGGTGGTTGAGGTCGGTATTCCAGAAGAGATGCTTGAAGCGGCGAGGTACCGAGTGATCTGTCCGGCGAGAGGGGGTAGCGGTCGGCGGTGCCGTCGCCCGTATCGCCTTTGCGATGTCCTCGGTGATCCAATAGGGGGCGAGCCGGATCTTCCATAGGACGACCTCGGTCGGCCGTCCTTCCGCGACTGTCGTAGCGTGGCGCTCCACCATGTGGCGTGCTTCCAGGTCTCGCAGCACCTTGAGCGCCGTTGCAGGCTGGACGCCGGCGAGCCGGGCGAGAGCTCTGCCCGAGCGGAGACCGAAAGGGTGCCTCCAGAGGACCGAGAGAACAAACAGCTCTTCGCGGGAGAAGCCCACCCGTTCCGGGGCCTGCCCGAGATGGGCGGCGAGACGATCCACGTCTTCGGGGCCGAGGCGCAGATGACCCTTCGGGCCGCGCTCTGGAGCGATGCCGAGCTTGGCGCTTGCTCGGTGGATTCTCGGAACGGTAGTGCCCAGGCGGGACGCGATCTCAGGTGTGGTCCACCCG
>DAHXND010000109.1 GCA_027366675.1 Acidimicrobiales bacterium
CTTAGGCGCCATGCGCACCCCGCCGTCGCTTGTCCAGGACGGATCGCCACTTGGCTGTCTCGCATCCACCTTGCTGCGCCACGGCGCCCCCAGGCGGTTATGGCGCTCGTCCTTGTCCTGCTCGCCGCGGCCGGCCTCTCGGGCTGCGGATCATCAGGCGGGTCGCTCACGGTGACTGCCGTGTTCTCGAACGTGGGCGACTTGGCAAGCGGGGCGCCTGTTCAGTACGCGGACGTGAACATCGGGTCGGTCACGACCATATCCCTGGACGGCAACCGGGCGAGGGTGGTCATGTCGATAGAGCGTTCGGCTGCGGTGCTCGGAGACGTTACCGCAGAGGTGCGAAGGACAACCATACTCGGCCAAAGAATCGTAGAGCTGGTAGCACCTGCCGGCACGTCTGCCGCGGCTGGACCCGGTGCTCGATCCCCGAGCATCGGCGGGCCGGGACGGGACGGGGTCCGCGGGCATGGACGGGGCGGCGAGAATCCAGCCGGGCTCCTCCGGGACGGGCAGGTCATCAGGCATACCGAGGTGTTGCCAGGACTCCAGCAGCTTGTAAGGTCCGGGGCCGCTGTCTTCGGTGCGGTGAGCACCTCCGAGCTCTCGCAGATCGTGCAGGCCGGAGCCGAGGGCTTCGGCGGGCAGTCGGCCAACCTGCGCCAGATCATCGACGACTTCGAGGTGGTGGTCAGGGGCTATGCCAGCCAGAGCAGTGAGATCACCTCTCTCATAGACAACTTCGAGCAGTTGGGTGCGAGCCTCGCTCCCGACTCGAAGGCGGGGGCAGAGGCACTGGCGAACCTCTCCAGGACGACGCAGATCCTCGCATCGCAGTCGAGCCAGCTGATCAGCTTCCTGTCTGCTATGGACAGGCTGGCCGTCCAGGGTCGTTCTCTGATCGAGTCAGAGTTTCCCCAGATAAAGGCACAGATCGCCGGATTGGATGCTGTAGCTCAGACTCTGAGTGAGCACCTGGTCAGCCTGTCTGGAATCCTCGCCAATGCCCCGGGCTCGGACAGGGCTTTCTCCGAGGCGGTCGTCAGCCACAGCGTGCAAGTGCTCGAGAATCTAATCATCTGTGGCGTCCCTGGCGGGGGCTCGAGCCCGTCGGATCCGGCTACGACGTGTAATCCAGGGGCATCCTCGGGGGCAGGGAGCGGGTCCTGAGATGCGCGGCGTGATATCCATGCGTGTGCTGGTGAACCTGGTGGTGTTCTTCCTGGGAGCGGCCGCCCTCATCGCCTATGGCCTGGTGGACCTGATAGGCAATCCGCTCGCCAGTCCAGTCACGTTCTCCGCCGTCTTCCCGAACGCGGAGGGGATATTCCCGCGCTTCGACGTCACCTACGAAGGCGTCGATGTGGGGCATGTGTCTTCGGTGCTCCTGGTGCATGGGGGTGCGAAGGTCGTGATGACTCTCGATCCGGGAGACAGGGTACCCGCAAACGTGGCTGCCGAGATCGGCATAGAGAACGACGTCGGCGAGCAGGACGTCGAGCTCGTGCCCCGTCCCCGGGCCGCTGGCCCGGCGGGAACCAGCCTATCTCCTCGAGTTCCATATGACAGTCGTACCAAGAGCCTATCTGATAACGCCGTCATCCCTGCTGTCCCGAGCGGGATACCGGCCCAGGTAGGGGAGGTCGTGGACCTGGCTACCAGGTTCCTCGATGCCATACCGGCCAAGGATCTTGATACTGTGCTCGGGCAACTCGCGGTAGGGCTGTCGGGCCAGGCAGGGAATCTCAGGAACATCGTCGCGGCCAGCACCCTCTTCTCGCAAGAGCTCATATCCTACGAGCATCAGTTCAAGGCGCTCTTGGACCAGGCTCCCCCGGTGCTGTACACGCTGGCGAGCACGGGAACACAGCTTCGTGCTGATCTATCGAACACAGCCGCACTGCTGACCACACTTGCCGAGCGCCGCCATGACCTGACAGGACTTCTCGTGAACGGTTCGGCAGCGGCGGGACTCGGGGGAGGGCTGCTCACCAGCGAGGGCCCGAACCTGGCGTGCCTGGTGCATGACCTGGGAGAGGTGAGCGCCAACCTCGCTCGGCCGCCGAACCTCTCGAACCTGGCAGAGGGCCTGGATCTTAACCACTACTTCTTCGGAGCGATAAACGACGTTTCCCCGACAGGTCCCGCCATCGCCCTGGGCAGCCAGTCGCCTGCCACATCTACGCAGGAGTACCTGCGCACGCGGCTGCTCTTGCCGCCTGCCAGCCCGCCTGCCATAGCCTATAGCACGCCACATAGTCTTCCAGCGATAAAGCCTGGTGCTGGCTGTGTGACGGCGCTGGGCCCAGGGGTGGGTCCAGCCACCCAGGCACGATTCACTCCTTACGGACCAGGTGCGCATGTGGATCCTGCCAGCGCAGAGGAGGCTTATCTCCCTGGGGGATCGGGTCTACCTGGGGGATCGGGGAGCTCGAATGGCAGTGGGACGGGTAGCTCTCCTACTGCTCGCCTCTCGGATAGGCCATCGGCAGATAGGAGGCAGTTGCCGGACCCTCTCTCCTCGGCCATACCGGCGGCGCTCCTGCTCGCGCTCCTGGCAGGGGCAGCGTGGGCGAAGGCTCCCCGGCGCTCAGCGAGGCCTGCAGGCTCGCCCGCTGGTATTGGCAGGAGGCAGGTACGTCACCTCGCTGGAGAAGTTATGGCACGACAGGGCAAAGGGCCTTACAGAGAGAAAGGATCCAGGCGATGACAGTGACAAGCGAAGACACCGGGCAGCATGCACCGGAGCTGCCAGGTGAAGCCGGCACGGCAAGCCAGGCTTCAGCGGGCAGCGCCAGCAGTAGCAAAGGCACGATCAGGCGGCTATCACGCCTGCGAGGCCGCCTGGCTGTGCTCGCCCTCGCGGCTATCGCCACCCTGGGGGCAGCAGGGACTATCGGCTTCGGAGCTGCGTGGGCCAGCCTGAACAGTCGCGATGCGTCAGCCGGCGCGGCGCGTTCCGCGGCTTCGGGGTTCCTCGTGGCACTTACGAACTTCGATGCGAAGACGGTGGATGCCGATTTCAACGCCGTAGAGGCCTTCGCCACGGGTGCTTTTGCCACCCAGGCGCACAGGTTCTTCGGCTCCTCCATACGCGGAGAGCTGGCCCACGCAGACGCGAGCTCACGAGGGAAGGTGACGAGCCTGTACGTCCAGTCCATTCATGGAGCCAACGCCAGTATCTATGGCATCGTCGACCAGACCTACGCGAATGACGTCATGAAGGCGCCGGCGTCGGATATCCTGCGCATAGTCCTGTCCATGCGGGATACCTCCGCGGGATGGAGGGTGGCGGGGGTGGACGTTCTTGGATCGGGAAGCTCGTCTTCTCTGGCCCCGTAGCGCTCCAGCTTCGTGGCTCGCTGGCCCCGTGGTCCTCCAGCTTCGTGCCTCTCTACGTCAAGGGCGACGCGTCGTCTCCAGCCAGTCATATTTGAGGGCGGGAGGTTTGTTGGCGACGTGCCTGTCGGGATACCCAGACACCCCGTGATTTCGACTAGACTGTCTAGATATGCCGACAGGTACGAAGAGGCCGGCCGCGAGCGCAACGGGGACGTTTCGGGTGTACGACGCGGGGTCGATCGGCGCTGCGATTCGCGAGTTCCGCCGACAAAGAGGCTTGTCGCAGGGCGAACTTGCCAGCCGGACTGGTATCCACCGGTCCTATCTCTCTGAGCTCGAAGGCGGCAAGACCACCGAGCACGTCGAGCGGCTGGTGGCGGTCTTCGAGGCGCTCGGGGTCGGTATCCGCCTGGTCGACGAGAGTTGGGCAGATAGTGACACAGCGTGAGCCGCTCGCGATCTGGCTCTATGGAGAGCACGTGGCCACACTCGAAGAGAAGCGGGGCGCCCTACGGCTCGACTACACGCACGCCGCCTTTCGTGGCTACGAGCTGAACACGCCGCTTATCTCGGTCACCATGCCTGTGAGCGCAGAGCCCTACGGACACAAGACCGTGTGGCCGTATTTCGACGGCCTGCTCCCGGAAGGCGAGGCCAGGCGAATGCTCGCGTTCGATTTCGGGCTTGGCGTTGACGACACGTTCGGGCTCTTGACGGAGCTCGGGCGGGACTGCGCTGGCGCGCTCGTGATCCAGCCGGTGGCGGTCGGTCCGCCTCCACTGTCCCCGGAGTCAGATGGCACGGCGCTCGCCGAGGAGGACGTTGCTCGTCGTCTGGACCAGCTCCGCACGATGCCGCTCGGCGTTGACGGGCAAGTACGGGTGTCCCTTGCCGGTATGCAGGGGAAACTCCTGCTTTCGAAGCGGGCAGACGGGGCCTGGGTGCTTCCGGCCGAGGGGCACCCGTCGACGCACATCTTGAAGCCAGTCGGAGCACTGCCGCAGATGGTCGAGAACGAGGCGTTCTCCCTGGCAGTAGCGCGGCGTCTCGGGGTGGCGGCTGCACAGGCAAGCGTTGCAGAATTCGGCGAGCGGCGGGTGCTCGTCGTAGAGCGCTTCGATCGCGAATGGGGCGAGGACGGACAGGTCGAGCGGGTTCATCAGGAGGACTTCTGCCAGGCACTCGGGATCCCGACGGAGAGGAAGTACGAGGAGAGCGGAGGACCGACTTTCGCGCGAGTCGCATCGACCCTGCGACGTTGGCGCGCGCCCTCGGCTGATCTGGAGCGTCTCCTTCAAGTGGCTGTTGCCTCGGTAGTCCTCGGCAACGCCGATATGCACGGGAAGAACATCGCCCTGCTCCACGACAGGACCGGCGGCATCACGCTTGCGCCGCTGTACGACTCGATGTCGACGCGCATCTACCCAAGCGTGAGCCGGACGATGGGCATGTTCGTCCACACCGTCGGCGACATCGACGCCGTAGGGGTGGGAGATCTTGTTGCCGAAGGCGAGAAATGGGGTCTCGGTCACATACGCGCGGGCGAAGTGGTGCTTCAGATGCTCGAAAGATTTCCTGCGGCTGTCTCACATGCGGTCGACGAGGTGCCAGGGGTGCCGGAACAGTTGATCGCGCTGGTCAAGCAGCGAGCGAAGAACGCCCTGGACGCCGCTGTTGCGGCTGGGCTCACGCATGGTGTGCAGGGCGTTCGAAGGCGAGGCATGGCGCTCTAGCAGCACCGCACTGCCTGAGCGTGCAGCACCGCGCTCCAGGCTCGAGTACAGGCGTTGCCGGTTCTTCGTGCCAGTAGCGATTCTCATCCAACTGGCGATCTTCCCAGGTGAGGGGCAACAGCCATTTCCCTATTCCACCGCAAGGTTCGCTCCGCCACGTCGTTACCCAGGTGCCAGGACGGGGTGCCCGAGTGCATCCCGGCTACCTGGTGGCGGGGGTGCCGAGGCGATCTGCGTTCCGGTCCCGCCCAGGAGCTTCCCAGGGTTCGCTGCCCGGCTGGCTCCAGAATGGGTACAGAGCACAGAGACTGAAAAGCACAAACTATAAGGAGGGATACATGAGGTTCTCGCATTGGAAGAGGCCGTGGAAGTTCGGTGCCGGCCTAGCAGGCGCGGCCGTGCTGGGTCTGGGGGCATTGGGAGCAGCAGCCGTCGTGGCTCCTTCCGCTTCCGCCATCCCGGCTTCCCTGACTACTTCGAGCTCGCCGCTGTCGAGCGTGCCGGGGTTGTCCAGCGTGCCGGGCTTGTCCAGCGTGCCGGGGTTGTCCAGCGTGCCTGGCTTGTCGAGCCTGTCGAGCGGCGGATGCTTCTCGAGTCCCGCCCCGCCATCGTCTCTGTCAGGCGTAGGTTCCGGGAGCCTGACCGAGGCGCTCGGTGGCGCGGCTGACGGGCACTCTGCTGACCTGAAGGTGATTCTCAGCACCACGAAGGGGCTCACCATCTGCGTTACGCCGCCCTCGAGCTCCGGCTTGCCCAGCCTGCCTGGCCTCCCCGGTGGATCGGGTTCGAGTGGGTCTGGTGCGCCGAGCCTGCCTACCAGTGGCTGCTACGCCATCCCGGCTCCGCCATCCTCGATCCCGCTCGGCTCGGGCGGCGGGAGCATAAAGGTAAGCGCCGGCAGTGGCAGCGAGACGGGCTCCTTCAGCCTGACGCTTGGCACGGACGGCGGGAAGTTCTGCTACTCGTTCCCGTCACTTCCGAGCTCGTCCGGTCTTCCGGACGCCTCCAGCATCCCGGGCGCATCCGGCCTGACCAGCACCTTGTCCTCGCTCCCGAGCAAGCTCTCGAGCCTTGGCGGTGGATCGGGTTCGGGTGGGTCTGGTGCGCCGAGCCTGCCTACCAGTGGCTGCTTCTCGAGCCCGGCCCCCCCGACGTCGTCCCTTCCCGGTTCCGGATCGGGTGGGCTGAGCGTCGGTGCCGGCGGCGGAAGCCTCTCGATCTCGGCCAGCAGCAGCAAGGGCGTCAGCGTGTGCTACAAGGTCCCGAGCTCGTCCGGTCTTCCGGGCGCCTCGAGCATCCCGGGCGCATCCAGCCTGACGAGCGGTCTATCTGCGCTGAAGAGCGGCCTCTCGAGCATCCCGGGCGCATCCAGCCTCACCGGAGCGCTCTCCTCGCTTCCCTAAGGAGCTTCCTTACTGGTTCGTGAGGAGAGCCGTTGCGACTACCCCGCCTCCCCTTGATGGGGGCGGGGTAGTTGCTCGCCAGCGGGTCCAGCGGGTAGAGCCTACGGGTTGCCGGTGGAGCGAAGACGATCGGCTGCCGATATGACGGCCCGGAGCGAGGCATCGAGAATGCTCGAATCGATTCCAGCTCCCCATACCGTCCGGCCGCTCCGGTCTTCTGCTTCTACGTAGGCGATGGCCGATGCTTCGCTCCCCGCAGTGAGAGCATGCTCGCTGTAGTCGCGCACGGACAGCTCTATGCCGAGCTCGGAGCGGATCCCGTTTGCCAGCGCGGCCACAGGGCCGTTTCCCTCGCCCGACAGCGTTCGGTGGTGACCGTCGACCAGAACCTGGGCGGTCACCTTGCTCATGGTCTCCCCGCCCGCTCCGGTGGAGGAGGAGACCTCCGAGGAGATGAGCCGGATCCCGGGGTCGTCCGGCAGGTAAGTGCTGGCAAAGATGTCCCACATCTCTCCCGGCTTCATCTCGGTCCCGGTCGACTCTGTGACGGCCTGCACCTTCTTCGAGAACTCGACCTGGAGGCGTCTTGGAAGGTCCAGGCCGTGCTCAGCATCCATCACATATGCCACACCACCCTTCCCGCTCTGGCTGTTCACGCGGATGATGGCCTCGTAGGTCCTGCCAACGTGCTTGGGGTCGATTGGTAGGTACGGCACCTCCCAGAAGTCGTAGTCACCGGATTTGGCTGCCATGCCTTTCTTTATGGCGTCCTGGTGGGAGCCGGAGAAGGCTGTGTAGACGAGGTCCCCAGCGTAGGGGTGACGTGGATGGACCGGTAGGCGGTTGCAGTGCTCGGCCGTGCGCCTCAGGAAGTCGATGTCGTGGATGTCGAGTCGGGGATCTACGCCCTGGGAGAACAAGTTCATCGCCAGCGTGATCACGTCCACATTCCCTGTTCGCTCTCCGTTGCCGAACAGCGTTCCCTCGACCCGCTCTGCCCCTGCCAGCTGAGCCAGCTCCGCAGCTGCTACGGCCGTTCCACGGTCGTTGTGCGGATGCACGCTAAGGACCAGGGAGTCACGGCGCGAGATGTGCCTGCCGAACCATTCGATGACGTCCGCGTAGACGTTCGGGCCGTACATCTCTACGGTGTTCGGGAGGTTCAAGATGATCGGGCGCTCTGGTGATGGCTCGATCACGTCCATGACCGCCTCGCATATCTCTACCGCGTACTCGGGCTCGGTTCCGGTGAAGCTCTCCGGTGAGTACTCGTAGCTGACCTCCGTACCTGGAACCGTCGGCTCCATCTTCTTGACCAGGCGGGCTGCGCTTGTCGCTATGTCTGTGATCCCCCCTTTGTCGAGGCCGAACACCACGCGGCGCTGGAGAGTGGAAGTGGAGTTGTAGAAGTGCACGATTGCCCTGGGAGCGCCTGCGATGGCTTCGTAGGTTCGCTCTATGAGCTCGGGCCGGCACTGGACCAGCACCTGGATGGCAACGCCCTCCGGTATGCGGTCCTCCTCGATGATCTGGCGTATGAAGTCGAAGTCGGGCTGTGATGCGGCAGGGAAACCCACCTCTACCTGCTTGAAGCCCATGCCCACGAGCACCTCGAAGAACTTCAGCTTCCGGGCTGGGTCCATAGGGTCGATGAGGGCCTGGTTGCCGTCTCTCAGGTCAACGCTGCACCATTGTGGCGCTGAGGCGAGCTCCTTGTCCGCCCAGGTGCGGTCGTGGAGCACCAGCGGTCTGTAGGGACGGTACTTCTCGTAAGGCATGTCACAAGGTGTGGGATATGGGTAAGAGGCCATGTTGGACCTTTCGTTGGCTTATGTTTGTCGTTCGTGGTGCCTGTGAAAGTAAAAACCTCCTGGCCCGGTGGGCGCAGGAGGTTTGGCGAGCACCTATGTGGGGTGCTCGCCTACACGAGGGAGAGGAGAAGGTCGGTCGAGACAGTCACCATATGACAATCATCCCTGCATGCGACCGGGATGTCAAGGCGCGGGCCGTAAGGCGGTCACCTGAGCGGCCTACGGCAGCCGGGCTCATCGCCGCTGGCGCCTGCCTGTAAGCACTGACGGATCGACGCCAGGCCTCGGATCGTCGAGGGGGACCACAGGGACCACCGAGAGGTTCTGATGCTTCTCGCCAGAGAGGCGCACAGCCGTGCCGAGCGCGAAGAACTCGATCATGTGGCTACCCCAGACGTGCGATCGCTCCTCGGCGGTCACACCCACGACGCCGTTCGCGCCAAGCGCTATGGCCTCTGACTGGAGGCGGTCCATGGCTAGCTCGCGTGCCGAGTAGAGGGCGCCGGTGAGGTTCTTCAGCTCGGTGTTCTGTGTCTGGTTCTGGATCCACGCCCCCATGCTCTGGTAGGCCACGTGGTACACACAGGATCCCATGACGAGGCCCAGGAGCTCGTAGCCTGCACGGGTGAGCAGGACGAAGTCCTTACCCGTGCAGTCGCTCGTGAAAGGTGTCGTGCTGCGTATACGCGGCGTGCTGTGAGCACCTGAGCTGTGTGCTGGGGCCTTCCCGTGCGAGCCTGCCTGGGAGCTTGCCTGGGTTCCGTCGGCGATGCGACCGATGGCAGTACCTATGGCGAGGAACTCGACGAGACCGTGACCCGATCCCAGCCCTCTCATGGTGAGATCTACTGCGACCACGCCCTGACCCCCTTCCCGCTGGCATGCGTTGCGGAGGCGTGACAGCGCCATCTCGCGGGCGCGTGACATGGCCTGGGAGAGCTCCGGGATCTCGGAGTTGCCCTGCCACTGGCTTACCCATCCGACATGGAACACAGCGCTACCCGACACCAGACCCAGAGGCTCGTAGCCCACCTCGGTCAGAAGGGCAGCCTCGTCTACGCTGAGGGTCGAGGAGAACGCGGCACGCCGTCGATTGGGGGCTGGTCCGGACGGAGGGTGCCGCAGGTTGGCAAGGGCGGCGTCGACCAGGGCAGAGAGGTCAGCGCTTCCCGCCGGTGCGCCCTTGGCTACCGTTGGCACCCTGGTAGCTGCTGTGCTCCCACCGGCTCTGGGGCTGGCCGCTCCCCCGGTAGCAGCAGGCGTGCTCTGGCCCGATGGTGTCTCTGGCGTTGACGAGGTCATATCTGATCCTGATCCGTCCGGTCCCAGAGCCTTATCATCACGAGAGAGGGCTCCAGGGGGGGTTCGTTATGGAAGCGACGTACAGCCGTTCCGGTAGCTATGGTCTGGACGAGCTGGGCGCGTTCGCCCATCTCCATCTCCGAGAAGCGTGTCTCGACGCCTATCACGCCGTCGGCCACCCGCGCTGCCTGGGTCTCGAGGTGCTCGGCCGCTCCCATCCTCGAAGTCTCGATGGCTTCACTCATCTGGGTAACCTCGGCACCCGTCCAGGAGCGGAGCTGGTAGTCGGTAGTGCAGCCAATCCATGTCTCCACCACAGAGATACCGAGCACGAAAGCTACCGGCATGTAGCCCACCCGGAGCAGCTTGGTGAGATCCTGGCCCGATAGGTGGCAGGTGAAAGGGAACGGCAGGGGAGCAGCCCCAGCGCGGCGCACCGCGGTTCCTACCACCGTGAACTCGATCACCTGGCGGGTCTCACCTGCGGGACGGAGAGTGAGGTTCATGCCTATGACTCCGTGAGCGCCCATCTCGGCTGCCTCGGCCAGCACCCTGTTCATGGCGAGCTGGTAAGCTTCGGTGAGCCCGTTCTCGGCCAGGGTGTGCTCGGCGTTGTAGCCGCTGAAGTGCCCCGGGGCGCCTCCTCCCATCAGGCCACCACCCATGCCGTACCCGCCGT
>DAHXND010000116.1 GCA_027366675.1 Acidimicrobiales bacterium
CGCTTTAGCATGTCCCTGCACTGCGACCGAGACGATCACCCGCTCGGAGAAGGCCGGCTCGGTGCTCCAGGCGTAACTGCTGGTAATCCTCAAGGTCGATCACTTTCCTGCCGATAGCTCATCGAGGCCTCCGAGGAGGCCTGCCAGGAAGGCATGATCGGCCACGGAAAGGCCCGATCCCAGTGCCAACGAGGACCGGACCAAGGACTACCAGCCTTCCATGCACCAGAATCGAATCGGCCCGATCGCCGTCCCTGCAGCAGTGATCGCCATAGTGGTGATGCTGGTCGTCCCGATGCCGACATTCCTGCTGGACCTGCTCATCAGCCTGAACATCACCATGGCCGTCATCATCATGCTGATGACCATGCACGTGAAGAAGCCACTGGACTTCTCGGTCTTCCCGCCCCTGTTGCTGGTGGCAACGCTGTTCCGCCTTGCCCTGAACGTCAGCGCAAGCAGGCTCATCCTTCTCCATGCCTATGCAGGTACCGTTATCCAGAGCTTCGGGACGTTCGTGATTGGCAGCTCCATAGTTGTGGGGCTCGTGATATTCCTGATTCTCATCATCATCCAGTTCGTGGTCGTGACCAACGGGGCCGGAAGGGTAGCTGAAGTGGCTGCCCGTTTCACGCTCGATGCAATGCCAGGGCACCAGATGGCGATCGACGCCGACCTGAACAGCGGCTTGATCGGGGAGGCGGACGCACGCAGGCGCCGTGACGAGCTCATGAGGGAGGCCGACTTCTACGGCGCTATGGACGGAGCTTCCAAGTTCGTCCGCGGAGATGCCATAGCAGCCGTCACGATCGTGGCGATCAACCTCCTCGGCGGCTTCGCCATCGGCGTGGTTCAAAAGCACATGTCTTTCTCGCAGGCCGTGCACACCTACAGCGTCCTGTCAATAGGCGATGGGCTCGTCTCCCAGATCCCAGCCCTGCTCATGTCGATCTCCACCGGGCTCATAGTCACACGTGTGGCAACCGAGGACGACTTCGGGAGCGATGTGTTCCACCAGATCCTCAGCCAGTTCCGCACGCTCAGGATCGCAGGCGGCGTCATGCTGCTTCTCGCCTTCATCCCCGGGCTGCCTCACATAGCGTTCTTCGTGGCCGGCGCTACTGCGTTCATAATCGGAACCCAGGCCCGCTCCGCAGCTCGGCGCCGGGAGGCAGCCGAAGCCGCATCCAAAGCCGAGGCCGAAGCCGAGCCTCCTGCGATAGACGCACCGGAGATCCTGGCCGGGGAGCTCAGAGTTGACCCCTTGGAGCTCGAGATCGCGGCCGACCTTGTAGACCTGGTAGACACCGCCAGAGGCGGCGATCTCCTGGAACGCGTGAAGGCCCTGCGCAAGAAGATCGCAAGCACGAAGGGCCTGATCATCCCGCCGATCCGCACTCGGGACAACGTGCTCCTGCCAGCGAACACCTATGTCATAAAGATCCAGGGCGTCGAGGTGGCACGAGGGGTCGCGCCACCAGGCAGGTTGCTCGCCATAGGAGAAGGAATCGACCGGCTCCCGGGCGAGCCCGCCCGTGAGCCAGTGTTCGGGCTACCGGGGAAGTGGGTGCCGGCGGAGCTCCGCCAGCAGGCAATACTCGCTGGCGCCACGGTCGTCGACCGCGCCTCGGTCGTGACGACCCACCTATCCGAGATAGTTGATCGCTACGCGTCACGCCTGCTCTCCACGCAGCAGGTCAGGAACCTCATGGACATAGTGAAGTCGAGCGAGCCCGCGCTCGTGGAGGAGGTCAGTGCCGCTCAGCTCGGACTGGGAGAGATCCAGCGCGTCCTTGCCGACCTGCTGGACGAGCACATCCCAATACGTAACCTGGCTCGCATCCTCGAGGCCGTGGCAACGAAAGCTGCCAGCACGAAGGACCACGAAGCGCTGGTCGAGGCTGCCCGGATGGCACTCGGCCCGACCATAACCAGCCTCTACGCCACCGATGGCACCCTGGCAGTCATAACCATCGACGGGGCGTTGGAGCAAGCGCTCTCCGAAGCCGTTCAACGCGGCGATGACGGGAGCATGATAGCCGTCGACCCGAGCGCTCTGGAGCAGGTAGTGCGCCAAGTCCTGGACCTGGCCAACAAAGCAGAGCAGGATGGGCGGCGCCCAGTGCTGGTCTGCACGAGCCGCCTCCGGCCCGCCCTCCATAGGCTGTTGAAGGCAGTGGCTCCTCGCCTCGGCGTGCTCTCGGTCGATGAGCTCGGACCCGAGGTACGTCCTGAACGGATAGGTGTGGTCACCTACAGCGAGGCAGCAGTCGCATGAGGATAGGCTTCGCCAAGAGCGGTACCGCATCCGACATCATGACGGGTAACGTTGACGGTGGCACGAAAAGCCCTCCGACGCCTACCGTCTTCGAAGGGGCGAGCCTGGAGCTCGTCATATCGAAGATCCTCAGGCAGGTAGGGCCGGATGCCAGGATCCTGTCGGCCTCGAAAGTCCGCCGCGGAGGTGTTGCCGGGTTCTTCACGCGCGAGTCCTATGTCATAACGCTGGCTCCTGGGCGCGTTAACAGCTCCAGCAAGAGCGCACCGAGCAGGGCAGCGAAGCGATCGCCCACCAGGCAGGCAGGAGAGCATAGAACCAGCAGCTCGAACGGGAAAGCTGGCCTGATCCGTGCGAACGGCACGGCAGCGACCAACGGTTCCAACGGGGTACGAGCGGGCACGGGGACAGCCTCGGAGAGTGTAAGCGCGAAGCCGGGCGCTGACACCTGGGATGCAGTGGTCCAGGCTACGGAGGCAGTTACCGATGTCCTCGAGCTATCCGCGTCGGGCGAGGGTGGGCAGGAGCCGCCCGGAGCGACCCTCGGTCATCCTGGCACGGAAGCCGGTAATGGCAACCGGCCTGCAAGCGACCCGCCTACGGTAGCAAGAGGCAAT
Source organism: Acidimicrobiales bacterium (assembly GCA_027366675.1). Classification (GTDB taxonomy): domain Bacteria; phylum Actinomycetota; class Acidimicrobiia; order Acidimicrobiales; family JAMCQF01; genus DAHXND01. The sequence goes on from DAHXND010000116.1 coordinate 2,896, forward strand.
CCAGCTACAGATGGAGCCGACCGATCATTCGACGCGATACTACACAAGGTAATAAAGGCCGCGGGAGCTGGCCCCGAGCCAATGAAGGCCGCGGTAGCTACCCCCGGGCCAATGAAGGCCGCGGTAGCTACCCCCGAGGCAACGAAGGCCGCAGTAGCTAACCCCGAGCCAACGGGAGTGAGCGAGCCTGACCCGGAGATCGAGACGCCTCCGCACCCCTCCCATGTGGCACTCGCCCGGCTGGGGCTCCCCAGCCACCTGCTGCCGACCCTGGGCCACCACTCCGGCGACACCACAGAACCGGTGCGGCGCGAAGAGCTGGCGTCAGCGATCCTGAAGGCGATGGCAACACTCCCGCCACCGCCGAAGCCTCCCAGCATGGCAGGGAGCATCCTGGCTGTCGTAGGGGACGCGGAAGCGGCTGTCCGGCTGGCAGGCGAGATCGCGAACGAGATCGGCCTGGATCCGAACGAGGTACCGGTCGCGAGTCCTGTCCCGCTGCGAAGGCGCGTCCCCGCACGCCGGGTCATCCGCGGAGCTGACGGCGCGGCCGAGCGAGCCCCCGGCTGGAAGCGACGGCCCCACCCGACGGTGGTAGCGATCGTCGCACCCATGGCAAGCCCCTACCGCGGGTGGGCCCGCCACCTCCTCGGATCCCTGGACCCTACTGCCGTCTGGGCAGTAGTACCTGCTACCGCCAAGACCGGGGACATAGACGCCTGGGCGAAGGACATGGGGGGAGTTAACGCTCTGGTCGTAGAAGGAACGGAGTTCACACGCACCCCAGCCGAGATCCTGGCCGCTGGCATACCGATCGCTCGCCTGGATCGGCTGAAGGCTACACCTGAGCAATGGGCGGCCATCCTCACGGAACGGCTGGAGGCCTCCTGACGAGACGCCGACGGATCGTGCTAAGCGCATGCACCCCTCCCGGTAGCGTCACACGAACACCCCCACTCGGGGATGCACGCCAATGCCATCGATGGGCGCGAAAATGGGCGCCGTGATGCGTGTCCGTCATCCTGAGCTGGTACTGGCAGCCGCCGTGCTGATATGTTCGCCCATGCTCCCGGGCCTGTTCTCGGGTTCGCTGAGCGTAACGACGGCCCTGATCAGGTTCCTGATCGCGCTGATCGGCTGCTGGATAGCGGGCTCGGTCATCACGGGCATCTTTCATGCCTACGCGAGGGCGCAGGAGGAAGAGTCCACCGGCAGCCTGATGGAGGACACCGCCCTGATGGAGGGTGCCGGCCCCACGCCAGCGGAGCGGTCTGGAAGACCCTATACTCGCGCCGAGAACCCCGATTCTAACACCGGCAGTCCGTGACCTAACCGCCTGGGCAGAAGTGGCGCCAGCTTATGACGTCCGCTCAGGCAGCCGAGACCTTGGTACTGGCGGTTCATCGTGCCAAGGAGGCTGTGGTGCTCGTACTAACCAGACGGTCCCAGGAGTCCATCGTTATCGCCCACGACATCGTGATAACGGTCCTGGAGGTCCGCAGGGACCAGGTAAGGCTCGGTATCCAGGCACCGCCGGACGTCCAGGTCCATCGCCAGGAGGTCTATGAGGCTATACAGGCCGCCAACCGCGAAGCGGCAGCTCCGAGCACCGAAGCCATCAGCGCGTTCGGAGGATTGGCCCGGGAGACGCTCGCAGAACAGAGCGAAGCCCGATCGCTACCGCAGATACCCGATCCGGACGAGGCGGGTGGCGAAGGCTCGGCCTAGGAGGCTTCGGCGGTAGGGGCTTCTTCGAGGCCCCTACTTGAGCAGGCAGCGGTCGCCCACCCGGGCGATTGGCCGCCTGGCCATTGGTCTAGGCCCTCTTCGCCCGGGGAACGAACTCGACGGCCACTCCATAGCCAGATCCGTGCTGCACCACCTGCATTGCCGCGTAAGTGCGCCGATTTATCACCAGCGGACCGAGGAGGTTGGCCGTAGGTGCCGATCCTTCGGAGCTCAGGGTCAGTATCACGAGCACTACTGCATCCGACGGCTGGCTTATACCAAGGCGCTCCATGGAGTCATCGTCGACGCTCACCAGGTAGTCCTCGAACACCACGCCGGGTGGAACCACTATGAACTCGACCCCGTCCTTGTCAAGGCAGACGAGCTTGCAAAACGGCCCGAAGGAGGGCCCGAGATCCACCACTTCGAAATCATGAGCATCGGGAAACCCTGGCAGCCCAGATTCGAAACGGCACACCACCCGCTGAAGCTGCTTCCCGGCTCCGTCGCAACCCTCTCCCTCTCCAGAGGGCTGCAGGATCAGAGCGTCCTCACCTGCCGTGATCGTGGTAATCATGTTCTCGTCACTCTCCTTCTCTGGAAAAGCTCGCGTCGTAGCCGGCATGCCCCAGAGTGCTCATGGCAGGTACGACGTCAGGCTGGTCTGACTGATCTGAGCCATGGCCCATAGCGCCGCCTTGTAGGTGTCCTGCAGACTGACTAGCTGAGTAGTGGCCTGTGCCACGTTCACGCTCTGGACAGTCGAAAGCTGCTCAGCAATGTTGGTCTGGTTCGCCGTAGCCTCTTGGCCCAGGGTTTGTACCGTGTCGTAGCTGGCACCGACGGTGGCTGCTGCGTTCTGTACCTCGTTGATCGCGTTCTGCAGGTTGCCAAGATCGGTTCCCTCGACAGCCGACACGTTCCCACTACGCAGATCAGCGCTGATCTGCGCCAAGACTCCGAGATTGCCGGGGACGGTCGATAGCAGGCCTGTGGTCCCGGATCCGAACACTGCGGATCCTGTCACTGCCCTCGCCACCGTTACACCTGAGGAGACCGTGCTGGTCGGAACGGTTCCATTACCCTGGTACGTACCAGTCGAGTCATATGCCGCTGCCACGCTCGCAGTGCCAGCGAAGATGTACTGGCCATCATAGGTGGTATTAGCCAGGTTCGTAACCGAGGTAAGGATGCCGTCTATCTGGCTGGCAAGCGCATCAAGCGCCGCGGCTCCCTCGTCCTGAGTCTGCCCGGCCGAGATAGTCGCCTGGTAGGCGACCTTGAGCTGGCTCAGTACCTGGTTCAAGGTCGTACTGGCCGTGCCCAGCCACGCCTTCGCGTTCGAGGCGTTAGCAGCATACTGGCTCGCCCTGGCTGACTGGCTGGAAAGTGAGAGGATGCTAACGGCGGCCGCAGGATTGTCAGAAGGCTGGTTGACCGCGTTGCCAGTGGACAGCTGCTCCTGTAGCGTGTTTATCGCGCTCTGATCATTAGTGATATTGCCCCCGAACTCCTGGGTCAGGAACGCCCGGGTGAACAAGTTGGTGTCAACGTAGGTCATGTCGCCGCCAGGAGCGAATTGATAGCAGCATTCATCACACTTATGACTTTGGCAGAAGCCTGGTAGGCCTGCTGGTACGCGAGGAGATTCACCTCTTGCTGAGAGGTGTCGACCCCAGAGGTGCTCTGCTCCAGCCCCCCCGCAGCAGTCTCCACCGACCTGGTGTTCTCGGCTGTGTCCTGGGCCGACTGGACTGCCACACCGAGGTTGCCTATCAGGGTCTGGTAGGCCTGATCGGGGCCGGTGGGCGAGTTATAGAGGTTGGCCATCGCTTGGGCATTTCCCCCGTCATTACCTGCGGTAGCCGAGGAGGAAGCCGCTAAATACATCGGGTTGGACACCAGAGCCGGATTCACCTCGATGCTCGAGGCAGTCACGGTGCCGCCAGTGGAGGAGGTGAACATGGGGTAGCTACTGCCCGAAGCACCTGTAGATGTATAGCCGGCGGCCAGCTGGTTGTTCACTGTTGTCGCCAGGTTCTGCGCCACCGTGTTCAGCTGGCTCGACAATGTGGGGATCTGCTGGTTCAGGGCGCTCAGCCAGCCGGCAGCCTCACCGCCAGTGACATCGAGGGTAACGCCAACGCCGGGAATGCCAATCGACGTGACACCTCCGGTGCTCGTGGCATCGAGCGTCTGGGAGGTGGTGCCCTGCACCACCATCGTCCCCCCTATGGAGAGATTCACGCTGCCATTGGCCTGAGGGACAGCCGTGACGCCCATGCTCGCGCCCAGTTGCTGTATCAGTGCGTTCCGCTGGTCGATGAGGCTGGTAACGTTCTGTCCCGCCGCGGAGCCGGCAGTAACCTGCTCGTTCAGCCGAGCAACATCTGCCAGCTGTGTGTTTGCCTGAGTAACGGCATCGGAGAGCTGCGAGAGGGTGGAAGCGGCAGTCTGCTGGAGTCCATTCGCCATCTGGTTGAGCATGCTTACCACGGTCCGCGCCTGACCCACTTCCACCGTATAGGGTGCCTCTGCCGAGGGATTCTGGGCTATGGTGTCCCACTGGTTCCAGAAGGTGGATAGCTGGGCCTGGAATCCATTCGTGGACGGATCAGGGAAGTAGTCCTGAATCGCCTGCATCGTTGTGGAGAGAGCCTGGGCAGCGCCATTCTGCCCCTTGGCTGCCAGGTAGTTGGCCTGCTCGACCGAATTCGTGAGCTGGGCGATGCCAGCGACCCCGACGCCACTCCCGGCCGTGTCCGGCCCTCCCCCGGGCAGGGCGACGAGGTTCGGCTGCTCCTGGATGTACCCGGCGGTGTTCGCGTTGGACAGGTTCTCGGCCACAGTGTTCATGCCAAGCTGCTGTGCGGCCAGTCCAGAGCCTGCGATATAGAGACCCGCGTCGCTCATGGGCCCCTCAGATCGACGCGTCTACGAGACGCGCCGTGTGCCCGCTTATCACCGTGCTTCCGTCAGCCTGGTAACCCGGCTCACCACCACCGAGCACTGCGAGGGCATCCGTGGTGGCAGAGAGGCTCCGGCGAAGGATCTCCCGGTTCGTGGATGCGACGGCCTGAACCCGCTTCAGGTTCGACAGGAGAGCCTCCCTGTGCCGGGACATGATCTCTCCCCAGGGCTCCGGCAGTTCTGCCGCGAGATTCGCCAGGGTCGCGTCAGGAGAGAGCCCGCAGGAGAGTGCAACATCGCTCCCGATCCGAGCCCGCCGGTCCTCGGCTGCGCTCAGAGCAGCCAGAACCTGGGATACCTCACTCGTCGCGTGCTGCAACCAGTGATGCCTGCCGGTGGCAAGCAGCACATGGGCCTCCTCCAGCTTGAACAGGAGCATCTCCAGGATGCCGCGCTCCTGCCAGAGCTGCGTGGAGAGGTCTTCCGCGTCGCTCATGTCGGTCATTATCGGCAACGGCACCCGAAACCTGAAGGGCAAATCCCCCACCTGAACGGTCCCGGCAAGCTGGCTCGCCGCCGTTTCAGCGCCTGAGGCTACAGGCCAGAGCCACCTGAGGCTCAGACAAGAGCCCTGCGCTCTCTGCGCCTGTCAGCCAGAAGTGCATCGTAGGCAAACTTCGAGAGCTTCTGGGAAGTTCCCTCCCTGACGTTCCTGAACATGATGCGAGTGGTCTCACCAGGATCGACACCGATGACCTCCCCTTCCACCTCCACCGGCGTCCGGGACGGCGGCAGGTAGCAGACCGCGCGAATCAGCTGTCCCATCCCCAGCCCCGGGATACTCTTTATCTTCATCCCACCAGCAGATAGATCAATCGTTACCGTGCCAACAGGATCGGAATGCCCGCCATCATCCCCATGCCCGCCTGCCTCCCCGGGCTCCCCTGGCTCCCCTGGCTGCAGCGACTCACCAGCGGCTCCCAGGGGCTCGATTACCACATCCACCTGGACGCTGACGCGTACCCATTGGCGGCGCTGAACCACCTCTGGCTCCGTGCGCAGCCTGAGAGCCAGAACGATCGGAGGTGGTTCCGGGACCAGCACCTCCACCAACACAACTGCCTGTACCACTCCAGATCCCTGCACCGAAGGAATCCGCATCCAGACCGTCTGGCCATCCAGGTACCGGGCCCGCTCATCTCCTGTCTCCACCCGGAGCACGCCCCCACCCTGGCCGGCAAGCACCGCCCATAGAGAGTCCCCGGCGAAGGAAGAGCTACCCCCTGAGCGTGCCCCAGCAGGAGGTGCTGTCTCGCGATTGGCCTCTGCCCCGGCAGGGCCGTTCCCGGCAGGGCCGTTCCCGGCAGGGCCGTTCCCGGCAGGGCCATTCCCGGCAGGGCCATTCCCGGCAGGGCCGTTCCCGGCAGGGCCGTTCCCGGCAGGGCCATTCCCGGTAGGGCCATTCCCGGCAGGGCCATTCCCGGCAGGGCCATTCCCGGTAGGGCCGTTCCCGGTAGGGCCGTTCCGAGCGGGGTCATCGGGAAGCTCCAGGCAGATACGGGCACCGAGCAACGGATCAAGTGATACGGGCATAGCTCCAGGCATCCCTCCTGGTCCTCGCTCCCTCAGGGTACCGCTCGAGCGCCAATCCAGAGCATAACGGCACGCAATTTACCATATCCTGACCTATCACCTGAAGACATCCGAATGATATCATGCCACGAGAGCACTCCGCGGTCGGCGATAAACGCTTCCATAAGCCCTGACGTTCACCGGCAGCCCATATACGAAAGCAAGCAGCCTGGCTACTGCAAGGTACAGCTCGGCCGGAATCTCGGACCCGACCGTACCGGTGGCGTACAGGAGACGAGCGACCGGGGGGTCCTCGATTATCGGCACGTGCAACCGCTCAGCTTCCTCCCTGATGCGCAGCGCGAGAGCATCCTTACCCTTAGCCACGATCTGCGGAGCTCCCTGGCGACCGCGCTCGTAGCGCAAAGCCACCGCGTAGTGCTGAGGGTTCGCCACCACTACGTCTGCATTACCGACCGAAGCCAGGATGCGAAGGCGCGTGAGCTTTATCTGCCTCTTCCGCCTTTGCCCGCGAACCAGCGGATCGCCCTCCACCTGCCTGCGCTCGTCTTTCGTCTCCTGCTTGGTCATCATGAGCGACTTACGCGTCTGGCGCCGCTGGACGAAGTAGTCGATGAATGATACCAATAGAGCAGCGACAACGACCTCCCGGAGGAAGCCGGAGAGCTCACTGCCCAGGTACGCCACTACCGGCTGCAGGGCCACCGGGCGAGCGAGGGTCACTTCGTGAGCGAGGGACAGGATGAACTCCACGGCCAGCACGCCGACCAGCAGGAGCTTCAGCGCAGACTTGCCAACTTGCCAGAAGCCGGTAGCAGAGAACATCCTCTTGAATCCGGCGATAGGGCTTATGCGGGAGAAATCCGGCTTCAGCTTCTTCACCGAGAAAAGGAACCCGGTCTGACCGACGCTCCCGACCAGCGCGGCCACGATGGCGATACCGAGAACAGGAGCGAGCACGATCCCAGCATCCACGAAGCCGATCGCGAGGACCCGCATAGCTCCAGGAATCGCCGGATGAGCGTCGAAGTTCGTGACCGCAGCCCAGAGACCCTCCAGGCGAGCTGATGCAGCGCCGAACACGGCCGGAGCGGCAATTATCACCGCCAGCATCACGAACCAGCCCGTGAGGTCCTGAGAGTGAGCGACCTGACCCTTATCCCGCGCTTCACGCTTGCGTTTGGCGGTCGGCTGCTCGGTCTTCTGGTGCTTGTCAGCTCCCTGAGCCATGACACCCCCTGGCAGTCAGGACGGCAGTGAGGCATGCCTGCCAGAATGCCAAACCGTCGCTGCGGCTCATGCTCGGCCAAGCCTGATCAGATCGCCGAAATCGACAAGGATCCGCTCCACTATGCGATCGACGGCACTGGGTAGCACCTGGATCGCAAGAGCCACCATGAGAATCGTAGCAAGAACCTGGAGTGGGAAACCGAGCAAGAACACGTTCATCTGGGGTGCCGCCTTGGCCAGGAGCGCCAGAACTACCTGGGCAGCGAAGAGAACGACGAGAAGCGGAGTGGCTATCTCCAGAGCAGACACGAACAGTGTCTCGAGGCTGGCAGCCATGCCATGTGCAAGCCCGCCTGACGCCTGCAATCCAAGACCAGTCGCGCTGAATGACAGCAGCAGACCACGTAGAACGATAAACTCGCCGTTCGTAACGAACAGTAGCACGAGGGCAACCTGCTCGAACAGCTGTCCCACCAGAGGAACCTGGTTCTGCGACAACGGATCGAGAGATGGCGGAAGAACGATGCCGCCGAAGAGATCCCCAAGGGCTCCGGCCGTGGAAAACGCGCTGAAGAGCACCAAGACCACGAAGCCAAAAGCGAAACCAGTTACTGCCTGCAGGGCGATGGTGCCTATGAGCTCGGGGGTCGTGGTCGGCAGCACCCCCGCCGCCACGATACCTGTAGCTGGCATCGCCAGTGCGACAGCCAGCAACACGCGTCCCTGGTAGGGGATCACTCCCTGAGTATTGAAGGGGGGTGCCACGATCACGAATGCACCCATCCGCGCCAGCGCGATCAGGAACGCTATCAGGTCGCGACCCTCTATTACCACTGCAACACCCCTGCGATCATTGCAGGACCCCGCAAACCCTTAGTTCCTCGTCCCGAGCACCGGGTCCATAACCCCAGTCCCCTATGTGATCCCTATGATGTGGGGAATCCCCGTCAAGAGCGCGGTGGTGAGCCCCGTAAGCTGCTGGAGCATCCAGGGGCCTCCTATATAGAGGACCAGGGCAATCGCTATCAGCTTCGGCACGAAGGTGAATGTGTAATCGTTTATCTGGGTCATTGCCTGGAACAGAGATACCACCAGGCCGACGATGAGGCTGGCGAGAAGGATCGGAATAGACACCTCGCCCGCTACCACCATCGCCCGAGTCACCAGGTCGATCACTGTCTGTGTGTTCATGGCATCATCCCTCTCAGGTATTGGTTACTACGGTCCATGCGGGTCGGCTGGCAACGGCGCTGACGAGATCCGGTGAGGCGCTAACGGAATCCGGTAAGTAGTGCATGCGCGACCAGCGCCCAGCCATCCACGAGCACGAAGAGCATGATCTTGAAGGGTAGCGATATCAGAGTGGGCGGGAGCATGACTATGCCAACGCTCATGAGCGTCGCGCTCACGATCAGGTCGATTATGAAGAAGGGGATGAAGATGACGAAGCCGATGAGGAAGCCGATCTCCAGCTGCGACAGCAGGAATGCCGGTATGACAGTAGTGATCGGAAGAGCACTGACGTTCTTCGCAGATTCGTGCGCCGCGGCAGCCACCATATCGATCTCGTTCTTGCCGGTCTGCTTGAGCATCCACTGATCCACCGGCAGCTCCCCCTTCTTCAGGGCTACCGTCAAGCTCTCGTGTCCGTGCAGGTACGGCTGCACTGCAACGTGATTTACCTGGGAAATAGTGGGTCCTGCCAGGAAGAGGCTCAAGAACAGCGCCACACCCACCAGAACCTGGTTCGGTGGAACGGTAATACCCATCGCGCTACGCGTAAGGCCCAGAACGATGATGATCCTCGTGAAGCCAGTCAGCATGAGCAGGAGGAATGGCGCCAGGGCAATCAGGCTTACAGCGAGAATTATTACCAGAGAGCTGGAAGGCTGAGCCAGGGTCTTACCCAGGTTGATGTTGACGGTGGGAGTAGCTGCGGCGCCGAGCAGCAGAGGCCTCATGGCAGCAGCCATCCATCGACCGAGCCCAGTATCGTCAGCTTGTCTGTGGCAGGTGCGCAACAGCTCACCTGCCAGCCCCCATGTACTTCAAGCACGAATGTCCTCCGTGGGAACCGGACGCCGTTAGGCGCGCCGGGTAGTCAACTCCCGCAGATGCTCGAGTCGATCGGACATCCGTGCCCGTGCCGGGCGCCGACCATCGACGCTCGAGCCAGCCCCGGCGAATCCATCGCCTGGGTAGAGACGGACCCCGGGGTTCATGGCGAGGAAGGTCGCCAGGTCGGAGTCCAGATCAAGGCCCTGCCCCGAGCCAGGGCTGCCGGGCGCCCGGCGAAACTCTCCGGGACAAGACGCTCCGGATACCTCTGGCTGATGCCCGGAAAGCCAATCCGGATCAGGCGCGAGATCGCCGCCTTCCCCTTCCGCGTAGCGCACAGAGACCCCTGCACCGTCACGGGTGCCACCAGCGCGACCATCTTCGCCGATCTCCCCGAGCAAGCTTACGTTCTGGGGGGTAACGCCTATCAGCAGGCGCCTCGTGCCGAACTGGACCACGAGGAGCTGCACGCCCTTGGCCAGGTTGTGGCGCTGCATCACCACTGTCGCTCCCCCCACCGCTCCCTTGGCGAGAGACATGCCCCTACGTCGAGCAAGCTTTCCGAGCAGCCAGATAGAGCCGGCCACTACAGCAAGAGCGATAACGGTCCTAACGAGCTCCCCACCGAGAGAAACGCTCACCGCCTATTCCTCCTCAGCGCCCAGGATCTCGGTGAGGCGCACGCCAAGCTCGTCATCCACCACGACGACCTCGCCTCTAGCTAGAGGCGTCCCGTTCACAAGAACGTCGACCGGGCTCCCGACCTGGCGATCAAGCTCCACAAGGGAGCCTGCTCTCAAGTTCAGCAGCTCCTTCACGAGCATGGTAGTCCTGCCCAGCTCGACCGCCACGACCATAGACACGTCACTCAGACGCTCCAGCCTTCCGAGAAGCGGCTCGCCCAGTCTCTCAGCGCGAGTGCCTCCCGATGCCGGAGGGGGGGAGCTGGCCATGCCAGGGGAATCTGCAGCGACGTGCAGGCCC
>DAHXND010000222.1 GCA_027366675.1 Acidimicrobiales bacterium
TTGGGCTTCTCCCCACCTGACAGCCGGGTCGCGAGCTTGGGCGTGGCCTTGGCTGCCGCGGCGGCGGTCCCCGGACGGAGCGCGTCGGTGCGCATGACGATGCCCTTGCCGTCAAGTGAGATCACGAGCGTGTCGGAGGCAGCCGAGGCCACCGGCGGCTTTCTGGTGGCGTAGAAGTCCTCGAAGTCGACCACCGATCTCTGCGCGAGCTCCTCTACCTGGCGCTTCCCGAGCTGACAGCCAGTCGTACGTTCCAGCGCCGCTGTCGCCTCGTCGAACGAGTCACGCGATGCCTCGATCGCGGCGAGACGGCGCAGCCCGTGGCTGTGGCGCTCGACGGGAAGGTTGAGGATCCCGTCCGCAGGGTGGAGATTGGCCTCGCCGGGCTTCCGGTAGGCGATCCTGGCGACGTTCACCTGCCCGACGACCGATTCCAGCGCCCTGGCATGGCCGACCTCAGCGAGCGGCCGGGTGACCCCCGCGGCGTCGACGATGCTCTCGATGCGCTGCTCGCGCATCGCCCGCAGAGAGAGGTGGTCCTGCAACAGCAAGCGCAGCACCTCCCGACCGTCGGCAGACAGCCAGCTCTCGAGCTCGGCGTGGGTCAGGCTCGCTGCCTGCGCACCGTCCAAGAAGCCCACTGCGTGCTCGAAGGCTTCTCGTGACCGGGCGAACCCGTCCGCCTCGTCCTGCCTGATCACCTCGTGCATCAGCCACTCCTCCTCGTCTGCCGGCCAGATCCTACAGCGCGCCGCCGTAGGATAAGGATAATGGATACTCCAGAGGAGAACTGGTGGGAGACTTAGCTGTGCCGAAAGCCACGCCAACCCGCACCTGGCAGGCGGTACGCCGCCGGCTCGTAGCCGCGCTCGAGCAGAGCGACTTCGCGCTGCCGGGCAGTGTCGTAGTCCGCAACATGCGCTGTGGGAAGCCAGGGTGTCGCTGTAGGGCCGAGCCACCCAAGCTCCATGGCCCCTACATCTCCTGGACCCGCAGCGTCGGCGGCAAGACGGTGACGCGCTACCTCACCGAAGAGCAGTACGAGCGCTACCGAAGCTCCTTCGAAGGAGCTCGCCGGCTCCACGATCTCCTCGACGAACTCGAAGCCGCCTCCCTACGGGTGGTCGAGTCGGCCGAGGGATGGGGTGGAGACCCCACCGCCGGTCAGAAGAAGGCCCCAACCGGGCCTCCAAGGGCGCGTACCCGCTCGGAGAAGCGCTAGTTCGAACTCCCTGGGCACACCTTCAGAAGAGCTGCACCCATCTTTGTTTTCGCAATACTGCAATTATCCCATATACAGAAAGGCACCTTTACTTATTTCTACTGCAGAACTACCCCCACTACTGATATATCGAGGCTAGTTGGTGCCGAGGCGCCAAGCGCAGCGCCCGTGGCCGCCGCGATCGCCGAGCGCTGGCAGGAGCTTGTGCGCGCCGGATGGGGCGATTCGGATGTGAGCGCAGCCCGTAATGGACTGGATTGAGGCCACAGCTTGATGCATCCCAACCGGTGCCGTTCCTGAGGGATTCCGCCGGCTCCCGGCAAGCGATCTTTCGGCCCCTTGGTCCACCACCCCTCGGCCATCGTTCAACATCCGCTCGGTGAACGCACCTCACTCAAGATCCATGGCCAGGGCCATCTGGTCCCGACCGAGAGCGCGCCACGCCCAGAGACTGGCAGCGTGTGGCGTGGCGGTCTGGGAGGAAGCGGGCAGGGTGGAACCCCTGCGCGGAGCGCGTCAGAGCACGTTCCGGCGACAGCGCCCTGTCACCGCGGGGTTGGTTGCGGCTGGCCGGGTGAGCCGAGGTGGTCCGTGAGAAAAGCCAGCGCTCTCGGGTAGGCGTCGAGCCGGTTGACACGCGTGGCCAGCCCGTGCCCCTCATCTTCATAGACAAGAAGTTGACAGGGGACAGCCCGGTCTTTCAGGGCGGCCACCAATTGCCGCGCCTCCTGCAGAGGAACCCGAGGATCGTTGGCTCCATGAATGACGAACAGGGGCGCTTGGATCTGGTTGACCTTGTTGAGGGGCGAGATGGATTCCAGGAAGTCCCGGTCGCGCTCCAGGGTGCCGTATTCCCGCTCTCGCTGGGCGCGGCGATAAGGGGAGGTGTGCTCCAGGAAGGTGACCAGTGACGAGATGCCCACGATATCCACCCCCGCCGCCCACAGCTCGGGCTGGAAGGCCAAGCCAGCCAGGACCATGTAACCCCCGTAGGAGCCGCCCCAGAGGGCCACCCGGGACGGGTCCACTCCGATCGAGGAAACCCAGTTGCGAATTGCGGCCAGATCGCCAACGGCCGCGGGACGCAGCCGGACGTCGTCGGCCG
>DAHXND010000174.1 GCA_027366675.1 Acidimicrobiales bacterium
GGGGTCACAGCAGCCACGTCGTGCCTCCTGCTCGGCTGGCCGCTATGGGTGGCGGTGGCAGGCCCGTACCATCTGAGCTCCCCATTGCATCCGGTAGCGATACTCGGTATGACTGCCGTCAGCCTGCGTTCTATCGTGCTACCTACCACACATTCCCTGGGGAGCCTTCTCTGCCACTTCGATGCGAGCTCCCCGTGCTCACCGATCGTGTCACCGGGCGCCATAGGCATCCCGCTCTGCTTGGCGACGGTCGCGGTCGTCGTGTGGCGCTGGCGCGATGTGGGGGTGCGCTTCGCTGCCCTGGCGCTGCCGGCACCCCTCGTGTTGAGCCTGGGCACGCACCCGAGGTTGTCCGGATCGTATTACTCCATCGCCAGAGGTGTGACGCTCCCGTTCGCGGCATTCGAGCACCTACCCGAGCTCGACAACATGATCCCGGTGCGCTTCGATTCGATCACCATGCTCTTCCTGGCCGTGATCCTGGCCATCGGGCTCACGCGAGCTGGCGAGAGGCTCCGTACAGGGCCAGACCGGTCCCGGGAGGGGGGATCCCCGGAGGACCGGTCCCCGGAGGAAGGGTCTCGAGCAGGGTGGAAGAGCTGGGCGGCTGTTCTTGCCGTCCCGGTAGCTCTGGCACTGGTCGTAGTGGATCTCCCCCCCTGGCCTCAGGAGGCGACCAGCATCCGGGTTCCGAAGTTCGTCGTAGACGGATCTTCGCAGCGCCTGCCGGCTGGAGCTGTCGCCCTGACCTACCCCCTGCCCGGCCTGATCTCGGGTTCGCTCGACTGGGACCAGGCGATGCTCTGGCAGGCTGACTCACGGTTCCGCTTCCGCCTGGTGAGTGGCTACCTGTACCTCGAGCGCAGCAGACATGGCGGAGTAGCCCTGGGCAGCGTGAGTAGCTCTGCGATCTCGGAGATCCTGGGGTTCGCTGCAGGCGGTCATCCTCTTCGCCTCGCTTCGCATCCGGCGCTAGCAGCGGCTGCCCGGGGCGAGCTCGCCAGGTGGAACGTAGCCCTGCTGCTCGTCGCGATGGGCCAGCCTGGGGCTGCTGGCGCTGTCGACGCCGGCTCCGCTCTGCTCGGGGTGGCGCCCAGGTACCTGGGGGGCGTGGCCCTCTGGGCGCATGTGCAGCGTGACCTACGTGCTGCAGCCACTTCTGTTGCGCTGCCCCGCAGCCAGGTGGCACGCTCTGGCGGGAGCTCATGAGCCAGTACCTGGTAGTCACCGGCATGTCGGGAGCGGGGCGATCCAGCGCGGCGGCAGTGCTGGAGGATCTGGGTTGGTTCGTCATCGACAACCTCCCCCCTGCTCTCATCCCGCGGGTGGCAGAGCTGGCGGAGCGGCCAGGGCCCGAGGAGTGGGCAAAGGGGGAGCGCATCGCCTTCGTCCTCGGGAGGGGAGGAGCCGACCAGATCGAGGCGGTGAATCCCGCTGTCGCTGCGCTGCGCTCGGGACGTGCCACCGTGCGAGTGCTCTTCCTGGACGCCCCAGATGATGTGCTCGTGAGGCGATTCGAGGACACACGCCGCCGCCATCCGATCAGCAGTGGAGCCCTGGGTGGTGAGATCGGTGCCATAGCGGAGGAGCGGCGCCTCCTCGATCCGGTGAGGGAGCAGGCAGACGTGGTGATAGACACCGCCGACATGAACATCCACCAGCTCAGGCGGCGGCTCTCGGAGCTGTTCGGCGGCAGCGGCGGGGACCTGCTGCGAACGACGGTTGTCTCCTTCGGGTTCAAGCACGGGATACCCCTCGACGTCGATCTGGTATTCGACTGCCGATTCCTACCCAATCCGTACTGGGACGAGAGCCTACGTCCTCTCTCGGGGCGTGATGGGTCGGTTCGCGAGTTCGTTATGGACAGCCCCGAATCCTCCCAACTGCTCGACAATATATCATCGCTGCTCGATCTGGTTATGCCTGCCTATCTGAGAGAAGGGCGCTCTTACCTGACGATCGCCATAGGCTGCACCGGAGGCCGTCACCGTTCCGTGGTGCTCGCCGAAGAGCTGGCACGGCGGGTGGAGGAGCGGGGATACCGCGCAGACGTCTTTCATAGGGATATCGACCGATCGTGACGGCGGCCGCGGCGGGTGGAGACCTGGCTGGGAGCTACGACGGCGCTTCGGGTCCACGTGTGGTCGCGATCGGTGGCGGTCATGGGCTGAGCGCCACCCTGGCCGCGCTCCGCTTCTATGCCGGATCGATCACGGGCATAGTGTCAGTTGCAGACGATGGCGGATCGAGCGGGCGGCTGCGGAGCGCCTTCGGGATGCCGCCTCCGGGCGACCTGCGCAAGTGCCTGGTCGCCCTCGCGCAGGAGAGGACGCTCTTCGTGGAGGCTTTCGAGCATCGCTTCAGCGGGGGAGAGTTGGACGGGCATGCGCTCGGGAACCTGGTGATAGCAGGGCTGTTCGCCGTCAGTGGAGACCTGGCATCTGCTCTCGACGAGGCCGGCAGGGTGCTCGGCACGAGGGGAAGGATCCTTCCTGCATCTTCCGGACCGGTTGTGCTGGCAGCCGACGTCGGTGCAACCGCAGAGATCCGCCGTGTCGAGGGGCAGGTGAGCGTCGGTACCTCGCGCCGCATCCGCCGTGTCGCATTCGAGCCGGCCGACCCACCGGTGGCAGGGAGCGTTCTCGACGCCATAGCCGTCGCTGACCAGATCGTCATGGGTCCCGGCTCTTTGTACACAAGCGTGCTCGCCGCTGCAGCCATCCCGATGATCAGGGATGCGATAGCCCGCTCTCCCGCTCAGCGCGTCTACGTCTGCAACCTCCGGGAGCAGGTGCCGGAGACCGAGGGCTACGATGCCGGCGCACACGTTCGAGCCCTGCTTGCGCACGGTGTCCCGATCGATGCGGTGGTCTGGGATCCAGGGAGCCTCGACCCAGGTGTGCTCGATCACCCGGAAGGTCATCGCGACCTCTGGCACGTGGCTGATCTCCCGGCGGGCCATACAGGCCCGGTGCGGCTCGCTCGGGCGCCATGGGTGGTTCCCGGTCGGGTGGCAAGCT
>DAHXND010000175.1 GCA_027366675.1 Acidimicrobiales bacterium
GCTCTGCAGTCCTTGGCGCCGCTTGCCACCCCGGGCCTCTGGGAGCGGGTCCAGTGGGCCACGGCCACCCTCCCCGTCTCCGAGACAGTCGCCACTTACGCCGTCGAGCTCTGCCGAGCCACGAGGGCCCATCCCGCCATCCGCCTCGGGGCCAGCCCCAGGGCCGCGATAGCGCTGGTCCGTGCGGCACAGGCACACGCCCTCCTGGGGTCGCGCCGATTCACCACGCCAGATGACGTGAAGGCGGTAGTGGTGCCCGCTCTCGCTCATAGGCTGGTCGCGGAACGCGTGCCCGCCAGGTCTGTTCTGGAGGAGCTCATGACCAGCACTCCGACGCCACGGCCTTAGGGGGCAGACCGTGAAGCGGACCGGCGGCCGAAGCTCCCCTGCTCCCCGGTGCCTGGAGCGGGGGTGGCCGCACCCCGAGCACGCATTCCTGCCGGTAGCGACTGCCTTGATCATCATGGTGGGCTGGGCAGGCATCGCACACGAGAGCGGGGTCGGCTGGGTTCAGGCACTTGGAGCTCTTATAGCAGCCATATTCGTGATCGGCCTGCTATGGCCAGCGTGGCCGGTGAGCCGCGCGCGCGTGCTCGAGCTTCGCTGCCCTCCTGATGCCGTTGCCAGACAACCCTTCACCTGCCACGTAGCAACTGATCGGGTTGTCCAGGTCCGGCCGCTCGACCTGGATGGTGCGGCAGTAACTGCCGGCCCGGATGGCACGCAACTCATCCTCACGCCTTCTCGGCGTTCCATTCTGACCACAGCCCGCTTCGAGATTGCCAGCGCGGCTCCCTTCGGCCTCCTGTGGTGGGTAAGGCAGGTCACCCTGAGGCTCGCCATCCCGGTCGCGGTGGCTCCGGCGGTCGGCACCCCGGCGCCCTTCCCTGCCAGCGGAGGCACCGAGGAGGGAACCGCGGGGCGCCCCACGCCCAGGGCCGGCGTAGAGGTGATGGCCATACTGCCTTACCGCCCGGGAGACAGATGGCGCGACGTGCACTGGCCCGCGAGCGCTCATTCGGGCGAGCTCCTCACAGCCACGCGCTCGTCTCCCCGCTCTGCCCCCACCACTCTTCTGGTGGAGCTTCCCATGCCTTCTCTATCAACCGGCACAGGCGGGAAGAGCGAGCCGGCCGATGCGGATGGGCAGACCTCTGAGCCCGATACCGAAGCAGAGACCGTGGCATCGAACGCACTCGCTACGGCGCTTTCGCTCTTGGCGAACGGAACCCCGGTAGTCCTGGGAACGCTGGAAGAGCAGGGACCCGTGGTGGCCCCGGTCTACGACCGGCTGAGCGCCGGGAGGCGGCTTGCAGGAGCCATCTCCGGCAAGTGGATAGACACCGCCGAGCCAGGTGCGGAACGAGCCCGGTGACAGCGGGGGGGCGCCTGCTACAGCGGGTGCGTCAGGCGAATGCACCGGGCCCGCCTGAGAGCTCGGTGCGCTTTCGCATAGCAGCCTGGGCGTCCGTTGTCATTGCCACCACCGCATGCGTCGAGAACGGCGAGATAGGAACTGCCGCTGCCCTCGCTGCGCTTGCCGCCCTCACTCTCGGGATGTGGATCTCGTACCGCACGCGAGCCAGGCCCTTGCGGTTCATGAAGATCCTTATCGCCCTGGCCGCTCTCGCCGCATTCGTGAACTTCTTCGCCAGCGTCGGACGATCGACCAACGTTGCCAGCCTCGGGGCCATAGAGGGTCCTCTTGCCCTTCTCTTCCTTCTCATCCAGGTCACTCATGCCTTCGACGTACCTGCGCGACGCGATCTCCTCTTCTCGCTGGCGGGCTCCGCCACGCTCATGGCCGTGGCCGCGGCGCAAGCTATCAGCGATGCCTTCGCTATCTTCGCCGTGGGGTGGGCGATTGTATGCATCTGGGGCTTGACCGAGATGTGGCATTCCATGATCGGCGTGAGGTCCAGCATCTGGCGTCCGCTGGTAGGGGCTACTGCCTCTGCAGTCGCTCTCGCTCTGGCAATGGTGACGCTCATGCCTGCGACAGTGGCGGACCACACGATCACCTTCCCTGCCTCCGTGTCTGACGCCATCCCCCTGCCCCACCCCGGCGGCCTGACGGGCTCGGGGTCACGGGGCACACTGCCCGCCAAAGCCGGGGGCCCTGGAGGGAGGATCGGAGTCGGAGGCTTCGTCGGGTTCGCCGGACCCCTCGACACCGCTGTCCGGGGCAAGCTCGGGAGGGAGGTGGTGATGCGAGTGCGGGCAACCGAGCCCGGCTACTTCCTGGGCGAGACGTTTTCCTCCTGGAATGGCCAGAGCTGGTCGCACATGGATCGCGCTGTGCACTCTATTCTAGGCAGCTCACCGTTCCAGATCCCCCCGGCCGCCGCCACCGGCTACACGATACCATCGCGCTTTTCCATAGGCACGGGGAGTGCAGGGAGCACGGGCAGTACGGGCAGTGCAGGGAGCACGGGCAGTGCAGGGGATGGGCCGGCGGGGGCAAGCCCGGGAGGAGCGGCCATCCTCGGGAACGAGGCAAGCATCCTACGATCCATCATGGCCCCGAGGAAGAGCGACATCCAGACGTTCTACGTGGCCCAGCCACTGCCGAACCTGCTGTTCGGCGCCAGCCACCGGACCCAGATATGGTTTCCCGACCGCACTCTCTACCTGGGACCCGGCCGATCCATACGTAGTGGCATAGCCGTGGACAAGGGAACCATATACACTGTCGTCTCCTCTCCCGATAGAGCTACCCCGGCACAGCTCGCCGTCTTGAGCACGCTCCCTCTGGGTCTTCGAAGCTCTCAGGCTGCCAAGTACCTGCAGCTTCCGGGACCACCGAGCCGCTATGCTCGCGTGGCCTCTCTCGCCAAGCGCATAACCGAGCATTCCCACGGCACCTACCAGAAGATAGAGGCCCTGGAATCGTGGATGGGCCATCACGTTAGATACACGACCGACATCCCGCCCTTACCCCCCGGGGTGGACGCAGTGAACGAGTTCCTCTTCGTAACGCACGAAGGATACTGCGAGCAGATAAGCACCGCTCTCGCCGTTATGCTGCGAAGCCTGGGCATCCCGGCCCGCGAGGCAGTTGGGTACGTTCCGGGCTCTTACAACCCCATCACGGACCTCTACACCATCCGGGCTGACGATGCGCACGCGTGGGTGCAGGTCTGGTTCCCCCTGGTTGGCTGGCAGAGCTTCGACCCGACCGCCCACGTTCCCCTGGCGAACCCCTCGCCGGGATCCGTGGTAGCACACGCCGTGCTGTCCATCTTCGATCGCCTCCCGCTCGCTCCGTTCGCAGGCACGCTGGCCGCGCTCATCATGTTGGCCATAGCCATCCGGTCCTGGAGGCGGCGCCCCAGGACCTGGGCCGAGCACATGAGCCGCCTCATAGAGCGCGCCGGGCGAAGCGCCGGCAGGCGGCGAGAGCAAGGAGAGACTCTGCGCGAATACGTAGCACGGCTAGAGAGAGGAGCTCCACCCTCGACTTCCGGGCAGCTCAGAGACATGCTGGATCTCACCGAGGCTGCCGCCTACGGGGGAAACGAGCCGGATCGCCATGTCAGGCGATCGACGCTGTCAGCCGCCCGGCACGTTCGTATACGAAGGGTCAGATCTGGTCAGGATCTCGCCAGCACGAGCGCCTCGTCCAGCGAGGCACCCTCCCCGAGCAATCGCCGGTAGCGCATGAGCTCGCGGGGTTGGCTGAACGCGACTGCCCCCGTGAGACGTCCATCCCGGGCATACAGAGCCGCGAAGCGACCCGACTCGATAGAGCCGCTCACTACTACTAGCTCATCGTCGGGCGAGCTGTATCCCAGGTGCTGGATCTTCCTGTCGTACTCGTCGGACCAGAAGAAGGGAACGGGAGCGTAAGCGCTTGCAGCGAGCGGACCAGCCAGAAGCGCCTTGGCCCCCGCTGCCGCCTGCTCGGCCGTGTTCGTCCAGTGCTCCAGCCTGACCGTGCCGAGATCGGGATGTCGCCAGCGCGCCAGATCGCCCACGGCGATGATCCTGGGAGCTGCATGGAGTGTCTCGCTGCACACGACACCGTCATCTAGCACGAGACCCGAACCCTGAAGCCACCCGACCTCCGGGCTCACCCCGATTCCCACGACCACCACGTTGGCCGGGATCCGTTGCCCGTCAGCCAGCAGCACGGCACCCACACGATCGGTGCCCGGTACCGGCAGAACCGCGCTCACCTGCCTCGAGACCAGGAGCTCTACGCCGTGAGACCTGTGCAAGGCCGCGGCAGCCCGGCCCACCTGCTCGCCCAGGACCCGTATCAGAGGTAGCTCCAGAGCTTCTACGAGGGTGACATCGGCGCCTCGGGCCGTCGCGCTTGCCGCGACCTCGCAACCGATGAAGCCGGCGCCGATCACCACTACCCTCGCGCCTGGTGCACCGAGAGCGCTCCTGAGTCTCGCCGAATCCAAGAGCGAGCGAAGGCTGAGCACGCCCGAGAGTCCCGCCTCCCCCGCTCCTGGTACGGGGAGGCTCCTGGGCCGGGCACCAGTCGCGATCACACATGCGTCGAAGCGAACCGAGCGTGGCTCTCTGAGCAGCTCTACATCCAGTGCATCTCCGGGAGACAGGATCGAGATGTCACCATCGGATCCTGGAGACCCGTCGCCTGGTCCGCTGCCCGGCATGTGAACATCTCCGGGCGCATCAGCGCTACGGGTCTCTGATAGGGGGATGTGACGCGATGGCGGGAAAGTCTCTGCTGCCGGAACGACCTCCAGGACGCGATCCTCCGGATCCAGGCTTGCCGCGGCCGCGCCGAGAAGCCACTCCACGCCCAGCTCCTTCAAGAGCTCGGGTTCGCGCAAGCGGACGCGCTCTGCCCCCCATGCACCTGTCAGGAACTGCTTCGAGAGAGGAGGCCTGTCGTATGGGAGGAAGGGCTCCTGGCCGATAACGACGATGCGGCCCTTGTAGCCCTCATGGCGCAGCGCCTCTGCCGAACGCAGACCACCCAAGCCGCCACCCACGATGGCGACAGTGCTGCTATTCCCCAGCGACCCCGGCTCGATTCCGCTCCCTGCCGTCATCTCACGCGTTTCCTGCTGTCCCCCGTCCTTCGCAAGGGAACCGCTGTTCCGACGAGAAATGGTCTCAGCCAGGGAAGGGACATAGGCGGCACGAATGTCACCGATCGTTCGAAAGCGAAATCTGCCCGCTCTATCGCTGCCCGTGCGTCGTGATCGAGCCTGCAGCCGCCAGCCAGCCGGCGCCAGAAAGGGGTGAGCCGCCGTTGCCATTCAGCTCTGCGCCCGCTATCTCTCACGTGCTCTATGACGAGCAGCCGACCATTCGGAGACAGAACCCTGTGAAGCTCGCCGAGAACGCGATCCGGATGCCTCACGGAGCACAGGACCAGCGTGCAGACGACGGTATCGAACACTCCGCTCGGGAAGGGCAACGCCTCGGCATCAGCTCCCAGGACCGCGCAAGCACGTCCCTTGCCGGATCTGGAACGATACGCGAGCTTGCTTCGCATGGCAGCGTCGGGCTCGATGGCGACGACCCCAGCCGAGCGAGGATAGTGCCTTAGGTTCGCCCCGGTACCAGCCCCGACCTCGAGCACCGAGCTACCCACCTGGGCGAGCAGCTCTCGCCGGCAGCGGCCGAGCCAGCCCCGCTCCGCCGGCATGGTAAACACATCATATACCGCTGCAAATGCCCTGTTGCCGGTGCGGCCACGGTCAGCAGGACGCTCTATGCTGCTGGATTCTCGGCCCTGCCCTGCGAGGCGGTCACCCACCACCGAATGCAGCCAACCAAGCATCAGGGGATCGGAACCGGAACACCGAGTTCTGCCGGCGCGTCGAGCCCATGGTGGCCGACGGGTCAGTGGCGTACATGTGCCCTGGGAAAAGGATCGCGTCGTCAGGCACTCTCGCGAGGCGCGTGGTAAGGCTCTCGTACATGGCACCGGCATCTCCGCCGGGTAGATCCGTCCTGCCGCATCCTTCCAGGAACAACGTGTCCCCAGAGACAAGGTACAGCTCCCCTCCGGCATGGACCAGGAAGCATTGGCTGCCTGGAGTATGGCCCGGAGTATGGACGCACTCCACCTGCACCGAGCCGACCCTGATCTCATCCCCACTGTGGTGAGCCAGGAGATCGTCTCGCGTAAGACCTGTGACGCGCGTGATCCAGGGTACCTCCTCCTCCTGCACATGGACCGGAACGGCCGAGCGCCTATCCACTCTCTCCAACAGGTCCTCGACACCACGAACGGGATAGCCCATGAGGTCCCCCCCGACGTGGTCGGGATGGTAGTGCGTCGCCAGGACTCCCGACAGGCGCATCCCATCCCCTGCCAGGATCTCCAGGATCTCCTCCGGCGCGTAGGCAGGATCGACCGCGACCGCCTCCCCGGTGCCGCGATCACCGATCAGGTAGACGAAGTTGACCATCTGCCGGGCAATGGGGTCCCTGGCAGCGAAGTCCCTGCCGGCCAGGAGCTGCCGGAAGTACAGGCGGGAACCGCCAAACGCAGTAGCCGGGTGGGAATCCCCAGACTCCTCTGAATCCAGCACGGGCAACAGGCTAGCCGCTGGTCCGTGCTTGGGACTTCACCCATGCCTGGCGCCCTCAGCGGTATACCTTCCGCTGGTGTACGGCATGGGGGCCGTCGACGCGGTCCAGGAACACCAGACCATCGAGATGGTCCAGCTCATGCAGGAAAGCGCGGGCCTCGAAACCTTCTGCCGCTATCACCTGACGGTTACCACCAAGATCCACTCCCGCTACCACGACGCTCTCTGCCCTAGCCACGTCTCCGGTGAGGTCAGGAACACTCATGCACCCCTCCCTGGCAACAAGCGGCTGGCCAGCTTCCAGCAGCTCCGGATCGAAGAGCAGGACGCATCCATGAGCGCTCCCTGCCTTCCGATGACCTGTCACGTCTACAACGATCGCACGTCTCCCCACTCCGATCTGAGGCGCTGCCAATCCGACACAGGCGGGCGAAGCCCGCATCGTGTCGAGCAGGTCGGCGGCCAGCAGGCGTTCCGCTTCCCCCACGCATCCACACGGTGAGGCGGGAGTTGACAGCACAGGATCCCCGATCTTCACTACCTCGCGAACGGGCATTGCAGGAGCTACCGGCCGCTCACAACACATCGGCGTCGAGCGGGTGCATCGACGCGTGTATCCCCAGGATGGCGGCTAGATCTGATACCTCTCTCGCCAGAGCATCGCCACTTACGTCAGGAGGGAGGGCCACTGTCATAACGAGAACGTATGTCGCCTCGTGAGCTCCCTCCGCGTAGGCCTCTGGCTTCAGCCACCCGACCGATGCCATAGATCCATGCCTGTCACTGCCGGCGCGCGCCGCGTCGGTGGCGGGAATCATTCTCGTTGTCAGATCGACAACATTGGCCCCGCGCTCTGCGAGCAGGGTGCTCATATTGAAGACGATGCCAGGCTTGTCAGCACCGTAGACGTTCACACTCCATGGTCTTCCCTCGGTACGCGACCCTACAGGAGGGGCAGGGAAGACGTGGCACACGAGACCCATGCCGACCTCCAATCCGGAAAGCGCTGAACGCAGGCGCTCTATCCCCTCCTGCTCGGGCTCGCCTTCAGGAAGGCCGACCACGAGCAGGATGGCGAACTGGCCCGCGAGCAGCGCCATCGTGCTGTCCTCGAGGTTGCAGCCCAGATCGAACAGCATCTTCGTAACTGCGGCGACGATGCCAGGACGATCCTCCCCCACGGCCACGAGCACGCACCGAGCGGGCGTAGTCATGTCGCCCTGTCCCACTCCTGATGCATCCTTCTCGCCCGATCCGCTCATCCGGGCCAGGATAGCCGCGCTATGGGCGAGCGGCAGGCTCCGGCTCCCTCCCTGCGCACCGAGCACACGTTCCGTAGACGTCGAAGGTGGCATGGTCCACGAGGAAGCGGTGCTCACGCTCGACCCTGGCGAGGAACGACGCGACGCCTCTCTCCGGCAGCTCCTCTACGGCTCCACACTCACGGCAGACCAGGTGGTGATGGTGCTCGGCGGTGCTACACAGCAGGTACCTCGTCTCCGCCCCCGGTATGGTGATGCGCTGGACCAAGCCCGCCTCCATCAGCGACTGAAGAGTGCGGAACACCGTGGCGCGCCCTATCTGGGGATCGACCTCGCCTACAGCGTCACAAAGCTCCTGCGCGCTGACAGGCTGCTCGGCGCGTTCCAGGATCCCTGCTATGGCATCGCGCTGGGGGGTGATCCGCCTCCCTGACCTCAGGATGCGCTCGCGGACTGTGTTGCTGGCCATAGAACGAGCGTATCATAACTGATACTTGGATTGCTCATGCGACTGGGGGGATAGATTGGTACTCTCTACTGATATTGATACCTGATATCATCAGTTGCCGGATTTGCCGCCTGAGCGCGAGAGGGAACACCTTCATGGACAACGAAAGACCAGGAGGAACAGAACGGGGCAGGGTGAGCCAGGCGAGCGCATCGGCTGGGACGCTGGAGCCGAACGTCATCTCCCTCTGGGGGCTCGTCAGCCAGAGCCTTGCCGGCATGGCGCCCACCTGTGACGTCGTAGCCTTCATGACAGCGGGAGCAGCTTTCGCTCTGGTCGCTCTCCCGCTCTCCTACCTGTCGGCCTTCCTCCTCATGTTCATAGAGGTGAACACGATCTACCACCTCTCGAAGCATCGGGGGTCGGCTGGGGGCTACTACGCCTACGTGTCAACGGGACTCGGGCCTCGCGCTGCTCTAGTTACCGCCCTTATGGTCATCTTCTACCAGATGGTGAGCGTGGCTGGCGTCCCGGTCTACGTGGCTGGCGTATTCCTGCCGGAGCTCGCGAAGTCATACCTGGGCATAGCCCTTCCCAGCTGGCTCTGGATCGTCCTGATCCTCTTCTTCATAGGAGTGCCCTGGCTCCTGTCCGTGCTCGGCATCCGGCCTACGGTGAAGATGCTCGTTTTCACCAGCACGCTCGAGATCGTGTTCCTCATAATCGCATCCGCCATCATCATCGGCCGCTCGCCCCACTACGCACCTCTGCATCCCTTCACATTCGGATCCGTGGGCGTGAAAGGCGTATCGATGGGAATGATCTTCGCTATCACGAGCTTCATAGGGGTTGGCAGCCACGCGCCCCTCGGAGAGGAAGCCAAGGGCGTACGCACGCAGCAGGGCAGGCTGATCGGGAAGGCAGCCATCCTCTCCCTGACCCTCGTAGGGGGAGCACTCACGATATCTGCTTACGCGCTGACCGTAGGGTGGGGGCAGGACAAGATGTCATCGTTCTCGAGCTCGGCGGCTCCGGGAGTGGCGGTGTTCCTCCATTATCTGGGCCCCGTTGGCGCTATCGCGCTCGTCGTGCTTGCCATAAACAGCGCCCTCATGGACGACCTGGCCCTCATGACGAGCACATCTCGGGTCCTCTACGCTGTCGGCCGCGACAAGCTCCTCCAGACGAGCTTCGCCGTAGTGAACGGGCGGCGCGCTCCCGCCAGGAGCGTGACTGCCGTAGCAGTCATCGCGACCGCCGTAGGAGTCGGCTTCGGGCTGGCTCTGGGTCCCGCAAAGGCATTCGACGTCCTCACGACAGCCGTCCTATTCGGACTCGTGACAGCTCACAGCTTCATGAACGTGTCACTTATGCGCCTCTCCTACCATGAGCGCCGCGCCCAGCAGGTGGTTTTCCACATGCTCTTGCCTATCCTGGCCATGGGTTTGTTCTGGTTGGTCCTCTACGAGTCGATCATCCCGTTCGCATTCCCACTCGCATGGGCCGCGATATTCTGGATCGCCGCCCTGGTTCCGGCAGTTGCCTGGACTTGGCACTCCACGAAGAACATGACGAGGGAGCAGGGGCACCATCTGGGCCTCGGCGTGCTCACCCACCCAGAAGCCGACCTGCCACCTTACCTGTAGGGAGGGAGAATGCGCCGGGCCGTATCGAGAGAGCTCGCCCTGGGAAGGCCGCTGAAGCGGCGGACGTGCCTGATAGTCGCCACTACCCTGCTCGAGGGCCATGTCGCAGCGTATCGCTGCACAGCTCACCCTGGGTTCCCACTGCCGAACCACGAGCGCTCGCCCGATGCCGGTCCCTGCGCGCTCTCGCGCCGCGGCCGCCTGATGAGAGCTCTCGCGCGCGAAGCCGCCGTCGTGGTCTCGCTGCCAGGTTGCCCGGCCTCTGTGATGACCCGGTCCCTCGCCTGCCTTGCCTGCTCGCCGGAGCCCGAAGCGCGAATAACCGCCGCGAGGCACGAGGCCTGCCCAGCAGAGCTCCAGGAGATCCTGAGCCACGACTGGTGGTGGGAAGTGCGCGCAGCCATGGCGTCCAACCCGGCGTGCATCACCCAGGTGAGCCGATCACTCGCCACAGACGAGGTCGTCTGGGTGAGGCGGGCCCTTGCCGAAAATCGCTCTACCGGCCAGCATGTCCTGGCATTCCTCGCCACCGATCCGGACAATGGCATACGTGATGCGGTGGCCGAGCATCCGCATTGCCCACCGGATGCGATATGGCTGCTCGCGCGTGACCCCGTCTGGGAGATACGCCGCTCGATCGCCAAACGGGCGGACGCTCCCCCCGAAGTGCTGGACACCCTGGCCGGCGACACAGAGCACTGGATCAGGTTCTTCGTCGCGTGCCATCCAGCCACGAGGAGCGAGACGCGCCTACGCCTCGGCTCAGATCCCCGGCCTAGCGTCCGAGCCACGGCCATGCATGCTGATAGAGCGGGTGCGATAGTGCGCCACCTTGCACTACCTCCGGGTTCCGCCTGAGGATCCCCTGCTAGCGCTCCGGTGGCGGATTATCCAGGCCGTGCTCCTCCAGGTAGCGCCGGCGAAGCTCCCGCTTCAGGGGCTTGAACGCGCCCGACAACGGCAATGGATGATCAGAGAACTCCACAGACTTCGGCACCTTGAACCCTGAGAGCATCTTATGAGCGAAGTCGATTATATCTTCTGCCGTAGCAGTCATGCCCTGCTTCAGCACTACCACGGCATGAACTGCCTCGCCCCATCTATCACTCGGGATGCCGATAACCGCTACCTGATCCACGGCCGGATGAGTGGCCAAAACATTCTCGACCTCAGTCGAGTACACATTCTCTCCACCTGTTACGATCATATCTGTCATTCGATCTGTTAGGTGCAGGTACCCGCGACCATCCAGATAGCCGACATCTCCGGTACGGTACCAGCCATCCCTGAATGCACCGGCTGTCACCTCAGGCTTCTTCCAGTACTCTCGCATCAGGTTTCCTCCCCGAGCGCATACCTCCCCAGTCTCGTTTACCCCAGCCAGGTTCCCTTCGAAGTCTGTGATGCACAGCTCCACGCCTACGACCGGGAGCCCGGCAGCGCCCAGGAGATCACCACCTTGCCGGTGCTCGTTAGCCCCGAGCAGGGTAAGAACCGATCCAGCTTCGGTCATTCCATAGCCCTGGATGAAATCCGTGTCCGGCAACAGCTCCAGCCAATGCGTCAGAAGCGAGAGTGATATAGGAGAGGCCCCGTAGACGAGCTGTCTCAGCGATCTCAGCTTCTCCGCTGCGAAGGAGGGGTGCTGCTCCAGCATCGCCAGCATTACCGGGATAACGAGGGTAGTATCTATCGCTTCGTGCTCGAATGCCTTCAGCACCAGCCCGGCATCGAAGAGGGGGATCGAGATTGACGTACCACCGCTCGCTGGCACTGCGAGCACTGCAGCCACGACCGCCGCGTGGAACATGGGCGACTGGAAAAGGAATCTCCGGCTCTCCTGCAGCCCGATCCCGATCCCCACGTGGCAAGCATTCAGCATCTGAGCTCGCTGGTCGAGCAATGCGCCCTTCGGCACGCCGGTGGTACCGCCGGTGTACATGAGCACTGCCGGGTCGTCTTCCTCCGGCTCTGGCGGAGCTGACGGCTCCGAGGCATCCAGTAGCGCCTCGTAAGGGACAGCTCCATCGACTCCGGCCATACCGTCACCTTCGGATCCGCCGATGACCACGATATGCTCCACCTTCGCCCCATGCTCTGCTATAGCGCTCTTCAGGATCGTAGCGAAGATCGGATCTGTGAAGACCACGGAAGAGTCCGAGTCGTTTATGACGTAGGCCAGTTCTGCTGCATTCAATCTGATATTCACGGGATTGATGATCCCTGCTCCTAGCAGTGCTGCGTGGTAAAGCTCTATGAACTCATGACCGTTCATGGCGAACACGGCGAAGCGGTCTCCCGCTCGCACGCGTAGCTGATCATGGAGTGCGCCGCACAGGCGCATCACCCGCTCCAGGTGATCTCCGAAGGTTCCTTCGTAGCCGACGCCCTCTGGGGTGATGTCGACGAAACCGACCTTGCTGGCAAGGCGCCTGGCCGTTGGCAGGAAGAAGCGAGGGTATATCAGCTCTTTCATTAGATGGTCCTTTCTGGCAGGAGCTCCTCCTTGCCTACAGGTGCCGGCGGCGTCCTGGGAGAGTGAGCCGGTCCAGGCTACAGCGAGTCTGGCCGGCGGACAGCCACGTGCTCCGCTCCGACCTCAGAATAGGAGCGGATCTCCCTCCTCCTCGTAACCGCCCTCTTCATCCTCTCCGTAACCATCCTCGAGCCCGCCGGGATACTGGCTTACTGATTCCTGCGACCCTCGGTCGCCCGAGGTGTCCGTGCCACTGCTCGGGGATGCCGATCCATGCGCAGCCTGCGCTGCACCGAGGAGATCCGGCACGAGCTTCTCCACCTGAGCCCTGCTACGAGATATGCGGGATGCGAGCTCTTCCACTATCTCCTTGGCTCGCTCCAGCCGACCGACGAGATCGTCTACGCTGACGCTCCCCTTCTCCAGCTCATCGACTATCGTGTCGAGCTCGCTGCTAGCCTCCTCGTAGCTGAGCTGCGCTACCGGCCGGTCTCGGCTTGTCATGCCCTCGCCTCGCTTCCTGGAATCATAAGGCTCCTACTGAACCTGGCTTCTAGTGAACCTGCACGCCTACCAGTAGCGCAGGAGATATCCCCTCTACCACCGATGCGACATGACCGTCGGACAGCTCCGTCACCGTCCTGGCCCCCTCCTTGAACGCTGCTATCCCCCGCAACACCTGACCTCCCTCGTCTCGCACGATGGCGTACCCACGCTCGAGCTGCCGGTGATAGTCGTATGCGGCGAGCAGCCTCTCCCAGTTCGAGCTGCGCTCCTGGGCGCGGTCAAGGACAGCACCCGCGCGGTGCCCGAGCTGCCCCACAGAGCGCAGGATGCGCTCGATGGCTACGGCATTGCAGCGCACGGAGAACGTGCCAAGACGCCCGGCACTCTGCTCGAGGTGGGCGACGGGGAGGGAAAGGCGGTGATCGAGGGCTCGCACAGCTCTGCCTCGCAGGACGCCGACCTCATGCTCTGCCCGCATGATCCGAGGAACAGCCAGGTCGCCAATACGCTCTACGGTCCTATGCAGCATACGGTCGCGCTGGCTTACCAGCTCCATGCCGCGCTCTGCCAGGTATGACGCCCTGACTGACACACTGGTCCAGAAGGCGTCCACGATAGCAACCAGCTCCTGGCCGCAGGCCGTAGGCGTAATGAAGCTACGGCTCGCGATCTCGTCGGCGACGGAGCGATCGCTTGTATGGCCCACACCGACCCAGACCGGATGCGAAGCCATGGCTATGGCACGGGCGAGCACTTCGGAATCGAACGCGCCAAGGTCTCCGCGCGAGCCCCCGCCCCTCACGAGCACGATCACGTCGATCTCCGCGGGACCCATGCCGGTGTCGAGTCTGCCAACAGCGCTCGCCAGCTCGCGGGGAGCACCATCGCCCTGGACGGTACTCGGGACGAGTGTCACTCTGAATCCGTACCCGGATCCGTGAAGCTGGCCGAGGAAGTCCCGGCATCCTTCGGTATCAGGGCTTGCCACCAGCCCTATGCGCAGCGGCACAGATGGTAGCGGAACCCCGCGGTTCCTGTCATAAAGGCCCTCTCTCTTGAGGGAGTCGATGAGGCGCTGGCGCTCGAGTGCGAGACGTCCGAGCAGGCTTTCCAGGTCGATGGCAGCCAGCGTCAGGCTGATCTTCCCGGAAGGTGCGTAGACGCCCAGGCGACCGCGGACCCGGACGACCATTCCAGCGACAAGCTCGTAGCCTGCCTCTCGCAGAGGGCGCGTTACTGCCGGCCACTGATTCGCGTAGGCGACCACGGATAGCGTGGGAGCCCTGTCGCCAGATCCAGAGCTCGCGTCTACCAGGTCTATGTAGTGATGCCCCGCTCGGCTCGTCGTATGCTGCCGAATCTCGCCGGTGACCCAGCACTCCGACGGGAAAGCCCCGCGTATGGCGCCTGACAGCCTGTCGTAGACCTCCCCGACCGAGAACGTGGGCTCCGCTATGCCTGCCAGGCCGGAGCCGGAGCCGCCAACTGCAGGCATCTCATCTGCTGGCCACGGAGGTCCCATGCACACGACGGTATACGCTCCGTGGGACACCGGCACGACCAGAAGAGAAGAGCGATGTCCGCTCGACTAGAATAGGTGTCGCGACGAGTTGGCCGGGTGGCCGCGGCCCCAGCCGGAAGGCACGGGCTGAGGAAGGTCGGGGCTCCGCAGGGCAGGGTGCTGGCTAACGGCCAGTCGGGGCGACCCG
>DAHXND010000224.1 GCA_027366675.1 Acidimicrobiales bacterium
GAGACTTCTCGTGTGAAGTCGCTGCGCTGGTAGCCGAAGTCGAGCGGCTGCGGGAGGCGATCCGAGTCGTCGTGGTCGATCCGCCCTACCACGACTGCCGCGGGCCGATGTGCAAGCTCTGTCGTCTCGATGACGCACTCAACCCCGAGGAGTCCACGTGACTATCGCCCAACGGCACCAGGCGCACTGGCAAACCGGGTGTAGCTGCCTAGGGGAGACGGACATCTGCTGCCAATCGGGGTGCCCGTGCCACGCCGAGGAGCCAACCGAGGCCGAGCGTGAGTGCCTGTGTACGCATCTGGATGTTGGCTTTCACGCCCCCGACTGTCCGGTTCATCGGCCGCCTCTCCCCTGGCCGTTGACTCTGCCCGGCAACGCATCCATGGATGACCGCTGGGCAGCGAGTCCCGAGGGGAAGGCCGCAGTAGCTCATGCCGACAGCATCCTGTGCGATACCAGCCTAGGCAGCGGTAGGGGAAGGGCAGCAATCGACGCCTACATGGATGCCCGTGACGCATGGACGGCCGAGCACGCCGGGGAGGGGACATGACATCCATCTACGGACGCTGGATGGACAGCCCCGAGCAGAAGGCAGCATCCGCCGCTTACCGGGTGGCCTTCCCGTCTATCGGCATCCATGCAGCGGACAGCGCCTACCGAGCAGCCCGCCAGGCGTGGCTGGCCGAGCACAAGGGGACAGGGACATGACGATGGATACATCCGTGCCCGGGCCCGAGGTATGGGGATCGAGCGCAGCATGCAGAGGGATGGACGCCGATCTCTTCTACCCAGAGGGGAGAGGCGCAGTCATACCGCTCGCAGTTATCGAGGTCTGCGAAGGCTGCCCCGTGATCGAGCAGTGCCGGACCTACGCGCTGCACCACGAGGCGAAGGGCCATTGGGGCGGCACCTCGGCCTATCAACGGCTACGAGTCCGCCAGGCGACAGGCATCCGGCTCAAGACCCCCGAGTCGGTCGAACCGGCCCCCCACGGCACCGACGCCGCCTACCAGCGCCACCAGAGGGTTGGTGACCTACCGTGCCCAGCCTGCACCGAGGCGCACACGCGTCGCCACACCGGGTACCGGCGAGCGCAAATGGCCTCGTGACCCGTCCGAACCTGCCAGGCCCGATCGAGAAGCTGCTGCATGCTGCGACCCCAGAGTGGTTCCAGCGAGCGGCCTGTCGAGACCTCGGCCCGGAGCTGTTCTACCCCACCCCGAGGACCAAGCCATCGGAGCTACGTGCAGCCAAGCAGGTCTGCGCCGAGTGCCCCGTGAGCGAGGAGTGCCTGGACTACGCACTGGATAACCGAGAGGAGCGCGGCATATGGGGAGGTGTGTCGCCGGAGAGCCGTAAGGGTAGATACTGGGTAGGTGGCACCCGCTAGGTAGGCCGACGCTAGTTACTGATGAGTAATAAACCGGGGGTACCGTTGGCCTGACGGCTGTGGGAGAATCGGTTCAACGCAACGACTGGGAGCGATATGGGCAAGAGCAGGACGGTGATAAGCGCCGAGCGGCGGGTCAAGGCGGCCGAGCGTGAGCGCCGAGCGTTGGAGCTACGTCAGCTCAGGGTGCCGTTCCGCCAGATCGCCATCGAGCTGGGCGTAGCCGATGCTTCGTACGCCTACCGCATCTACATTCGCGCGCTGAAGAAGCACGTACCCAAGGTGCTGCTTGAGGCCGAGGTTACCCAGCTCCTCGATGACCTCGATCGCCAGGTGCTCGAAATCCGCCAGCTCATGGCCCGCAAGCACTACGTGGTCTCCACCTCAGGCAAGCTGATTACGAGCCCCGATGGCGAGTACCTGGATGACGACGGCTTCAAGCTCCAGGCTCAGGCCCTGCTGCTCAAGGTCAACGAGTCCCGACGCCGCCTGGTGGGAGCCGACGCTCCGACGCGCACTCGCATTGAAGTGATCTCCCGCGATGCCATCATGGAGTCGATGGAGCAGATGAACCAGGAGCTGGAGGAGATCGAGCGCCAGGCGATCGACGCAGTATCCGAGCCGGCGGCGCTCAATGCCGGCTGAGCTGGCGCCGAGCATCGTCGATCTCGCCGTCCCGCTGGACCGGGTGCATCTCCTCCCAGGCAATCCCAGACGAGGGGACATCAAGGCCATCGCCGGGTCGCTCGCTCGCTTCGGCCAGGTCAAGCCCATCGTCGCCAATCAGGACGGTACGATCATCGCCGGCAACCACACCTACGAGGCGGCGCGGCAACTCGGATGGGATGAGATCGCTGTTAGCTGGGTAGACCTGCCGGTGGAAGAGGCCATGGGTCTCGCGCTCGCAGATAATCGGACCGGGGACCTCGGCTCCTATGATGACGAGGCCTTGGTCCAGATGCTCTCCTACGTGGCCGACATCCCCGAGCTGCTCGCGGCCACCGCCTACTCGGCTGAGGATATCGAGCGGTTGGTCCACGGGATCGACTATGTACCCGAAACCCTGACCGACCCTGACGCCGTGCCGGAGGTACCAGAGCAGGCGGCGTCCAAGCGGGGGGACGTATGGCTGCTGGGGCCTCACAGGGTGATGTGTGGGGACGCGACGAGTAAGGATGACCTGGCCAAGCTCCTAGGTTCCGACGAGCCGAACCTGCTGCTCACCGATCCGCCGTATGGGGTAGCCATCGGGGAGAAGAATCGTGCGCTCGATGCGCTCGATAAGGGCTCGTCGGGGCGAGTGACGACCGACCTCTCGGGTGACGAGGGGATAGCGGAGGTAGAGGCGTTGTGGCGCGCCTCGTTCCCGGCGCTGCGCTCGGTCCTGCCTGCCGGCTGCCCGTACTACGTCTTCGGCCCCCAGGGCGGTGAACTCGGCTTGCTGCTGCTGTTGCTGCGGGAGGGAGGGCTAGCGACCCGACATATCCTGATCTGGGTGAAGAACCGAGCCAGCTTCTCCATGGGGCGCCTCGATTACGAGTATGCGCACGAGCCCATCTGCTACGGCTGGACCCCTGGCCATGCCCACCCCTGGTACTCGACCGAGACGCAGAATTCGATCATCGAGGTCGACCGCCCACAGGCATCGAGTTTGCATCCCACCATGAAGCCGGTCGAGCTGTTCGTGCGGCTAATCGACAACTCCACGAGGCGTGGTGGGGTGGTCCTGGACCCCTTCGGCGGCTCAGGCACCACCGTCATGGCCTGCCATCAGACGGGCCGTGTCGCCCGAGTGCTAGAGCTGGACGAGCACTACGTCGACGTGATTTGCCGCCGCTACCAGGAGGCGACGGGTGCCGTGCCGGTGCTGGACTCGTCTGGGGAGCCCCATGACTTCACCGCCTGACGACTCTGTCGGAAACTCTGTCGGAAACTCTGTCGTGCCTGCTGGTCCGGCGCTCAACCCGTGACCGAGGCCAACATCCTGCCGGCGCTCTTGTCGATCTCGGCCATGGTCTCGGACCGGATCGACTTGAGGCGTGCGAAGTCCACGATCACTCACCCCCCGCAGTCGTAGACCAGTCGCGTCCGACGGAACAGCCGGGCGAACCGCTTTCCCCCGTCGTACTCCTCGACCACCTCGATACTCTGTTTGCCTACCGGCTTGACGCTGACCACCCGGCTGGTCTTGCCGTAGTTCCACACGAGCGTGTCGCCGCTGCGGAGATCGCCGGCAGGCTTGGCGGGGACCTTGCCGATACCTTGGAGGTGGAGGGTCACGATGGTGCTCATGCCGCCACCGGGCACATGAGCCCAGGGAACGTGTGGCGGATCGGCGTCCAGTCCGAACGCCTGACCGGGTACCAGTCGCCGTTGCTGATGCGGCGGGACATCGTGATCGACCCAGTGGGCCCGACGCCCCACCAGCCACGCTCGACGAGCGTGAACTTGACGTTGCGCCCGTTGATTGTGCGATACCAGACCTTGCACCCCTGCGCTGCGGGAAAGTAGTTGCGTCCGCGGTGATCCTTCACGCGTCCTCACCCTCCTCCCATGCGTCGAGAGCGCGCCGGCCCGCGTCCGTGGCGAGGTAGGCAGCTTCTTGCGCCCGCTCCGCATCCTGGCGCACCATGCCGGCGATCGCCTTCTCAGCGTCTTCCTGGCTAGCGTAGGCGGCGGCTGGTACTGCCCATGACCCGCTAGGGGCGTGCTGCACCTGCCACCCGTAGGGAGTCTCTACTGTTCGGGCGCCTTAGCCCAGGTCCAGGTCCATCGGCGTCTAGGCTGCGGGCCTGATGGCGACGCGATACCAAGTAGACCCCGATGTCGAGTCGGCGCTCCTAGACGAGTGGAAAGCGACGAGGGCCCGGCTCGAAGTGGCAGAGCGCCAGGCAGCTGCCAGGTCGGCCG
>DAHXND010000181.1 GCA_027366675.1 Acidimicrobiales bacterium
GGCAGGGGACACCCTGCCTAGCGAGCCGGAGCTAGCAAGCACATCCACCAGCTCCTCGGAGCCAGACCCGTTGGTCGCGGTGGCGTGATGTGCGCGATGCCAGGCAACCCCGAACCTGCGGAGGGGCTGGAAGAAGCCCCGGCGTCAAGGGCGGGGAGGTTCACTTAGCCACTCCAGGCGCGATATGACTCAACCCTTCAGACGCGCCAGGACCATCATGAACTCTCCGCCAGGCTCGTCCCACATGTCCTCCACGACGAACCTGGCATCGCAGAGCTCGGAGTCGATCCGCTGCCGAGTGAACTTCGCACTCACCTCTGTCAATATCTCCTCTCCGGCCTCCAGATCCAGATGTGCCCCCAATCCCGGCAGGTCGACGCGCTGAGAGACACGCGAGCGCAAACGCATCTCGATCCACTGCTCGTCGCAATCCCAGTGCACCACATGGTCGTAACGGTCCAGGCAGAAGTCGGCACCCAGCTCGCGGTTCAAGACGGAGAGAACGTTCCGGTTGAAAGCGGCGGTGACGCCCTCGCTGTCGTCATAGGCTGCCAGCAACCGAGCAGGATCCTTCACCAGATCCGCACCGAGCAGGAACCAATCTCCTGGCGCCAACCACTCTGCCAGCACATCGAAGAACCGTCCGCGCTCCCTGGGCAGGAGGTTCCCGATCGTGCCTCCCAAGAACGCCACAAGCGTCGGATCCCCCACTGGTACCAAGGGGATATGGCGATGGAAATCTCCGATCACTCCCCTTACGAGCAGACCCGGATAGTCCCTGGCGAGCACGGCAGCGGCCTCTCGAAGCGTCGATTCACTCACGTCGAAAGGCACGTAGCTCTGCACAGACCCCTCATCTGTCAACGAATCCAGCAATATACGAGATTTCGTGCATGTACCGGCACCCAGCTCCACCATGACCCTTGCCCTGGATCTCCGCGCGATCTCAGCCGAATGCGCTTCCAGCAATCGCCTCTCCGCCCGCGTGGGATAGTACTCCGGAAGCTCTGTGATGCGATCGAACAGCATGCTCCCGTAATCATCGTAGAACCAGACCGGCGAGAGCTGCCTCTCGCCGGTCGGAGCCAGCAGGCCTTCCCTGGCATCACGCAGCAGTGCACGCCTCATGTCCTCGCGAGTCAGGTACACGTCGAAACGCGGACCTATCACCGTTCCCGATCCCTGACCAGAGCCTCCAGCCATCATCCGGCGACCCTCATCGATCTGCCGCCAGACGAACCCCGGTGAAGGGCCAGCGCGCCGACGGCGGGAAGAAGTTCCGGTACGTCAGCCGGGCATGACCACAGGGCGTGACGCAGCATCCTCCACGCAACACGTACTGGCTCACCATGAACTTCCCGTTGTACTCCCCCACGGCTCCAGCCGGTACCCGGTAGCCGGGGTAGGCGCTGTAGGAGCTTCTCGTCCAATGCCACACGTCGCCCATGAGCGGGGAGGAAGTCCCGACAGCGCGGGGATGGAGCGCTGCCACGACACCCGACCACTCCGGAACAGCCCCGCGCCTGCCCATCGCCGGCTGGCCCGCCGATCCGATCCCACTCCCCGGCTGAGCCTCCATCCGGGCTGCTACCTCCCACTCCTCTTCACTCGGAAGCCGCCGACCCGCCCATGTCGCATAGGCGTCAGCCTCGTAGTAGCTGATGTGACAAGCCGGCTCGAGCGGATCGATCCGACGCGACCCATGGAGTGTGAACAGGGACCACTCCCCATCCACCTCGGACCAGTAAAGGGGCGCCCGCCAGCGACCAGAGCATACAGCGCCCCAGCCCTCCGAGAGCCAGAGCTCGGGCCTCGAATAGCCGCCGTCCTCCATGAACTCGAGCCACTCACCGCAGGTGACCGGCCGCGAGGCCAGAGCGAACGGCCGCAAGATCACATCATGGCGCGGACGCTCGTTATCGAAGCAGAATCCGTCTCCATCATGGCCGATCTCCGCGATGCCACCTTCGTGCTCGATCCACTCAGCAGGTGCGACGCCCTCGTGACCCGTGGACCGGCCATCTGACCCGTCAGGGCTGTAGCTCGGCAACGTGGGATTGCGCGAGAACACGTGCTTTATGTCCATGAGGAGGAGCTCTTCGTGCTGCTGCTCGTGCTGCAGGCCGAGCTCCACCAGGTCCTCGATGCCCCCTTCCAGAGGGCCCGACAGCCATTCAGACATGGCGTCATCGACATGCTCCCGGTACCTCTCGATCTCGGCTACCCCCGGCCTCGAGATGAGACCACGCTCGGGCCTCGGGTGGCGAGACCCCATTCTCTCGTAATAGGAATTGAATAGGAAGGCATAGGAGTCGTCAAAGCGACCATACCCCGAGCGGTAGGGTGCCAGAACGAATGCCTCGAAGAACCACGAGGTATGAGCCAGATGCCACTTCGTCGGGCTCACGTCGGGCATAGACTGCACCGTCTGGTCTTCAGGGCTGAGGGGAGACGCAAGCGCCTCCGTGGCGGCTCGGACGTAGCGGTAGCGACCCGCCAGCGACAGCGTCGAAGCCGCCTCGTTCACCTTCGACCCCAGCGGTCCGGCGACCGGAGCGGCCCGGCATCCGGGCTGATCCCTCCGGAGATATCAGAGCGAGCGACAACCACTCCTGCCTCCCAGTTCTCTCAGCGGGCCTGCGGCCGGCGCCCGGTCAGCGTGTGCTCCCACCACCTGTACGGTTCTAGTCCAAGGAGATGATCGATTGTATTCGCCCGGCTGCGTTCTGAGAATGATACAGGTTTCGGCCACCAGCGGCGGCGTGCGCCAGATCCCACCCCTCAGGACAAGCGCTCCACGATCATCGCCATGCCCTGGCCTCCCCCGACGCACATTGTCTCGAGACCAAGTGTCGAGTCAGTGTCTTCCAGTGCGTTCAGCAGTGTCGCCATGATGCGAGCCCCGGTCATGCCGAATGGATGGCCCAGCGCTATCGCCCCACCCTTGACGTTCAGCTTGTCCCAGGATACTCCCAGGTGGCGAGCAGACGGAATAACCTGAGCGGCGAAAGCTTCGTTTATCTCGACTAGATCGATATCCTCTATGGTCATGCCGGCGCGCCTCAGTGCCTGGCGGCTGGCCTCCACGGGTCCAAGACCCATGATCTCTGGGTTCAGCGCGGACACGCCGCTCGCTACGACGCGGGCCAGAGGTTTCACCCCTAGAGCCTGCGCCCTCTCGGCGCTGAGCAGCACGGTGGCCGCGGCGCCGTCGTTCAGAGGGCAGGAATTACCAGCGGTCACTTTGCCATTCGGGCGGAATGCAGGCTTCAGCGTGGCAAGCACCTCCACGGTCGTGCCTGGCCGCGGTCCATCATCCGCCGTGGCCAGGCTTCCATCCTCCAGGCTTACGGGGATGATCTCGCTCTCGAAAAAGCCGTCGCCTTGTGACTCCACTGCCAGTGCCTGCGAGCGACAGGCGAACTCGTCCATCTCCTCTCGACTTATGCTCTCCCACTCCGCAACGTTCTCAGCTGTATCACCCATCGCTATATAGATGTCAGGAAGCCCATCTGCAGGTGCCCAGGGCTCCTGATCCCCTGATGCCCGGCGCGAGGTTCTCTCCATCGCCTGGGCGAACCTGGGGTTCATGGTGCCGGGCGACCCGTCCGCCATTCCCTTCCCGAAGCGGCTGACCATCTCCACGCCTGCTGCCACGAACACGTCTCCCTCGCCTGCCCGTATCGCATGAGATGCCATACGGATCGCCTGGAGCGAGGACGAGCAGTAGCGATTCACCGTGACACCTGGCACCTCTGGCATACCGGAGAGCAGGGCCACCACGCGAGCCAGGTTGTAGCCGGACTCACCGGCGGGCTCGCCGCAACCGAGGATGAGGTCTTCCACGGTAGATGGCTCTACTTCAGGCACCTTCTCCAGGACCGCGCTCACGACCGCCGAGGCCAGGTCGTCCGGCCGGCAGCTCACCAGCGAGCCCTTCATGGCGCGCCCGATTGGGCTGCGGCCTGCGGCCACTATCACCGCGTCTCTAGGATCCAGGTTGGTCATCCTCCAAGCGTAGCCCGGCTACGCTCCTGCGTCCTGCGGTGCCAGCGGGGCATTGCCCGCTTCGAGCCCCTACTCGTGCCATGATAGCTA
Source organism: Acidimicrobiales bacterium (assembly GCA_027366675.1). Classification (GTDB taxonomy): domain Bacteria; phylum Actinomycetota; class Acidimicrobiia; order Acidimicrobiales; family JAMCQF01; genus DAHXND01. The sequence goes on from DAHXND010000181.1 coordinate 4,099, forward strand.
TCGGTGTCGAGCATCATTATGGTCAGTGTCTGGAGGCTTGATTTCCTGTAGGGGCTCGCAGTGTAGAGGAACACCGTCACTCCAGGATCCGTCGTCACAACGACCGCCAGTGAATCTTGAGGGAGGTAGCAGTGGATCGGGTAGCACTCGTAACCGGCGCATCATCTGGGATAGGCAAGGCGTGCGCGGCACGGCTGCATGCCGGGGCCTGGAAGGTGGTAGGCGCCAGTCGCCACGGTACATCCGCCGGTGGATGTCAGGGCATCATCATGGATGTAGACGACGACAGTTCCGTCGCAGCTGGGATGGCAACGGTGCTTCGCGATCACGGTCGCATAGACGCTGTCGTAACATGTGCAGGCTACGGCTTGGCAGGAGCCGTCGAGATGACGCCGATATCCATAGCGAAACAGCAGCTCGAGACGAACTTCTGGGGTACGGCCAGGGTGCTGCAGGCTGCTCTCCCGGCCCTGCGTGCGAGCCAAGACGGGCGCGCCGTCCTTATGAGCTCGATCGGCGGACTAATCGGGATACCGTTCCAGGCATACTACAGTGCCAGCAAGTTCGCTCTAGAGGGCTTCGCAGAAGCCCTCGCCTACGAAGTCAGTCCGCTCGGAGTACGGATCACGCTGGTAGAGCCCGGTAATGTACTGACGGAGTTCACCGAGCGGCGCCAGACGCTCGGAAACGAACGACCGGACGACCCTTACACACGATTCGCCCAAAAGGCCCTCGGTCGGATGGAGCGCGACGAGCGGAATGGTATCCAGCCGGAGCGTGTTGCTGCCATGGTAGAGCGCGTCCTATCCGACCGACACCCCCCGAGGAGGATATCGGTTGGAAAACTTGGAGAGCGAGTGGGCCTCCCGGCCAAACGGCTACTGCCGGATCGCCTGTTCGCGTGGGCAGCTCGCTCCAGCCTTGGCGTGTAGGAGTCTCGGCGTGTAGCTGAACGAGGAAGCTTCTGCCAGACAATATCTTGCCACGGTCACTCTTCCGCTGCCTCTGTACCTCGGCTCTACCTCGGCTGTACCTCAGCTCTACCTCGGCCCAGAATCCGGGGGGCCTCCGATGAGCGCGTCAGGAACGCTCCATAGCCTGAAAAGACTTCTCCAGGGACTCCTGCAGGGCCTGGTGATCTACATCGACCACCTTCGAGATACGCTCGGACGCTTTACGCAGGACATCGTCTACCTCGCCTTCCACCTCGTCGCGCGTGACGAGCACCAGGGCGACCGGGAAGCGATCCAGCTTCTCTCCCAGGTCCTTCAGCTCAGCCCTGGAGATACCCCGGGACAGGTGCGTCACCACCCCGCCGAATGCCGCGGCGGCACCTGCCCAGATAGCCACCCCGAGCAGGGTTGCCGGGAATACCAGGCCAACGACAGCTCCGGCGAGCAAACCAAGCCAGGCGCCGTGCTCCGTGGGCTGCTCATGCTTGTGAACACGCACGCTGCCATCTTCTGATCTGGCGATGATGGCGACATCGTAACGGTGAACCATGAGCTCCTCCGCCATAGCCTTCACGAGCTCGTAATCCTCATCGGCCTCATCCGTGTCGTTATAAAGGCCGGCGTAGACGTAGAGGGACTTGTCCTTCACTGCTCGAGCTCCACGGCCCGCGAGAGGATCTCTGCCTGCTCCGGAACTGGAGCACTGCCAGATGCGTCCACGTCGCGAATCGTATCAGGTGCCCGCCCCTGCCAGTGGCTTTCTTCACGAAACCATGACGCCCCGGGTGGCAGAACAGCAGAGGGGCCAGTGGAACGCGACCTCGCTCACATGGAGATCACCTGACCACCGGGTCACCTACACCCCGCTCTGAGGAAGCGACCTCGCTCACATGGAGATCACATCATGGCCCTGTAGCCTGTAGTCATCTGGAACCGGTAGCGACATCGCGGTGTCGATGCCCATGACCCAGCCAGGAAGGAAAGGAATCAAAGGAGAACAGAGTCATGAGACCAAATAACAGGAGAAGACTCATGAGACCAGCAGGAACAGGTGCTATATCCCCCTCCGAGGATGGGGAGAGCGCCACGCGCAGGAATCGAACCATGCGCCCTACACTCGCCAAGCGAACGCGCTGGCTCGTTATCGGCATCCCCGCCATCGCACTCGCCATGGCGGCGACGGGGTTCGGCGTTACGAGCCTCGTCTCTACTCCCATCTCCGCTCCAGGTGGTCCATCCAACACCATCGGTGCTCTAACCAGCACTAACCTGCGGCATCCCTTGCGCCACCGTGCACGACATGGGATGCTCGGAACCGTCGAATCGGTCAACGCTACGGGCAGTCCCCAGAGCTTCACCGTGAAGACGAGGAAGGGGACCACCATCACTGTGGATGTCACCTCCGCCACCCACTACCGCGAGCCGAAGGTGAAATCAGCGGGATTCAGCGACCTGAAGGCAGGAGAGCTCGTGTTGGTACGGGGCCCGAAGTCCTCTGACGCACGCACGGCCAAGGCGGTAATCATCCTGCCGGCTGGGTTCTTGAAGCACCCGGGCATCCTTGGGGATCTTGCATGGCTGGCTGGCCACCACCGTGCCAGCTCATTGCATATGAAGCTACAAGGTTCCCCGCGCACGGCCTCTGTCAGCGCCACCTAGCCTGCGGCGCTGACATGACGCCCGCCGGCAGCCGTGACAGCTCCCGGCTCGGACTACCGGACAGATCCTCTCGCCTGGCCGCGGAGTGTCGGGCCGCAGGAGATCGAAGCAGTTCCTGGCTCGGACTACCGGACAGATCCTCCCTTGGGTAGAGTCTAGAGGACGGGCTGTGGCGCAGCTTGGTTAGCGCGCTTGACTGGGGGTCAAGAGGTCGGGAGTTCAAATCTCCCCAGCCCGACCAAGAACCGTCCAGGTCAGAGGCACGAACTGCGATCAGGGCGGGTCCGAGGGTTTCGGGCCGTGCAATATACGGGCAATAGGCGCAGTAGATCCCGGTCACCTCCATAGCACCGTCATAGAGGTTGGATCACAAATCAGGGGCGTTCCACGCTCATCACTGGATCTGCACCACTGCTCGCCACGCGCGCCTTCGCGCGCCCTCATGGTCCGCAGCGCCGCTGGCGAGGTATGAGTGGTTAGGAGGCAAGACATGGAACCCACCCTGTTCAGGGGAATAGAAGTAAGGTAACACTATGGATTTGCGCCCTCGCTCTGTCCCGAGGCCCGCACATGAGCGCCTACGTGAAGTTGGTACAGCCGCAATGATGCCTTCTTCCCGGATTCTGGCAACTCTGGCAGTTCTGGCAACTCTGGGCGTGCTGCTGGCGGCGTGCAGTAGCCCGGCGCGATCTTCTCCGAAACATCCTGTGACAAGCCTACCTGGCCATGAGGCTGGCGTTGCGTCGCCGTTTCCAGTCCTGCCGGTATCACACCAGGGAAGATGGTTGACGGACGCGGCAGGACGCGTACTTCTGCTTCACGGCGTCAACGTTGTCGAAAAGCATCCTCCTTACTATCCTTCCGCCTTCGGGTTCAACCTGGCTGATGCCAAGTGGTTGGCTGCAAATGGTTTTGATGTGGTACGCCTGGGAGTACTGCCTACGGGGGCCATGCCGACACCCGGCCAGATCAGCCAAAGCTATTTCAGTCATCTGGCAACTACCGTCAAGCAGCTTGCCCGTTACAACGTCCTCACCCTGCTCGACGTACATCAAGATGGGTATGGACCCTCGGTTGGTTCGGACGGTTTTCCGGCCTGGATGACCCTCGCTGCAGGAGCGGCGAACAACCATGCCCCATTTCCCGCGTATTACATCACCAATCCAGCCGTGGAACAGGCGTTTCAGAGTTTCTGGGATAATCGAACAGGTCCGGGGGGGAAGGGCTTACAGCAGGATTATGCCGCCATGATCGGAGCCCTGGCCGCAACGTTTGCCAGAGTTCCCTCAGTACTCGGGTACGATGTATTGAATGAGCCCTGGCCAGGCAATACCTGGACTCCCTGCCTGTCACCCAGTGGGTGTCCGAGCCTGGATCGCAGCGAGCTGGCGCCATTCTATGCCAGGGCTGATCACGCGATCCGTTCGAAGGATCACACTCATCTTGTGTTTGTGGAACCTTTTGTTCTCTTCAATTTTGGTGATTCTCCTACAACTATCCCGCTCCCCGGCAATGATCCTCTGAGCGGCCTCAGCTTCCATGTCTACCCCAGCCCGTTCAGCCTGAGCAAGGTATCCAGTGTGATCGCGCATGCTGTCAGCTGGTCGCACACCACAGGAGGGGCATTGCTGGATACAGAGTGGGGAGCCACCGCCAATCCATCTATCATTACCAGCGAGTCCAGCGTGCTCAACTCGGCATTGATCCCCTGGATTTACTGGCCCTTTATGGGGTGTTCTATAGGTTGCAGTGCGTCTGCTACGGGTGTCATCGGTACTCTTGCGTCTCCTCCGAGTGGAGCCAATCTAGACTCCCCGGTGGCATCAGCGCTGGTCCAGCCACATCCGCTGGCAGTTGCAGGCACTCCCAGGTCGTTTACCTACGAAGCGTCTTCGCACGTGATGCATTTCAGCTGGTCACGTGCGCGTGCAGGGGGCGGACAGTTTGGACCAGGCGCCGTGACATCCATCCAAGTTCCCCTCCTCGACGAGCCAAACGGCTATAGTGTCCACGTATCGGGCGCCAAGGTTACCTCGAAGCCATGCGCGCGGATGCTGACGCTCGTTACTACCGGCAGATCTGCTCATAGGGCATCGGTAACCATCGCGCCAAGCAATCACTGCGGGTAGCAGATAACCGAAACACATAGTGATAGCCCCCGAACAGCCATTTCGTACGGATGCGATCCCGGAAATGTAGCGCTGCGTCACATCGCGATCTCGGGGCGACGGCACCGAGGGCCTCGAGCGTGCTAATGGTCGAGATGCCGGGAGCGACCTCGGCCAGCCGGGTAACGACGAGCTGGCGGACGGCCCGCATCCCGAAGCGACCTAGCTCGGGTGCGACCCGGTTCTCGGAGAAGTCTTCGACATCGAGCATCGCCGCTTCGGTGCGACGTAGTCCCTATGCGTAGATCACCTTCAAGAGCGCGGCACCCCTGAAGGCGGGGACCCAGCCCTTGCGTGGGGAACGCTCCGCGTCGGCCACCGCCTCGTCGGCCGCGTCGAAGAGCGCCTGCAGCTCTGCTCGGCTCAGCGGGCGCCGGACGGGGCGGCCCTCGTACTCGGCGACGTGGACGGCGCGGTTGCCCTCATCACAGATCTGGGTGGGGACCTCACCGACCCGGCGCCGGCACTCGGTCGTCCAGCCGCAGCGGGGGTCCCCGAGGTAGTCCATAAACGCCGCGATCGAGCCCTCGTAGGAGCGGATCCTCGAGTGTGCCCAATGCCCCTCGGCCACCCAGGCATCGAGGTGCGCAGCCCGCCACCGCCAGGGCCACACGCCGGTGAACTCGGTGAAACGACGGACGGTTCGCTGCCGCTGAGCGGTGATGGTGGCACCGAGCCGTCGGGCAGCGTGGCATTGAACCAAGTGCGGCCGCAATCCCCTGCCGTAAGGGAGGGGATTGCGGCCGCTTGCCCTTCGGAGGCCGACCGGCACGGTTGGGAGACTGCTGGTGCTCGATGTAGCACTTGATGATCTCGAGCGGTGCCCCACGATGACGAGACGACGCAGTACGAGGGGGACCAGAAGTGCTCTCCCCACAGCGCACGGGTGACCTCCGGCCAGCGCTGCTGGCGCACCCGCATGGAGGAGATCGTCTTCAGCGACATCACAAGCGTCGAGAGAGCGACCTTCGGCGGGTAGGTGATCAGCAGGTGGGCGTGATCCCTGTCGGTCTCGAACGCATCGAGTGTCGCCCCGTAGCGGGAGCACACCTCGTCGAACGTGGACCGGAGAGAGTCCGCTACGCGCCGG
>DAHXND010000186.1 GCA_027366675.1 Acidimicrobiales bacterium
GCACCGAGCACGCATTTGCGGTATTTCGGGCACCACACGACATGCAGGACGATGGAGCTGGCTACAGCGGCTGAGCGACGAAAGCGAGCATCTGACATGACCACATCAGGCTACAGCCGGGGTGTGACATTCACGGGGAAGTTCGGGCCTGTGGCCCGAGCCCCGATTCCCCTGACGACTGAAACCGCTAGTCCTATCGGGGTGATCTAATGGTAGAAGTGCGGTTAACCGCCGTGCGTGTAGATCTGCAGTCGAACACCCCAGTCCTCCTGCTCCAGGAGACGGCCAGCACCGGCAGGGTCCTGCCGATCTTCGTTGGCACGCCAGAGGCCACTGCCATCGCCCTTGCCCAGCAGGGTGTGGAGCTTCCCAGGCCTATGACGCATGATCTGCTGAAGCAGGTGATCGAAGCGCTGGGGGGGCGTGTGGAGCAGGTTATGGTCACTGATCTCCAGGAGGGAACATTCTTCGCCGAGATCCATCTCCAGGCAGACAGCGGCCCAGTGGTACTATCGAGTCGCCCTTCGGATGCGGTGGCGCTCTCTGTAAGGGTCGGCTGCCCCCTGTTCGTGGCAGACGACCTCATGGAGGCCGAAGGCGTTGTCTTGGCGGTCGATGAGGAGCCAACCGGCGACGAGGACATGGGGAATCCGGACGAGATAGTAGGCCAGTTCAGGGAGTTCCTGGAGCATGTGCGGCCAGAGGATTTCAGCGCGGGAGGGGGAAGCTCGTGAAGGTCCCTGCGGCCAGGAGCCTCGCGGCGCCCCGTCACCAGCCTGGAAGATCGCGTCGCGTCACGTCGTGGCAGTCTGCCTCCATGTTGATACTGGCGGGCTTGCTTTTCGGGGCGCTGCTCTCCGCTTGCTCATCCAGCTCGAAGCCTCAGGTATCGAGGAAGCCTGGTACCTCCAAGGCGCCTGCCACCGCGCCTGCCCCGAAGAAGAAGCCATCCAGCACCTCGAAAGAGCCGGCTGGCGCGCCGACGCCGCCTGGCCAGAGCACGACACCTTCCTCAGTGCTGTCGAGATGTCGAAGCGCGAACCTCGCGCTCACGATGGGATCCCAGTCAGCGGCTGCCGGCAGTGCAAGCGCCGTGTTCGTGCTGACGAATGAAGGCTCCTCCTCGTGCAGCCTCTATGGCTATCCCGGGATGCAGATGCTGGACGCGTCTGGCCAGCCGATCCCCACGATCGTGGTGCGGGGAGGTGGAGATGCCGCCACGCGGGCAAAGCCGAGCTCCGTAGTGCTGCAGCCCCAGGCACAGGCATCCTTCGTTGCCTACTGGGGGGAGGTGCCGGTGGGGGCCGAGACGAGTTGCCCTGCTTCTGCGAAGCTCGAGGTCACCGCCCCCGATGACTACCACTATCTCGTGATCGCAGCCACCCTTGCCCCGTGCTCGTCCGGCACGATCAACGTTTCCCCGGTCCAGTCCGGGGTTCTCAGGGCCGGGGTGTGACGGGCGGGTGGAAGGTGCCTGACGCCAGCGGTCTGCACTGGTAGCATCGCGGCCGGCGATGGATCTCGCAGCTTCCCTCCATCTGGCATATGCTCGCTGGTGGCAGCGGGCCAAGGAATGGCGTCCCGAGAGAGTGGACGCAGTGCTCTACCTCGCTGCCGCCATCTTCGCCGGAGGTACGGCGCTCTTCTCGGGGTTGGCGCTGTACAGGCAGTGGGGAGAGATGGCAGTCGGCCCCTACGTCATAGCCGGGATAGTATCCGAGCTGCACTGGCATCGGGTTCCCCGCCCTCATACGGGCACGTGGACCCGTACGCGTGCAGCGATCCTCCTCTTCGTTCTCATTGGTGCATTCCTCGTGCCGCTCGCCCTGGAGGTGTCCTGGCAGTCAGGGGGCCATGGCAATGCCCACGCGCAGCCGGAGGTGACTGTCGTCGAGGCGGCAGCCCGCCGGGTGTCCGAAGGACACGACCTTTACCTGGCCCCGGCACCTGGCTCGAAGATCCTTCCGGCGCCGCGCGGCAAGCCTGAGTACGAGGCATACTTTCCGTACCTGCCCGGAATGGTAAGTTTCGGACTGCCGCACGCCACTGACGCACCCGCACCGATTACCGATGCACGCGTGGCATTTACGGGCCTGACGCTCCTCGTCGTGATGCTGGCACTACTCGCCTGGCCGAAGCGCAGCGAGGCGCGTATCCGTGCATTGCAGGTGCTCACCGTCTTACCAACGGCAGCGTTGCCCCTGGCAACGGGCGGGGACGATCTGCCAGTCGTGGCCCTGTGCCTGCTTGGCTTGGTACTGCTGGCGCGCCGAAGGCCTTTCCTGGCCGGGCTGGTTCTCGGTGCAGCAGCCTCCCTGAAGTTCACTGCATGGCCCGTCGTCCTGCTGGCCCTCTTCGTAGCCAGGGATCGGTCAGATCGTCGCGCGATAGGACGTTATGTCGCCGCCGGATCGGCAGTGTTCCTGCCTGTGGTGCTGCCATCGTTCTTGGCGAACCCTGCCGCTTTCGTGGACAACGTCGTGCGCTTTCCTCTGGGCTTGGCGGGGGTCAGCTCCCCCGCAGGCAGTCCCCTTCCCGGTCACCTGCTTGTGACAGCGTTTCCCGATGCGCGCCATGTGCTCACCGCTGTCCTTGTGGGGGTAGGAGTGCTTTTCCTGCTGCGTTACCTGGTGCTGCATAGACCGAGGACCGCTTCGGATGTTGCCATGCTGAGCGGGTGGCTCATGCTCGCTGCCATTCTTCTAGCCCCCGCGACCCGCTTCGGGTATCTCCTGTACCCGATAAACTTTTTCGTCTGGGCGGTCATGCTTCATGAGCCCGATGCGAGCCGCGGTCCAGTGACTGCCGCTACGAGTGATGAGGCGGTTCTCGCCCCAGCGCTGTAACCGTCCCCCTGGCGCCCCCGGTCTGCTCGGTGAGCTAGTGGAGCCAATGCCAGGGCAGGTCAGTCCGGGTCGGGCTCCTCGTAGAGCTCCAGGTGGTAATGAAGGTCGTAGGGGGGAGAGGTGGCAGGTGCCCCGGGGCTGGCAGCTCCACCGGCAACAGTGGCGACCGAGCTGCTTGCACCCGATGGAGCGGGGGAGCTCGTGGGTATGAGCAGGGCCACCTCCCAGTAGTAGCCGTCGGCGCTCGGATGCTGAGCCAGGATCTCCTCCACGCCTGGCTGGCGCGGCGCAGGCGCGTTCTTCGCCAGTATGGCCCAGCCCTGGTCTGGGAGCTCGCTATCGTAGAAGGCGAGCAGCTTTTCAGGGGTGGTGTAGGAAGTGAGCGCTGCGGCGTGGTCATAGGTGCTTGCACCGTGGGTAACGTTCGCAGTGGCAGTCAAGTGCGTGCCGGTAGGCAGTGGGATGGCATCCAGCACGTCGGCGGGGGGTTGCCCGAGCGAATGCATGCGTGCAAGAACCTTCGCAGGCGAGCCAGGGGCGTGAATGGCAGTGGTGGCCGGGTGGGAGCTCGTGATCGCAGCCCCAGTCATTCCGAGCCCCAGGATAAGGGCAGCGATGCTTACCACGAGTAGCGCTGGCTTTATGGAGGGTGAAGGCATACCCGCCGGGGCGACTGGCGCAGGCAGCCCGCTTAGCTCTTCATTCGGCAAGCCAGGCTCTTCGCCCAGCGCGCCGGGTACATCATCCAATCCGGCCTCCGGTGTACCAGCTAGCTATCTCATCTCTGGCATGAGCCTAGCGTTTCTCCTCTGTCGCCGGCGAGAGGGCATCAGATGGCTGGCCAGGATCTGGGACTTTCCTGGGCCTGGCGTATCCACATCGACAACTGGCGAGACGGCATCAGATCGCTGGTCCGGATGTGGGCTATAGTGCCTATCCCATGGGGGAAGCAGGTGATTCGCCTCTACAGGCTCGGCGCGCCTTTCCCAGAGCTACCTATAGGCGAAGGGCGCTATTCGGCGGAGGGGTCATGCTCGCAGTCGCAGTCCTTGCCTGTATGGTGGCAGCGCCGGCAGGTGCAGCATCGCCCCCCGGTTCAGCGTCACGAGCGGGGGAGGGGGGCATCCAGCAGGTCAAGCTGTCAGTGAACGCCAGCTCAGCGAGCCAGGGCAGCGGAGGTGACAGCTCGGTCAACGAGAACCTCATCGGCGTCAACCAGATACATGCCGCCACGGAGAGGCGGCTGCGGGCCATAGGCGTCAGATGGGCAAGGATCGACGTGAGCTTCCAGGGCTCATGGAAGGGCAAGCTGGTCTATAACTGCGCTACGGGATCCTGGAACCCTGCTCTTCTGGATCACACCGTGCAGGTCGCTCACCGCATCGGCGCGACACCTGAGCTTCTGATCGACTACACGCCTCCGTGCCTGGCGAGCAAGGTACCTCCGGGCACGAACCCGAACTACAGCCCGCCGGACGTGGGGGTGGATAAGGCGAAGTGGGATCATCTCGTGGCCGCGATGGCTCGTCACGAGATAGCTGATGAGGGAGTCAGGGTGTTCGAGGTCTGGAACGAGCCGGACTGGCTGTTCTGGACCGGAGGTCTCGGCGCGTACCTCCAGCTCTACGTGAACACCGCCCGCACCCTGGAGGAGGTGGCGAAGAGCCTCCACGTATCGATAGAGGTGGGTGGCCCTGCTGTTGCTGACGTGAGCGTAAGCCCGGACCTCACATGGATAGATGCCCTCGCCGCTACAGCGGTGAGGGATCATGTGCCCCTCGACTTCGTGTCGTGGCACCTCTATGCCAACGACCCGGATAGTGGCCCGCCCTATGACCTGTGCCTGATCGAGGGGCCACGCTCCCCCGGGGTGCCATGCTGGTACAACCCGGACCTGAGCACCGGCTCCTACGCTCGGGTGACTCGCGAGATCCGGGTAGCCCTCTCTGCCTACCCGAGCCTTCACCCGAAGCTGTGGATCGACGAGTGGAACATCAACGCCGAGGGTGATCCGCGCCAGATGGGCCCTTTCGGCGCTGCATTCGTGGACTCGGCGCTGATGAACGCGCAGGCAGCTCGTCTGTCACGTATGTCGTACTATAATGTAATCGACGCGACGAATGTGAGCCTCGTGTACCAAGATACCGGCATGCTCCTGCCAGATGGGGACCCTACTCCAGCCTATGAGGCATTCCTATTCTGGCACGAGATGGCTGGAGCCATGCTCGATAGCCGCTTCAGCCTCGGGAGCGGAGTGTCGCCTGCGAGCGAGATCGATCCACGAGCGAAGGGTCCGGTGGAGGTCCGGGACGGACCTTACGAGAGGATGGCTGCCGTGGCGTCGACGGGTCCCCATGGCACGGTGAGGGTGCTGGTGGACAATTTCGTCCGCTATGATCCCGGAGGTGGCTATGGAAAGATCGATCCGAACCATCATGAACGTGACGTCACTGTTACGATCACCGGCCTTGGCTCGGGTCAGTATCGCACGGAGCGTAGCATGATCGACGCAGCGAGCCTCGGCCAGGTGGTGGCTCACTCGCTGGCAGGAGGGCCTGATGCTACGGTCAGATTCGCTCTGCCAGGAGAAGGCGTGTCTCTTCTCGTCTTCAGGCCCGTGAACGCTACGATCAGGTGGCATCCTGCCACTCTCGTGGCTTGGATCATGGGAGCCGTCATGCTGGCTGCTCTCTTGGGGTTAGCACTATCTAGTGCATGGAAGGCGCGCCGCCTGCATTGACGCGCTCTGCCTACGCGTGCCTAGGGCGTCGTGGCCACCTGGAGCAATGCATCAGGGCATTGCCCCTCCCGAACGGCTATCGTTATGCGGGAGGTGGTTGGCGTTACGCGGGAGGTGGTTGGCGTTATGCGGGAGGTGGCCGGTTGGGAGAGCGGGCGGCCCGGATGCTGTGTGCGCCGTCATGATGGGCGGCAGGGGGAGGTAGCTTTCATTTCTTGGCAGTAGGCTTATCGGGTAGGGGGGTAGCTCGGCTAGAGGGGAAGGGAGGGCAGGGGACATGGCAGATACCATGGCTCCATCACTGGGTGATATAGGTGATCTTCCGGGCGGCAGCAGGCATAGCGCGCTCGGTCGCCTCTGGTACAGGAACCTGGACGAGTACCCGTCGACAGGGAAGAGGATGTTCTTCCTGGGTGTCGTGGTGCTTGCTGCAATATTGCTCTACTACGAGCTATATGTAGGGGGAGCGGTAGCCCCGTCCATCATCCGGACCTACCACATGTCTTTCGTGTTCTACGTGAACATCACCGTCGTGGCAAATGCCGTGGGGGCCTTCAGCTCGCTCCTGGCGGGCATAGGAGACCGCTGGGGGCGTGCCAACATGGTCGCTTACGGGCTGTTCTTCACCGGTGCCATAGTGGCGTTCGGCATACCGAACGCGCCGAACGAGTGGATCTTTGGAATCCTCGTAGGAGCTGTTGGGTTCGTGGAGGGGATTATCCTCGTCGCTACCCCCGCGCTCGTCAGGGATTTCTCTCCGCAGCTCGGGCGGGCCTCGGCCATGGGGTTCTGGACCCTCGGCCCCGTGCTCGGGAGCCTCTGTGTCTCTGAGGTGTCGAGCCATACTCTCTCGCATCTGCATGCCTGGCAGGATCAGTTCGTGATCTGCGGTATCGCGGGTCTGGTGCTCTTCGTGATAGCGCTGTTCGGCCTGCGTGAGCTCTCTCCGAGGATCAGGGACCAGCTCATGGTGTCCCTTCGGGACCGTGCTCTGATAGAGGCAAAGGCCAAAGGGATCGACATAGAGGAGGGGCTGCGGCACCCCTGGCGCCAGATGCTACATCTCGACGTGATAGGATCGGCTTTCGGGGTCAGCGTCATGCTGCTTATCTACTACACCCTGGTCGCCTTCTTCGTCGTGTACTTCGCTACGATCTTCGGCTTCACCGAGGCGCGGGCGAATGCATTGGGGAACTGGTACTGGATAGTGGATGCTGTAGTGCTGGTCCTGGTAGGGCTCGCATCGGACAGGCTCCGCGTCCGGAAGCCCTTCATGTTGGTGGGAGCAGTGATAGCAGCCGTAGGCACGGTTATATTCCTGACTCGCACCACCCATCCGACCACTGGCTACTACACATTCGTGTGGATGATCTCGATCATTGCCATAGGGCTCGCTCTCGCGTTCGCTACGTGGATGGCCATCTTCACAGAGACTGTCGAGAAGAGGAACCCAGCGCTGACGGCTACGGGGCTCGCGGTCTGGGGATGGGTCCTGCGTGCGGTAGTGGCTATCTCGATATTCGTCCTGCCTTACGTCGTCAGCACCATGACTCCGCTCGTTACCTATGGTCCGGCAGTAGAGGCCGCAGTCGCCAAGGTGGACAAGGCTCCCGCCGTTACGGTCCCCTACTCCAGCACCAAGCAACCGCTCCTAGCGGTCGTGGGAAGCCACCAGGCTCTGTTCACGCAGCTGGCGAAGTACCCATCGGCCAAGGATATCCCGTCGGCTGTCCTCGATAAGGCCATCGCCGCAGTCGGAGTGCCGGCTCTGGAGGAGGCAAGCAAGTACGCCGCGCCTCTCAGGGTTCTGTCTGCTCATGGCAACAGCGTCTCGAAGGCGTCGAAATCATCGCCTAACCAGTGGAGGCATTGGTGGTGGGTCTGCTTCGCAGGCATCATAGCCTTCATACCGCTGATATTCCTTACGGCTGGGCGTTGGAGACCGAAGAGGGCCAGGGAGGACTACGAGGAGCACGAGCGTCTGGTCGCGGAAGAGATGCGCCAGCTGGGGATCCACCCGGAGGCCTCTTAGGAGCCGAACGGATTGAAGCGCCGCCGGACGAGCTAGGGAGCGGTCGATCTAGGGCGCGGTGGTGGCCCACTGGAAGTGGTCGAGGGGACCATGACCAGCTCCCAGCTCCCAGCGCGAACCAGCTGCTATGGCGACGTTCACGAACGCTGCCGCTCGCCGGGCGGCGTCGTCGAGGCTCGCGCCTTTGGCCAGATTCGCAGCGATAGCAGACGAGAGACTGCATCCCGAGCCATGGGTGTTCGATGTGGCTATGTAAGGGGATGTGATCTGCTTGGGAGGCTGCCCTGGAATTACCAGGACGTCGAGTGTATATCTCGCGTCAGGCGGAAGGGGACCGGAAGCGGTGCGCTGTTCAGTCACGGGGAGTGGGCAGTGGCCACCCTTAAGGAGTATCGCAGGTGGATTCGGACCGCGCGCTAACTGCCTGGCAAGGTCCATGGCCATGTCGATCAGATCAGCCACGTCCATGTGCTCAGCGTCAACTGGGCGTTTCACCAGGGCGCTTGGCGCGACGTGACACAGGGCATCTGGCGCAGATATGGCGGATGGGTAACGGGATGGGTCGAGTCGGAGCAGCACCCTGGCCTCATCCAGGTTCGGCGTCAGAAGGGTAGCGTAGGGGATGAGTGAATCACGGTAGGCGTCCACGGCGCTCTTGCCGACGAGTGGCCTGCCGGTAGAGGCCACCATGACCGGATCGACCACCAGGTTCGGCAGCCGGCCCAGCCGCGCCAGGCGAGCCACCGCTTCCACTACCTCTGCGTTCGGGAGGAGGCCTGTCTTCACCCCGGATACTGGGATGTCGTCCAGGACAGCTTCCACCTGCATGGTGACTGTTTCAGCGCTCATGGGCCAGACATGGCGTACCTCGGCGGTGTTCTGGGCCGTAACGGCAGTAATGGCGAGGGTCCCGTGGACCTGAAGCGCGGCGAATGTCCGTAGGTCTGCGGCCACGCCGGCTCCCCCTCCGGAATCGCTGCCCGCGATGGTAAGTGCTACGTGTGGCCGGTAGGGAGCCGGCTCCCCGGGGCAGGCAGGCACGTTAGGGTCCTATCAGGGTAGGTTCGTACCGGTAGCGAGCCGGAGCCTGCCTTCGAGGGGAGTCGAGGCCTGAGCATGCAACCTTGGCGGGATGCGCCCGGCTCTGCGTGAGCTCCTGCCAGCTTCGAGCGCTCCTGCTATCGCGCTGGCCATGAGGGGGGGATTCTGGGCCCGGGTGATCGCGGATGCCACGAGCAACCCGTCACATCCGAGCTCCATGGCGTAGGCGGCGTCGGACGCGCTGCCGATCCCCGCGTCCAAGATGACCGGAACGCCCGCTCTCTCCACGATCATCGCTATCGCGTGAGGGTTCAGTATGCCGAGGCCGCTACCGATAGGAGCGCCTAGCGGCATCACTGCTGCGCAGCCAATCTCTTCCAGGTGGCGTGCGAGGACGGGATCATCGTTCGTATAGGGAAGGACCTTGAACCCCCGTCCCGTGAGATCCTCGGCTGCCCGGAGGAGCTCCACCGGATCTGGCAGGAGGGTTCGTTCGTCCGATATCACCTCCAGCTTCACCCAGTCGACCTCCAGCGCATCGCGGGCCAGATCGGCAACGAGCACAGCCTCCCTAGCCGTAAAGCAACCTGCTGTGTTCGGAAGTGCCATTATCCCCAGGGAGGATAGGATCTCGAATACGGAGCTCTGCGTGCCCGTGGCGACGCGCCGCATTGCGACCGTTGCCACACTGGTCCCACTGGCAGCGAGAGCGTCGCGGAGCACGTCGAGGTTCGGAGCACCGGCCGTTCCCATGATGAGGCGCGAGCCGAGTGTTCTCCCTGCCAGGGTCAGGCAGTCACTATGGCTGGTTCCACCCGCCCTGGCCTCGCCTGGCTCGCCGGATCTCATGCTCGTCTCACCGCCGCGTGCTCCGTCATGGTCATCCGCCTGGGGCAATCGACAGGATCTCGACGTGGTCGCCCGGGGCCAGGATGGTGCTCGCCCAGACGCTGCGCGGTACCACAGTATCGTTAACGGCAATTGCCAGGCCACGGAATGCCAGGCCAGCAGATGATGCAACAGGCGCTGCCGCTACGGCGTGAGCCTCCGGATCAAGGTCGAGTCGAGGATCGCCAGCCGCTGTGGCGTACCGGCCAGCAGAGCTTCCTGGGGCAGTAACCGCCACTGGCTCGCATCTGCTCATGAGCCCTGCAAGGTCCATCAAGCTGGTGCGGGTGGGTACATCTTCGCGTAGCCCGTTCACCGATATAGCTATCCTCTCCGATCGCCCTGGCGATGACAGCACAGCGGGATCTGAGCATGGTTCATCATCAGCCAGCATCACCTAGAGGCTACCTGCAGGAGTGCTGAAACGTTCCGGGGAGTACTCCTGCGGGCACTGCTCGCCAGCGAGCAGGTAAGAGGCCAGCATGTCTGCCATTAGAGGTGCCAGCAGGATACCGTTTCTCCAGTAGCCCGTGGCAAGAAGAAGTCCTGGCATCACCGTCGGTCCGAGCAGTGGCAGGTTGTCCGGCGTAGCAGGCCTCAGCCCGGCCGACGTGTCGATGAGCTCGAGCTCATCGATGCCCGGTACCACCTCCCTGGCGTCGTCGAGGAGCTGGCGCACCCCCCCTGCCAGGACTCCGGTTCCGTATCCTCTCTCGTCCGATGTCGCGCCGATGACAATCTCGCCCGTCGCCCGTGGAACGAGGTAAATGGGCCGGCCGTGTACAAGTGCCCGAACGTTATGGGATACAAGAGGCTGTCTGGCTGCGGCCAGGCTCTCACCGGACCCCGGCCCCAGCCTGAGGCTCTCGCCCCGGACCGGCCGTACGGCTGGCCGTGCTGGATCCGGGATGCCGGCTATCAGAGGCGACCAGGAACCAGCACATATGATCACGATGGGAGCTTCGAAGCTCCCATCGTCGGTTCGAACGCGTATCCTTGGCGCTTCGCTGACGAAGCCTCCGGACTTGGAGAAACCGGGGAGGGAGAGATTGTCCCGGCCGGCGCTCCAGCTGGCTCCACCATCTAGAGCAGTAACGAACGCATGCTCTATGTGCACCCCTGCCCGTTCCACTGCGGTGATGAGGGCAGCTCCTGCCAGACGGTTGTCGACCTGGTGATCTCCTGGTGCGATTAGCGCTGATCGGACAGTGGGAGAGAGCAGTGGCTCGAGGTCCCTGGTCTCTGTGGCTGTGAGTATCGAGGACTCGAGGCCCAATGTGCCATGGAAAGCCTGCAGACGTTTCAGCTCCGTAGCGTCACCCGCATCCAGGGCCGCATACAGAGTGCCACAGGTCTGGAACCCTATCGAGTGTTCCGCTGCCGCTTCCAGCTCCTCCGCGAACGAGGGCCAGCGTTCTGCCGCCTTCATGGTCAGGGCCAAGTGGTGAGCCTCGCCATAGGCAAGTTCCGTCACGGGAGCGAGCATTCCCGCGGCAGTCCACGTGGCTGCCCGCGCTGGGTTCGGATCGAGGATCGTGACCTTCATGCCACCGAGGCATAGGCGCCAGGCGGTCGCGAGACCGGCGATGCCTGCACCGACGATCACGACGTCGGGGTGTGCGGTGGCCTGGCTTCTCCCCAACTTCTGCTACCTTGGCTCGTGGCTGGCTTGGCGCCGGCTTCGGAGATGCTGGCGCCGGCTTCGGAGGTAGAGGCCACTACCGAACGGCAGGTGGATCTCGTGGCACGCGCTCCACCTGCTCTGCATCACTGCTATCCTATAAGCGTCTGGGCCAGCGTCGTCCCGGTCAGCAGCGGTTTGCCAGCACGCGCCAGCGCGTGATGGTGCCGGTATCCGGGTGGCCGAGCATGCTAGGAGCTATGGGCGACGCATGGGTGAGCAGCGAGCAGCGGCAGTAGGGCATAGGGCTGAAGAGGTAGTCTTGGCGAAGGTCGGCTCCCCGCGCCCCCCGAGGAGAGGGCTTTACCGTCCAGAGCACGAGCACGATGCATGCGGGGTGGGATTCGTAGCTCAGCTGTCAGGGGTGCCCAGCCACGAGATCGTGGATCAGGCACTGACGGTCGTCGAGAACCTGTACCATCGCGGGGCAGCGGGGGCAGAGCCGGACACCGGGGATGGAGCTGGGGTCCTGCTGCAAGTTCCCGATCTGTTCCTGCGAGAGACGTTCTCCCATGACGGCGTGGAGCTTCCACAGGCTGGCACCTACGCGACCGGGATGATCTTCCATGGAGTGCGCAGTGGAACTGTGGAGGCTGTCCGAGCAGCCTTCGAGAAGCTGGCACGAGAGGAAGGTTTTCGTGTTCTTGGCTGGAGGGATGTGCCGCATGACGCGGGGCTGCTGGGTGCAGGAGCCAGGGCAGCGAAGCCGGATATCAGCCAGGTGGTGCTAGCGCCGGTCCCCGGAAGCTTCGGGGCATCCGAGGTCGGAGGCAAAGGCGGGCCGGCTCCTGAGGCTGGCCTCGGGCAGGTCCCGCCGCCGCTGGAGCGTGCCACCTATGTCCTGCGCAAGCGTGCAGAGCTCACTATCCCTGACATGCACCTGCCCAGTCTCTCGAGCCGGGTCATCGTCTACAAGGGGATGCTCACGGCGCTGCAGCTGCGCAGCTTCTACCCAGACCTGAGCGATCCCAGGATGAGAAGCGCGCTGGCGCTTGTCCACTCGCGCTTTTCCACCAACACCTTCCCCTCGTGGCCCCTGGCGCATCCATATCGATATCTCGCTCACAACGGCGAGATAAATACCGTGACCGGCAACCGGAACTGGATGCAGGCGCGCGAGGCCCTACTGTCGAGTGACCTCATCCCCGGAGATCTGGATCGCATCTTTCCCATATGCACTCCAGGGGCCAGTGATTCTGCATCCTTCGACGAGGTGCTTGAGCTTCTGCATATGGGGGGTAGGAGCCTGCCCCATGCGATCCTCATGATGATACCTGAGGCCTGGGAGCACAACGAGGAGATGAGTGAAGCTCGGCGCTCGTTCTACCGCTTTCATGGAGCACTTATGGAGCCCTGGGATGGGCCTGCATCGTTGGCTTTCACTGACGGGACTCTGGTTGGGGCCTTGCTCGATCGCAATGGCCTCAGACCGGCTCGCTACTGGGTGACGAATGATGGTCTCGTGGTGATGGCGTCCGAGGTGGGCGTGCTGGACCTTCCTCCAGGGAGCGTAGTGAGGAAGGGAAGGCTGCAGCCTGGGCGCATCTTCCTGGCAGATCTTGGGGCTCACAGGATCGTTGAAGATGAGGAGATAAAGAGCAAGCTTGCGGCTGGCAAGCCTTACGGTGCCTGGCTCGAGCGTAAACAGGTGCACGTGGACAACCTCCCGGCCCGCTACATGCTTACTCCGCAGCACGCATCCGTGGTCTCCCATCAGCTGCTCTTCGGCTACACGGAGGAGGAGCTGAGGGTGATACTCACCCCGATGGCCTCGATAGGGGCAGAGCCGATCGGCTCGATGGGATCCGACACGCCGCTAGCCGTGCTATCGGATCGGCCACGTCTCCTGTTCGACTACTTCATCCAGCTCTTTGCCCAGGTGACGAACCCACCGCTCGATGCGATTCGAGAAGAGCTGGTGACATCGCTGCAGGTGGCCATAGGTCCGGAGGGCAACCTCCTGGATCCGAAGGAGGACGACTGTACCCGGATCCTTCTCGACTATCCGGTCATCGGAAACGACGATCTGGCGAAGCTGTTGTATGTGAACGAGCAGGGTGAAACCCCTGGCTACAAGGCATTCGCGGTAGATGGTCTCTACGAGGTGGCCGGTGGCGGAGAAGCCCTGAGAGCTGCTATCGAGACGGTCCGTGCGAGAATCAGTGCCGCCATAGCCGACGGAGCGAACATAATCGTGCTTTCGGACCGTCACAGTGACGAGCGCCTGGCGCCGATACCCTCGCTCCTCCTGACGGCTGCCGTGCACCAGCACCTGATCAGGGAGAAGACGAGGACGCGCACAGCTCTCGTGGTGGAGTCAGGTGATGCCCGAGAGGTCCATCATCTCTGCTGTCTTATCGCCTATGGAGCTTCCGCTGTGAATCCCTATCTGGCTTTCGAGACGATAGAGGATCTTATCGCGACTGGTAGGATAGAGGGTATAGCGCCTCGCCAGGCTGTCAGGAACTATGTGAAAGCAGCTTCGAAGGGCATCTTGAAGGTGATGTCGAAGATGGGCATCTCGACCGTGGCCTCGTATACCGGAGCTCAGATATTCGAGGCGGTCGGCCTCCAGAAGTCTCTCGTCGACGAGTACTTCACGAAGACGACTACGAGAATCGAGGGGGCGGGATTGGATGTCTTGGCAGGAGAGGTCGCCAGGCGCCATCGGCTGGCACACCTGCCGATCCCGAGCGAGCGCGCTCATCGCGAGCGTGAGACGGGTGGGCAGTACCAGTGGCGCCGTGAGGGGGAGTATCACCTTTTCAACCCACGCACGGTTTTCAAGCTTCAGCATGCCACGCGCTCGCGTCGCTACGACATCTTCAAGGAGTACACCGATCTGGTGAACGACCAGTCGAAGAACCTCGCCACGCTTCGGGGTCTTATGGAGCTCAGGTGTGGCCTTCTCCCTCCTGTGCCCTTAGAGGAGGTCGAGCCGGTGTCGTCGATTGTGAAACGATTCGCTACGGGCGCCATGTCGTATGGATCCATCTCTGCGGAAGCCCATGAGACGCTGGCCATCGCCATGAACCGGTTAGGGGCGAAGTCGAACACGGGCGAGGGGGGGGAGGATCCTCGCAGGTTCGTTCCGGACGAGAACGGGGATTCCCGCCGGAGTGCCATAAAGCAGGTGGCTTCGGGCCGTTTCGGTGTGACCAGCGAGTATCTGGTCAGTGCTGACGACATCCAGATAAAGATGGCTCAGGGAGCAAAGCCGGGTGAAGGAGGCCAGCTCCCCGGGCACAAGGTCTATCCGTGGATTGCCCAGGTCCGCTATTCCACCCCGGGCGTGGGGCTCATATCCCCACCCCCGCATCACGACATCTACTCCATAGAGGACCTGGCCCAGCTGATACACGACCTGAAGAACGCGAACCCACTTGCGAGGATCCACGTGAAGCTCGTAGCCGAGGTCGGGGTGGGAACGGTTGCCGCGGGCGTGTCCAAGGCACACGCAGATGTTGTTCTCATCTCCGGTGGCGATGGTGGGACGGGCGCATCGCCGCAGACGTCGATAAAGCACGCGGGCGGTCCGTGGGAGCTCGGCCTTGCCGAGACTCAGCAGACGCTTCTGGCAAATGGGCTGCGCGACAGGATAGTGGTTCAGGTAGACGGTCAGATGAAGACAGGTCGCGATGTGGTAATAGCAGCTCTTCTCGGAGCAGAGGAGTTCGGCTTCGCCACCGCTCCCCTCGTGGTCATGGGATGCGTAATGATGAGGGTTTGCCATCTCGACACTTGTCCCGTGGGGATCGCCACGCAGAACCCGGAGCTGCGGAGGCGCTTCAGTGGTAAGCCAGA
>DAHXND010000198.1 GCA_027366675.1 Acidimicrobiales bacterium
CCCATCTTCCGAGCTGGCACGGGCAGCTTCCCTTCGCGGAACCACTTGTACGCCGTTTGCGGATGCACCCCTTGGCTCAGCGCCCACTCGCGAAGATTCACCAACCATCATTATATCGTCCTCAGTGGTCAACTGTTGCGACCCCTCTGTGGCAGGAACGCTACCGCGACGAGCGCCCCCAACATAGCAACTGCTACGCCAACCATATCTGCCAGGTTCACTCCACTCGTGAAGGAGCTCCTGGCCAGCTCGGTCAGAAGTCGCCCCGATGAGCCACCTACCATGCGCGCCACTACCAGTGCGCCGCCCAGTGAGGACTCGATCGCATGCAGAGCGACCGGTGGCACTGCATGTCCCTTCAGCCCTGCCGTCACCTTTCCACGGTAGCGAGCGTTCAGGATGCTACCCAGTATGCCGACACCCAGGGCACCGCCCACCTCGATCATCGTGCTGTTGATGGCGGAGCCCACCCCGGCCTGGGCACCCGGGAGCGAGCCCATCATGGAGTCGGTGGCCGGCGCCAGAGCCAAGCCGATCCCCAGGCCCAGAATCATGATGGCTATGAGCACCGGCGTGTAGCCAGACGACGGGCTCAGGTCCGTGAGAAGTAACAGGCCTATCGTGACCGAGACCAGGCCGGCCACGACTACCACCTTCGTGCCAAGGTGGCGCGCGAGCACTGCTGATGCCGGTGCTGCCACGCCGAGCACGAGAGCGACTGGTGCTATCCGCAATCCGGCCTGCAGCGCGTCGTAGCCAAGAACCGACTGGAGGTACTGGGTGAGCAGGAACATGGCCCCGAAGAGCGAGAAGAAGACCAGCATGACCGAGACCCCCGCAGCGCTGAAGCGCCTGTCGGCGAAGAACTCCATCCGTAGCATGGGATGATCGCAGTGGATCTCCCACGCCACGAAGCCGGCCAGCGTTGCCAGGCCACCGAGAACGGCCGCGACGACGGGTGCGCTCCCCCACCCGTCCACCGGTGCCTGGATCACGCCGTAGAGCAGGACGGTCAGGCCCGCTATCGACAGCACTGTTCCCACGGGGTCTGGCCTGCGCGGGCTCGGGTCTGCCGAATCCGGCACCAGGAGCGTGATGGCAACGAGGCCGAGTACCACGATGGGGACGTTCACCAGGAAAACGGACCCCCACCAGAAATGAGCCAGGAGCCATCCGCCGACGATGGGTCCAATCGCTATGCCGAGTCCCGAGGTGCCAGACCAGATGCCTATCGCCTTACCGCGCTCCCGTGGGTTGCTGAACACGTTGGTCAGGATGGATAGCGTGGATGGCAGCACGAATGCACCACCAAGGCCCATAAGGAACCTGAACCCGATCAGCTCGCCGGGCGATGTCGAGAACGCTGACAAACCGGAGCCGACGCCGAAGACCGCCAGACCCACCAGAAGAGCGCCCCGTCGGCCGAAGCGGTCACCGAGGCTTCCCGCTGTGATGACCATGCCCGCGTAGACGATCGTGAACGCGTCGACTATCCACTGGAGGTCACTCGCGCTCGCATGAAGTGCCCTCACCAGGGTAGGCAGGGCTACGTTCAGGATCGTGTTGTCGAGAGAGACAACGAGCAAGCTGACACAGAGCACAGCGAGTATGGCCCATCGGCGG
>DAHXND010000005.1 GCA_027366675.1 Acidimicrobiales bacterium
GCGAAGGCGAGAACCATCTGGTCCCCGGCATGTCTGAACCCTATGGCCCGGTACTCGCGCGCTACCGGCTCCGGGACCAGCCTGAGGGCATCTGCTGCGGGCTGCTCGGCCAGGAGGTCTATGGCGGGGATCCCGCTCAACTGGCCCAGAGCTGAAGCAACTACCTGCCCTGGAACGATGCCGCGGCTCGAGAGCAGCAGGGGAAGACCGATCCCCGTACTGGCCGACTCGCCGATCATGGCGGCCATGGTGGCCTCCTCGGCATAGCCCTGGGACACCAGATGCTGGGCCAGACGCTCTCCCCAGGCAGAGCGGGCGGCAGGGAGTGGGCTCACGCGACCACCCTCAGGACTTCCTCGAAGGTGGTATGGCCGCTTGCCACCTTTATCAGGCCGTCATGACGGAGCGTAGTCATTCCCTCGGAGATGGCGACCCTTTCTATCTCCTCGGTGGAAGCGTGGTCTATTATCAAGTGCTCGATCTCCTCCGTCATCAGCATTACCTCTCCCAGGGCGATCCGTCCGCGATATCCGGTCTTCGAGCATGCCTGGCATCCGACTGGCCGGAACAGCTCGGTAAGCTCACCGCCAGCCTCCAGGCGGCTGATGTCCTCGTCGCACCAGCCTGCTGCTCTGAGCTCCGAAGCCGTCGGCTTGTAGGCCTCCTTGCAGTGTACGCATAGCTGGCGCGCGAGGCGCTGGGCCAGAACGCACGAGAGTGACGAGGTGACCAGGTACGGCTCTATCCCCATCTCGACCAGGCGCATAGGCGTGCTGGCGGCTCCGTTCGTATGCAACGTAGCGAGAACCAGGTGCCCCGTCAGGGCTGCCTCGGCAGCGATAACAGCGGTCTCCTTGTCCCTGATCTCGCCGATCAGGATGACGTCAGGATCAGCTCGGAGGATGGATCGAAGCGCCGTGGCGAATGTAAGGCCGGCGCGCACATTGACCTGGACCTGGCATATACCCGGGATCCTGTACTCGACCGGGTCCTCTACAGTGACGATGTTCCTCTCGGGAGAGTTCAGGGCATGCAGGGTGCCGTAGAGCGTGGTGGACTTGCCCGACCCCGTCGGGCCGGTCGCCAGTATCGTCCCGTAGGGCTTATTGTACGTGCCCTCGTAGCGTTCCAGCATCTCCGGCAGGAAGCCGAGCTCAGGCAGGTGGAGGAGGGCTTTCGACTTGTCGAGGATACGCATGACCATCTTCTCGCCATGCACAGTCGGGAGGCATGCTATCCGCAGGTCGATCTCGCGCTCGCCCATCTTCAGGGAGGTGCGGCCGTCCTGGGGGATGCGATGCTCTGCCACGTTCATGTCCGCCATGACCTTCAGGCGGGTCGTCACCGCCCCTACGATCGAGCGGGGAGCGCTGTTCATGTCGTGCAGGACCCCGTCTATGCGGAAGCGGATCCTCAGGTCGTGCGCCGTAGGCTCCACGTGGATGTCCGATGCCCGCTCGTTCAGCGCCTGGAGGATGATCAGGTTCACATAGCGCACGATCGGAGCATCCTCGACAACCGACTGGATGTCGGTGACCTGCTCCTCTACGGCCGGGCCCCTGCCGGCAGCGGACTCCTCGGCGACCTTGGCGTCCTTGCCGCGGTTGTAGACGTAGTCGATGAAGGTATATATCTGCGCAGGGCTCGCCACTACTGTCTTAAAGGAGCGGCCTATGACGGTCCTGAGGTCGTCGATGGCGTAGACGTCGGTAGGGTTCGCCATCGCCACGACCGGGATCTGACCGTCCAGGGCTACCGGCAGCACGCAGTGGTGACGCGCTGTCGCTTCCTGGATCAGCGTGGCCACCGAGTAGTCGATCGTGTAGGTGTCGAGGTCCACGAAGGGCAGCCCGATCTCCTGGGCCATAGCCCAAGCGAGGTCTGCCTCGGTCGCTATGTGCCGATCCACCAGGATCTTGCCCAGGGGATCGCCCGTGTCGGCGTGGTTCTCGAGCGCTGCCCGCATCTCCTGCCAGGGCACGCGTTTGCTGGTGAGAAGCACCTGGGCGAGTGGCGGAAGGCTCTTCAGGGTGTCGGCGTCGATGGGGAGAGATCCGCCATCCTCCTCCCCGATCTCGGTCACATGCGCGCCATCCAGCAGGTCGTTCACAGCCTCATCGAGAATCCTGGCTGCTGCCTCAGTGGATGGTGCAGGAGCCTCCGCCCCCGCCTCCGACGCCCCGGCCTCCGCCTCCGACGCCTCCGTCTCCGACGCCCCGGCCTCCGACGAAGTGACCGGCGGGCCCGGGGGAGCATCTTCCAAGAGCACGCTGATGCCAGCTACCAGATCGTCCTGGTCAGAAAGGTCGTCTTCGCCGGAGGTCTCCTGGCGAGATGGATCATCAGATGCCCTGCCCTTCCCCTTACGCCGCCCGCGGCGGCGTAAGGGTCCCTCCGGCTCCTCGATGGGTTCACCCGTTCCCTCCATGCCCGCTTCCGCCTCTTCGGTGGTTACCAGGTGGAGGCTCGATCCGGGCGGTGCAGTATCCACGCCATCGATGCTGGCGGCCGGTGGGGCGGCAAGCGTTCCCGCTGCTGGAGCCGCAGCAGGGTCGAAGGTCTCAGGGACCGTCTCCAGGCTGTCCAGGGAGTCTGAAAGTGAAACTGTAACTGTCTCTGCCTCCTGCTCGGCCAAGGGGCCGCCGAGCGGCGAGTCGGCCTGCGGAGGTGGAGATGCATGCGCCTCTTCCGCCTCCGCCGTTGCCAGCTCAGATTGCCCCACTTCGGCTTCCATTGTCTCCGCAACCGGCTCCGTAACCGGTGCTTCCGCAACCGGCGAGCCTCCAGGGGCATCATCGCCCGGTTCCGAAGTGGCGCCGCTCAGATCATAGTCCAACGGCGGCTCCGGGGGGGCGATGGACTCCTCGTGCTGGAGCGGCAACGGTGCAGGCTCGGGTGGCGCCATGTCAACCGCAGGCGCAGGAGGCGCAGGTGGCGCAGGCACCATGTCAACCGCCGGCGGTGGCGCAGGAGGCGCAGGAGGCGCCATGGCAACCGGTGGCGCAGGAGGGGCTGCGACCGGCGCAGGAGGCGCAGGTGGCGCTGCGGCAACCGGTGGAGCAGGGGCAGGTGGCGCTGCGGCCGGCGCAGGTGGCTGGGCAATCCCGTTCGAGTACCCGTTCGAGTACCCGTTAGCGTGCCCGTTCATGCCGTGGTCGGGCAGCGGTCCCGGGTCGGAGAGGAACCCGCTGAAGTAGATGCTGTCACCCGAGGGTGGTGACGGCACCTGGGCGCCGAACGCAGGCAGGCCGCCACCTGCACCGAACGCAGGCAGGCCGCCACCTCCGGTGGCGCCACCGCCGTGGTAGAGGCGGTCTATGTAGCGCGATATCTGCTCGGGCGTGGCAACGACCGCTATGAACTCACGACCGATGCTTGCCCGTATGTTGTCCATGGCGAAGACATCGCCGGGGTTCGCCACCGCTATGACCGGGGTGCCAAAGCGCCTACCTACCGGCACGACCTGGTGGCGGGCAGCCACCTGCCTGGAAAGTATGAGCATGGCGCTCGGGTCCACCGGGTAATGGTCCAGGTCCACGAAGTCCAGGCTGTAGGACTCCGCGAGCTGCTGGGTGGTGGTGACGTCGCTCATCGTGATGCCTGGTTCCTGCTGCCCGTGTTGGCCACAATCATCCCCTTGCCTGCCAGGTTCCAACCCTGCGACCAGCAGCCAGAGATCTGACCGGCTGCGCGGCCCCCCGGCGCCTTCACGCCGGACCCTGCTTTACTCCTGCCCACACGTCTCTCCTCCCCACCCGTTCTATCGTCATATTACGCTAGATACTTTAGGAAAGGGCTCTCCATCGCCCCCGACCCCTCACCTGCACCGTGACCAAGCCTCCATGAGATCTCCCCCCGGCCATCTGGACCGGCCACCTGAGCTGGCTATCTGAGCTGGTATCTTGCCTGGCTATCTTGCCTGGCTATCTTGGCTGGCCACCCCTAGTGATTATGAGGTGCATTCTAGTGCAAATCCTGCTGATTGTCATCCGGGGCGCAGATACTGTGCGAAAATGTTGGCGTGCCCGGGGGAGAAGCGCTCGGGGGGGCCGCCGACACGGTCGTGATCGCCATGTCCGGGATCCTCGGCCTGCTCCTCGGCTCGTTCGCCAACGTGGTGGTCTACAGGGTTCCCAAAGGTGAGTCCATAGTCCGGCCCCCCTCTCACTGCCCAGCCTGCGGCCACGTTCTGGCTCCCTGGGAGAACATACCGGTGGTCTCATGGTGCCTCCTCGGCGGTCGCTGCCACGCATGCGGGGGGCGGATATCCTTCCGCTACACGGTAGTCGAGATGGCTGCCGGGGCCGGAGGGGCCCTGGTCGGATGGCGGGTATGGTCCACCGAGGCAGGGACGCGGGCCCTGCTTGCCTTGCAGTCGTCCGGCGGGATGAGCCCTCACCTCGTGGTGGTCACAGCGCTTCTCGTGCTGGGGGGACTCGGGCTCGTCCTGGGGCTGCTGGTGCTCGGCTCGCTCCAGGCCAACCGGGATCCGGCTCCGCTGCCTCCGGCTCTGGCCGGCCTGCCTCTCGTGTGCTCGGCGCCGTTCCTCGCTGCTGCCGGGCTGTCCGGCGCCAGCCCCGGCCACCTCGCCATAGCCTTCGGGGCAGGTGTCGCGGCGGCAGCGGCGAGCCTGGCGAGTGGCGCACGTAGAAGTAGCTCCGGGTCGAAGAGCGGCCAGGGTAGCGGAGGGAGCAGGGAGCGATTGGCCCTCCTTCCCCGGCTGGTCCCTGTCCTGGCCTGCCTGGCGGCTCTCGGCCTTGCCTGCTGGGCCCTGTGAACTGACCGGGTGTCGCTCCCCGGCTCGGAGCGAGAACGCAGGCTCGCTCGCGACAGGCTCCCGTCAGGCTCCCCTCAGCCCATGCCGGTGCGGATAATGCCCCTGCGCTCCAGCAGCACGCGCAGGTCGTGAGGGTTCGTGGATGCCGCCATGGCGTTGCGCAGGTCAATCACTCCGGCGGCGACTAGATCGCCCAGTGACTGGTCGAAGGTCTTCATCCCGTAGTACTCGCCCTCGTTGATGATCTGGTCTATCTCCGAGGTCTTCTCGGGATCCTCGATGCACTGCTGTATCCTGCCGTTCACCACCATGACCTCTACGGCCGGTATTCTTCCCTGGACATCTGACCTGGGGACGAGGCGCTGGCAGATGGTTCCCTTCAGCGCCGCTGCCAGTGTGACGCGTATCTGGCCCTGCTGGTGAGGCGGGAACATGTCCACGATGCGGTTCACGGTCTCCATGGCATTCGTCGTGTGCAGCGTGGAGAAGACGAGGTGCCCTGTCTCCGCTGCAGTCAGCGCCGCGTAGACGGTTTCCTGGTCGCGCATCTCGCCGACAAGGATGACGTCTGGATCCTGGCGGAGAACACTCCGCATGGCAGCTTGGAAGCTCTCGGTGTCGAAGTGGAGCTCGCGCTGGTCGATCGCGGCCAGGTCGTCTCTGTGGAGGTACTCGACCGGGTCCTCGATCGTGACCACATGGCAGGAGCGGGTGTGGTTTATATGGTCGACCATGGACGCGAGGGTGGTGGTCTTGCCCGAGCCGGTAGGGCCGGTGACGAGGACCATGCCCCGTTGCTCCTCTGCGAGGCGGGTTACGACGTCGGGAAGGCCCAGGCCTGCGATGGTCGCGCTGCTCGTGCGGATACGCCGGAACGCCGCAGCTCCCGATCCGCGCTGGCGGTAGGCGTTCACCCGGAACCTTCCAAGGCCTGACACGGAATAGGCGAAGTCTGCCTCGAAGTGCTCCGCGTAGACGCGGAGGATCTCAGGCTCCATGATCTCGCTCAATATGATGGCAAGGTCGTCCGGCATGAGGCGCTCTGCCCCTTCCACGGGCATGAGGTCGCCGTTCACCCGCATGCGCGGCGGTGCGCCCGCCTTCAGATGCAGGTCAGTTCCGTCAGCCTCGGCCAGAAGCTTCAGCCATCGATCGAGATCACCCTTGTCCACCGTCGCGTAGTATAAGCTCTTTTTCGATGTTGCGAGGGGCGGAGATCCGAGGAGCCTATCCGATGCGTTACGTGTCGCTGTGAGCAGCGAGGATCAGTTCCGCTCAGGCCCGAAGTCATCCGCCGACCTGTGGGCTGTCCAGCCCCTGCCAGCTGGCCGGCCCGGTCAGGCACCCCCCCCGCCGCCTCCTCCTCCCGCGTCCCCGCCTCCGGCCCCAGCTCCCCCGCCACCTGCGGCTCCTGCGCCGCCCCCGCCTCCTGCGCCGCGTCCTCCGGCCCCAGCTCCACCGCCACCTGCGGCTCCTGCGCCGCCCCGGCCGCCCGCGGCTCCCGCGCCCGCTCCGCCGTTTCCTGCGCCGCCCCCGCCGCCAGCTCCCGCTGGTC
>DAHXND010000006.1 GCA_027366675.1 Acidimicrobiales bacterium
GTCCGACCATCGCATCCTGCAAAAGCTCGAGCAGATACCAGAGCTGTACAAGACGATACGGTCGGCACTCGACACCTACGCACCGAATGCAAAGGTGGTCATAGGCGAGACGGGGATATCAGGTGAGACGACAACGACGATCTGCCAACCCGTGAGCGCTCTCTTCGCTGCAGGCGATGCCCTCTCCTGGCTGTCCGCTGGAGCAGCGAGCGTGGACTGGTGGGATATGAATAACTATGGCTCATGCACCGGCGGTGACCTGGGAATGTTCACCTCCCCGAGGGGTCCGACCGCCAGGGAGGCTCCCGAGGCTCCCTATGCAGGCTACCTGCTGGCGTCAAAGCTGACCCGTACGGGAGCCAGGCTGCGTAGCCTACCGACCTCAGATACAGCAGAGGTCATAGCTTTCCAGTCCATCCTGCCGGACGGCCAGAAGGCACTCGCATTCATAAACACGAGCACGCGCTCTCCCCAGGCCATCACCTTCCGGGCTGGGCATCTGGACGGGCCTCTAACTACCTGGACGTATTCCGGCGCCGGTCAGAACTCGACGGCCACCAGGATCGCCCAAGGAACCACCGTCCTCTCGGACAAGGTGGGAACAACCGACAGCGAGCACGACATCACGCTCCCTGCAGAATCAATCCTGGTCCTGGAGAGCCGGACACCTAACACGATCCCCCCTGCGGCACCCCTCACCATCTCTTCGAATGGCATAAGCCCAGACTCCGCTCTGACATCGGGCGGCACCTCGATCACGATCACCGGCACTGGGTTCGCGCCGGGAGCCTACGCCGACTTCGGTTCTGGGCACCCTGCCCTGGGCACAGAGGTGCTCAGCCCGACGCAGTTGCGGGTAAGAGCTCCTGATCACGCAGTGGGGACGGTCGATGTCACTGTTGCCATGGGATCGCACACGTCCAATGCCGAGACTTTCACCTACACCTCAGCGGCGTCAGCGTTCTTCCCGCTGAAGCCTGCGCGCATCTGCGACACCCGCTCCCCGACCCGCACGGGAGCGGGAAGAGACGTGCTCCCCGATGTGACGGGCCAGTGCGACAACTCAGGCGTGCCGCTCGCTGCTCGTAAGACCATGACCGTACAGGTGACTGGCCTGGCTGGGGTCCCTGCCGGCGCTACAGCCATCCTGGCCGATGTAGTGACATTGGGCGACCCATCCCCGAGCTACTTGAGCATCTACCCTGCTGGTACTCCCCGCCCTACCACATCCCAAGCGAGCATCGACTCGAGCAAGCCAACAGCGACAGCGGTTCTCTCAGAGCTCTCGCCGTCCGGCAGGATCAACATCTACAACCACGCCGGCAACACAGAGGTGGTGATCGACGTGGAGGGATATATTGCCAGGGCAACCAGAACGAACCCCGGAACGCTCTACCGAGCGATCCCCCCTGCGCGCATCTGCGACACCCGCTCCCCGACCCGCACGGGAGCGGGAAGAGACGTGCTCCCCGATGTGACGGGCCAGTGCGACAACTCAGGCGTGCCACTCGCTGCTCGTAAGACGATGACCGTACAGGTGACTGGCCTGGCTGGGGTGCCTGGCAACGCTACAGCAGTGTACCTGCGCCTAGCAGCCGTGACTCCGCTTCGCCCGGGCTATGCCACCGTCTTCCCGAAGGGCTCGCCACAGCCACTCGCCTCCCAGCTCAACTACGCTCCACCCCACCCCCCGAGCACACACAGCATCGGGGATGGTGTCCCAGCCTCGAACGTGCTGACTGTGCCGCTCCACGATGGAGAGATCAGGATCTTCGCGTCAGCGACCACCCAGCTCGTCATCGACGTGGAAGGCTATCTCGTGAAGGGCCGGGCCGGGCAGTCAGGCTCGACCCGTGGGATGGCACCCGTGCGTGTCTGCGATACCAGGCCCGGTAACCCCTCTGATCTATCTGGTGCGGCATTGATCCAGTGTGCGGGAAGGACGTTGCCTGCAGGGTCTGCTCTGCAGGTCCAGGTATCCGGCCCTGGCCTTCCAATCCCGAAGGCTGCGCTGGATGCGATAGTCACCGTGACAGCCACAGCCATAGTGACACCCGGAGCACTCTCGCTCGACCCTCCAAAGACGCATCCTGCTCTGCCCATCATGGAATGGGGAAGCGGCACCGTGGTGACGAGCCGGCTCACCGTCGTTCCCCTGAGCAACGACGGGCAGTTCACCATCTACGCCTATGCAGGCGAGATGAACGTTATCGTAGACGTGGTCGGCTACATCGCTGCATGATGTTGGTGGTCCCGTCTCCGATAATCAGAACCCGGCGCATCGCGGAAAACCTGGGTGCGGCCTCAGGCTCCTCCAGCTCGACCAGTCAGAGGCGACGGCACCGCTCCGAGACGCGGCGATTCCAGCCCACCGCTCCCAGCCCACCGCTCCCAGGTCAGCGTCAAGACGAGCCCTCCGGCTAGCACTGCCATGTCAGCGCTAGCGAACTTTAGGGTCGTTCGGCCCTAGGAACGCGTCGATAGGTGTGCTATAATAAGTGTTGAAGTATCTCGCTGGATCGAGAACCCGGTACAGATCCGCCGTACCTAGAGACCTAATTCGAAGGGAGGCGTGAACATGAAAGCACTCGTGTACCACGGACCGGGCCAGAAGGCCTGGGAGGACGTTCCTGACCCGCACATCCAGGCAGACACCGATGCCATCGTAAAGGTGGACGTGACGACCATATGCGGTACCGACCTCCACATCCTGAAGGGAGATGTGCCCGCTATGGTTGACGGCAGGATCATAGGGCATGAAGCCGTAGGCACTGTGGAGGAGATCGGTAGCGGCGTCAAGAATGTCCGCGTCGGCGACCACGTCCTCGTCTCGTGCATAACCGCCTGTGGATCGTGCCGGTTCTGCCGCGAGGGACGCTACGGGCAGTGCATCGGTGGTGGCGGCTGGATCCTGGGCAACGAGATCGACGGAGTGCAGGCCGAGTACGCGAGGGTACCTTTCGCCGATACGTCCACCTACCCTGCTCCCGACAGGGTGAGCGACGAGGAGCTACTCATGCTCGCCGATATCGTGCCCACTGGCTACGAGGTGGGCGTCCTGAATGGACATGTGACCCCCGGGGACGTGGTAGCCGTGGTGGGAGCCGGTCCAGTTGGTCTCTCTGCGATTATGGGCTCGCGCCTCTACAGCCCCGCACATGTCGTGGCAATCGACCTTGCAGACTCGAGGCTGGAGGCAGCGAAACGCTTCGGCGCAGATGTCACCGTGAACAACGCCAGAGAGGATCCTCAGGCCGTGCTCGCAGAGCTGACAGGCGGCCTCGGTGTCGACGTCGCCATAGAGGCAGTGGGCATCCCGGCCACTTTCGAGCTCGCCGCATCTCTGGTCCGGCCCGTTGGCAGGATAGCCAACATCGGCGTCCATGGGGAGCCAGCGATGCTGCATCTCGAGACTCTCTGGGCTCGTGACGTGACGATCACGACCGGGCTGGTCGACACATATTCGACACCGAGCCTGCTGAGCATCGTGACCAGTAGGCAGCTCGACGTGGATCGCTTCATCACCCACCACTTCGCCCTCGACCAGTTCGTCGACGCGTATGACGTATTCGCGAAAGCGGGAGAGACCGGAGCGCTGAAGGTGATCCTCACCGGAACGTGACAGTTCACTTGTGCTGTCAGAGCGGCCACTATTGCCTGTATATTGCACGCACCGGACGATGGGGATAAGTCTCGGGTACCAAAAACCCCCTCTGACCAGGGCGTTTAGCGGTGGGCCCGGCAGGGATCGAACCTGCGACCGAGGGATTATGAGTCCCCTGCTCTGACCACTGAGCTACGGGCCCTGGACGATACCGGCTGCGACCCCATATCCGAGCACTCAGCACCTCGAGATGCGACTCGGGCCGGTGGTCCCACCCGACCGCCACGGGACTTCACGCGTCGACTATGTCGACAATCGCATCTACTCCGTCTCGAGCTCCGGCTACCCGAACGACCGCTCGGATCGCCTGGGCAACACGACCCTGCCGGCCTATCACGCGGCCCATGTCGCTCGGATCCACGTGCAGGCGCAAGCGCACCGACCCTCGCCCTTCCACCGTCTCGACCACCACGCCGTCTGGATGGCGTGTGATGGAGCGCGCTATGTGCTCCAGCACTGCTACGGCCATAGCGCCTACCACCCTGTTACCCACCTGATCGTCAGGCTCGCTCGCCGTGCCCATCCCATTACCCCCAGCGCCATTACCCCCAGCAGGAGCCTCAGGCTCGAGATCGCCTCCGCTTGGATCACTCATGAGCGCTACCTCCGAGGTCCCTTCCATCGCCAGCTCCTGGCGACTCGACATCACTATCCGCTGGCAGTTCACCGCTATCCGTAGGAACCGACGCGCCCGACCCAGGTTCACCAGACGCGTCCGCGGACGCGCCTACGCCCGACTCGGCTTCACCAGACGCGTCCGCGGACGCGCCTACGCTGATGCGAGCCCCAGTCCAGCGCTCACCATTCTCGAAACGCTCCCATATGCCCGCCTTCACGAGGAGCTTCTGGACGCGCTCGGTAGGGAGAGCACCGTGAGTGAGCCACTTCAACGCCCTGTCGTCGTCTATGCGCAGCACAGTCTCCTGGTCGGCCTTCGACGCGCCCCGAGGCGCGTAGCTGCCGAGTATCTCGATGAAGCGTCCATCACGCGGGGATCGGCTGTCGCTCGCTACCAGGCGGTACGACGGCTGCTTCTTCTTGCCCACCCGCATGAGGCGGAGCCTCACGGCCATAGGGTCACCTTCCTTCCAGTCACGAAATGCCCATCGTAGCAGGTGGCCCGTGCGCTGCGAAAAGGACCACCCCAGCGAGCCAGCCGCCCTGCCCTAGCAACCTATCCAGCGAGCCAGCTGCCCTGAGCGAGCCAGCTGCCCTGCTGGAAAACACCGATTTACCGGGAGCCGCCGGCTCCGGGGAAGCCTCCGCCTCCAGGCCTGCCCGGCATGGCAGGGGACCTTGCTCCCCCTGGCAACCCAGGAGCTCCGGGAAATCCTGCACCGCCGGGAAATCCTGCACCGCCAGGAAACCCCGGCATGGCCGGGAACCCGGGCATGCCGCCTGGCGAGCCACCCTTCTTGCCCTTCTTCCCCTTCCGCCCGAACATCCCGGTTGAGCGCATCATCTTCTGCATCTCCTTGAACTGCTCCAGGAGCTGCTTCACCTCGGCCGTCGTGACGCCGCTGCCGTTAGCTATGCGGAGCCGCCGGGAGCTGTCGATCACCACAGGATTCTGGCGCTCCTGTGGCGTCATGGAGTAGATGATCGCCTCCACCCGGGCAAGCTCCTTGTCGTCTATCTGCGCATTCTTTATCTCCTTCGGCAGGCCGGGAAGCATCCCCAGCATCCCGGTGAGCGGACCCATGCGCTTCACCTGCTGCATCTGCTCCAGGAAGTCCTCGAGCGTGAACCGCCCCTCCTGCATCCGCTGGACACCCTTCGTCGCCACCTCCAGGTCCATGGAGCGCTCGGCCTGCTCTATCAACGAGAGCACGTCCCCCATCCCGAGGATGCGGTCTGCCATTCGCTCTGGATAGAAAGTGTCGAAATCCTCGAGGCGCTCGCCCGTCGACGCGAAGGCTATAGGTCGGCCCACGACTTCCTTCACGGACAGGGCAGCACCGCCCCTAGCGTCGCCGTCGAGCTTCGTAAGTATCACCCCGTCGAGATCGAGGGTGGAATGGAACGCCTCGGCAGTCGCCAGCGCATCCTGGCCTGTCATGGCATCGATGACGAGGAAGGTGTACTGGGGGCTCACGGCCTCCGAGATCTGCCGTATCTCCTCCATGAGCTCCGCGTCCACAGTGATGCGACCAGCGGTGTCGACGACAACTACGTCTCGCCCGAGGCGCCGAGCGCGCTCTATGCTCAGCCTCGCTGTATCGACCGGGCCGGCGAGGGCAGCCGGCTCGGAGGCACCATCTGCGACCAGATCCGTCGCGCTGATCACGGTAACACCCGCCTGGTTCCCCAGGATCCTTAGCTGCTCTACAGCGGCCGGGCGCTGGAGATCGGCCCCCACCAGCAGAGGGTGGCGCCCCTGTGTCTTGAACCAGCGCGCCAGCTTCGCTGCAGTGGTGGTCTTTCCCGACCCCTGGAGACCCGCCAGCAGCACGACGGTAGGCGGCTTCGCTGCATACTGGATCCTCAACGCCTCGCCGCCCAGTATCGATACCAGCTCCGCCTGAACGGCCTTTATCACCTGCTGTGCCGGGCTGATGGCGGTCGAGCGCTCCAGCCCCACACAGCGCTCGCGTACCCTGGATACGAAGGCCCTGACCACCGAGAGGCTTACATCAGCCTCGAGTAGAGCCGTCCGTATCTCCTGCAGGGCCTCGTCGACGTTGGCCTCGGTCAGGCGACCCCTGCCGCGGAGCTTCGTGAAGACGCCTTCGAAACGGTCTGAGAGGGCCTCGAACATGCCTACCTAGGCTAGCCGGACTTCGCTGGTCCCTGGCGACGCACTGGTCCCTGGCGAAGCACTAGTCCCTGGCGAAGACTGCCTCCACGAACTCGGCTGGCACGAACGGCACCAGATCTGCTGCCCCCTCCCCGATGCCCACAAGCTTCACCGGA
The DNA here is from genome assembly GCA_027366675.1 of Acidimicrobiales bacterium. Lineage (GTDB taxonomy): Bacteria > Actinomycetota > Acidimicrobiia > Acidimicrobiales > JAMCQF01 > DAHXND01. The sequence continues at coordinate 6,578 of DAHXND010000006.1, forward strand.
ACGGAAAGCTCCCTCTGGATCGGCACTACTATCCCACCACGAGCTGTCCCGTCAAGCTTGGTCAGCACCACGCCAGTCACCCCGACCGCTGACCCGAACTCCCGTGCCTGTGCCAGCCCGTTCTGCCCGGTAGTCGCGTCGATCACCAGCAGGACCTCGCTCACGATGGCAGGAGGCCGGGCGGCCACCCGCCGGACCTTCGCCAGCTCCTGCATCAGGTTCACCTTCGTATGCAGGCGCCCGGCAGTGTCCGCGAGCACCAGATCGGCCGGCTTGGCTGCAGCTCGCTGCACCGCATCGAAGACAACCGCACCAGGGTCACCGCCCTCGCTGCCACGGACGAGATCCGCCCCTACCCGCTCCGCCCAGAGGGCAAGCTGGTCGGCTGCCGCTGCACGGAACGTGTCCCCCGCTGCCAGCACCACCGAACGCCCAGAGCCCATCTGCGAAAGTGCCACCTTCCCGATGGTCGTGGTCTTCCCGACACCGTTCACACCGACGAACAGCCACACATTCGGTCCGCCTTCCTCGAAGTGCAGGCTGCGATCACCGTCGTCAAGAACCGCCACGAGACGCTCCTTCAGGGCCGTCACCAGGGAATTCGCGTCCCTGATCCTCTCGGCCTTCACCTGGTCCTTCAGCTCTGCGAGCAGGGCATCCGTGGTGGCCACACCCACATCGGCCCGGATGAGCGCTTCCTCCAAGTCGTCCCAGGTGACCGCATCTATACGGGAGCGCTCCAGCACGCCCCCCAGATATCCCGCAACGAGGCCCCTCGCACGTCCCAGGCGGCTGCGAAGCGAGGGTGCTGCGATCTCCCCCGCTTCCACGACGGCAGCTCCTGCGGGGGCCTTCGCCCTCTCGTCGAGAACGGGTCCGACGGGGGGCGCGGGCACCTCTGCTTCGAGTGCTGGGGGCGCTTCGACCAGTCCGTGGTCAGGCACGCTGGCTGGCGGCGGGCCAGTGGTTACCGGCGGGCCAGTGGTTACGGAAGGGCCAGTAGCCGGCGCCGTCTCGGGGCTGGGCGGCTGGTCAGTCTCTAGCTCCCGCTCAGGTCGCTGCCGCTCCGGTAGCTGCCCTGCTCGCCTCCGGCGGCGAACCGTGACAAAGCCGCTTCCCCCCACTACCACTACGACTGCCGCCACGAAAGCGATCGCAGCCGTATCCGGAACGGTTCCGAGAAGCGGCAGGGGAAGTGGGCTCACAAGCGGAAGAGCGTAGTCAGGCGCTGCGGCGCAACCGCTCGCTCAACACCTTCGAGGAGCTGCCCGGCGCTGCCGTCACGCCATATATGGCATCCGCTGCCTCCATCGTGAGCTTCTGGTGGCTGACGATCAAGAGCTGAGCTTCGTCGCGGAACTCCTCTATCAGTGCCAGGAATCTGTGCAGGCTCACGTCGTCAAGAGCAGCCTCGACCTCGTCCATCATGTAGAAGGGAGCGGGTCGGCTCCTGAACACGGCAAACGAGAAAGCCAGCGAGACAAGCGCACGCTCGCCGCCGGAGAGCAGCGCCAGCTTACGGTATCCCTTGCCGGCAAGCCGCGCCTCCACCTCGATCCCCGTCTCTAGAAGCCGGTCTGGCTCCGTCAGGACGAGGCGCCCAGTTCCTCCGGGGAACAGCGTGGTCATGAGATTAGCGAAATGGCGATCCACGTCGGCGTAGGCTGCGGCGAACGTGCCCGCGATCTCGTCCTCTATCCCTGCTATCAGCTGCCTGAGCTCGCGGCGCGCCCCCGTCACGTCAGCCATCTGGATCTCCAGCTCCTCCACCTCCTTCTGGATCGCCGCGTGCTCCTCGACCGCCAGCGGGTTTATCGGACCAAGAGATGCAAGCTCAGCAGCCAGGTCCCTGGCGCGTCGAGCAGGGTCCATCCCCTCGGGGATCGGCGGGCACTCGAGGTCGATAACCTCATCCGTGGAGCAGCGGAGCTTCCCCTCGATCTCCTCCACGACTGCCTCGAGTCTCAGCCGCGTCTCGGTAGCGGCCAGCTCGACCTGCTGGCGTCTGGCCTGGGTGGCAGCTAGAGCGGCCTCGAGCTCACGCCTCTCCTGCCTCTGGGCGACGAGCCTCTCATCGCTGTCGTGCCTTAGGGCAAGGCGGCGGGCATGGTCCTCCGACAAGGCACGCACCCTCGCGTCTATGCGCGGGCGAAGCTGCTCGACAACGTGGATCAGGCGCTCCACGGCAGCCACCGCATCTGCGGCCTGCTCCCTGCGCTGGCGAGCCGCTTCGCGCTCCATGCTGTAGCGAGCAAGGCGCGCCTCGACGACATCCTTCCTGCGCGCGAGCAGGGCCCGGCGCTCGTCCACCTTCGCGACTGCGGCCTCCACTTCCCGCTGGCGGGCATCCAGCTCGCGACGAGCCTCTTCCAGGCTGCGCCGATCTGCTACGAGCGCTTCGAGCATCTCGGCGGCACGCGCCTTCTCCTCTTCCAGCTCGGGCAGCCTTGCCCTGATAGCCGCCAGCTCTTCCTCGTCGCGCTCCAGAGCCTCCCGGATCTCGTCTCGCTGGCTGGCTGCCTCTGCGATCTCGTTCTCCAGGGAATCAAGCTGCAACCTCAGCTGCTGAAGCGTGGAAGCAGCCTCACGCGCCTCTGCCGCAAGGAGATCTCCCCTCTCGCGAGCATCTCGCGCCTTCCGGTCCGCCTCTTCACGCTCCTCCGCGGCGCGTCGCTCCCGAAGCGCTGCGTCACTTGCTACTGTGGCTGCTGCGTCTGCCGCCCCGCGCGCCTCGGCTACCGAGGCAGGCGACACAACGCCGCTGCCGGCACAAGGTCTCCACCCTTCTGGAGCGAAGCGCTCACCCGAATGCGTGACAACCACCCAGTCGGGGTGGGATGAAGCGAGATCGAATGCCTCCTCGATGCCCTGAGCCACGACAGCGCTGCCAAGAAGCCAGTCCAGCAGCGCTAGAACCCCGCTCGCCTGCTCCCGGGCGATATCAGAGCGCGGAGAGACATGCTGGCGCAGCCAGCCGGGGTGCAACGATGGCGCAGCATCGCCAGGCCCGTGCTGGCCGCATCTCGAAGCAGCCACGGCCCCCAGGGCAGCGAGCGGGACAATGGAACCGCTCGCCTGGTGAGCTGCGAGTACGTCGAAGGCACGGCGGGCCGCCAGGGCGTCCTCGACGAGCACGGCAGCGGTAGCCAGCCCCACGGCAGACTCGAAGGCCTGGGCGAAGCCTGAATCCACATCCACGAGAGCTCC
>DAHXND010000229.1 GCA_027366675.1 Acidimicrobiales bacterium
CCGGCATATTATCTCTCCGATATCCGAGACCTGAGCGCCTGAAGTCCACCCCTTCTGACCGTTCACGATCCATTCGTCGCCGTCTTGAACCGCCGTCGTCTGGAGGCTGGCCAGATCGCTGCCTGCTCCTGGCTCGGAGAATAGCTGGCACGCGACGATGTCTCCACGGTAGAGACGCTGCAGGTAGAGCTTCTTCACTGGCTCCGTCGCATGCGCCAGGATCGTCGGCGCTACCATGCCCAGTCCTATCGCGAATACCGTCTGGGCCGGTATAGAGAAGCCGGACTCCAGAGCGTCGTAGGCTCGCTGGTAGGAGATAGGTAGCCCACGACCGCCATACTCGGGAGGCCCGGCTATCCAGCCGAATCCGGCGTCGTAGCGGCGCTGTGCCCATCCCCTGGCCCTTTCCAACTCTGCAAGATCTTCCTCGCGCGTGCGTTCGGCGAAGAGGGCTACAGAGTCAGAGCCTTCCCCCCAGGATCGGGTGACCTCTCTCCTGCGCTCGGCGTTGGCCTCCAGGAACGCCAGAGCCGATGCCCGGAACTCGTCCTCGGACGGCAGGTCGGTATCGCTTCGGTTGCCTGCGAGGTGGCTATTCACGGCGGAGCCACTGGTGGGAGTAGTCATGGAAAGCCATCCTACCGGGAAGGAGCTTTGCCGCGCTAGAAATATAGGTGGTGGCAGTAGGATTGGCCCTGGTAGCGGCCTTTGCAAATGCCCTTACTACGATCTTGCAGCGGGCAGGGGTGCGGGAGGCGCCTCGGGAGATGTCGCTCTCGTGGCGGCTGATCGCGTACGCGTTCACGAAGCCGGTGTGGCTGGCTGGCTTCGCGGCCATGATCGCGGGATTCGTGTTCCAGTTCCTGGCACTCGATCACGGCGCATTGTCCGTCGTGCAGCCCACTCTGACCACAGAGCTGGTCTTCCTGATGCTGATCCTCGTGATCGTCTTCAGGCGCCGTGTGGGCTGGAGCGGCTGGTCGGGAGGACTGCTCACGTGCGTCGGCTTGTCAGCCTTCCTGGTAGCTGCGGATCCTGGTGGAGGGAAGCGGGTTCCGAGCCTGGAAAGCTGGGGGGAGGTAGTGGCATCGTGTATCGCCGCCATGGCATTATTGACGATGGCTGCTGCGGCGCTTGGGATGCGCAGCGATAAGCATAGCCATGTGCTCGGATTCTGGCGATCCGCTCTATTCGGTACCGCTGCAGCAATAGGATTCGCTCTAGCAGCCTCGTTCATGAAGGACGTGACGATCTTCCTCGGGCGGGACTGGGTGTCGGTCTTCTCGCACTGGGAGCTCTATGCCATGGTCGCGTCTGGCATACTCGCTCTGTTCCTGGCGCAGAACGCGTTCCAGGCCGGTCCCATAACGGCATCCCAGAGTGCCCTCGTCGTGGTGGACCCGCTGGCCAGCATCCTGATCGGCATCGGTCTTTTCGGCGACCGGCTACAGACCAGCGGGATACGAGGGACAGCCGAAGCGCTGGGTCTCGTGGTGCTGTTCCTCGGTGTGACATCCCTCTCCCGAGCTTCGGCCATCATAGAGGCCAAGCGTGCGGCGGCCTGAGCGGCGGCCGGCACCGTGCTGGTAGGAGCCCATGTCCGGGCTGGGCCCGGATTCTCCCTGGCACTCAGCCATGGAGACGAGGTAGGGGCTGACGCCATCCAGGTATTCACCCAGAGCCCGCGTGGATGGAAGCCGAGCCCGTTCTCGGGAGACGTGCTGTCGAGGTTCCGGGAATCGCTGGCATCACATGCCACGATCAGACGTGTCTTCTGCCACGCGACCTACCTGATCAACCTGGCTACGTCTGACGAGTCGCTCTACGCCCGCTCGCTGGACTGCCTGCTCGACAACCTCAGGGTTGCCAGGGAGATCGGTGCCTCCGGACTGGTGCTGCATGCCGGAAGTCACAGGGGAGAGGGTTTCGAATCCTGCGTGGAGCGCGTAGCCTCTGGTTGCCGGAAGGTCCTGGACGCTGCCCAGGCAGGTACTGCCTGCCCCATCTTGCTCGAGAACACTGCCGGAGCAGGCGGAACGGTAGGCCGGAGCTTCACCGAGCTCGCTCGGCTCATCGAAGCCGCCGGCAGAGACGAGCGCCTGGGAGTCTGCCTCGATACGCAGCACCTGTGGGCATCGGGCGTGGCCTACAGGGATGCAGACGAGGCACATGCCGCGGTCGAGGCGTTCGACGAGGTTCTGGGGTTGGGCAGGCTCAGGTGTATTCACGGCAATGACTCGAAGGTGCCTCTCGGATCGGGCCGGGATCGCCATGCGAACATCGGAGAAGGGACCATAGGTGGCGCTGCGCTCGGCTGGCTTCTCGGGCATCCGTCGATCCAGGAGTCCACTGTGCTCCTGGAGGTGCCCGGGGCGGGCAAGGGTCCCCGGCGGGAGGACGTGGCCGCCATGCGGCGTGTCCATGCAGAAGGCCTGGCGTCGTGGGCGGCACGGTAGGGATTCCTCGAACAGCCGGGGCCGGAAGCGGTCTGGCCAAGATCTCACTCATGTTTTTCACATCTTCGGCGGGTAGATGTATGTGATGTGAGGCTGCTTGTAGTGGAGGACGAGGTCCGGATGGCGAGCGTGCTCAGGCGAGGGCTCGAGGAGGAGGGATACGCTGTAGACGTGGTGGCCGACGGTCCCTCGGCGCTGTGGGCTGCGACCGAGCAGGACTATGCCGCCGTGGTTCTCGACGTGATGCTTCCGGGGATGGACGGGCTCAGCGTCTGCAGGCAGCTCCGTGACCGGGGGCGCTGGATGCCTGTCATCATGCTGACTGCTCGCGCTCAGGTGACCGATCGGGTGAGCGGGCTCGACGCCGGCGCAGACGACTACCTGGTCAAGCCGTTCAGCTTCACGGAGCTCGCGGCCCGGCTCCGAGCACTCGTGCGCCGGGGGGGAGTAGAGCGTCCTACGGAGATACAGGTTGGCGACCTGCGCATAGATCCGGGCACTCATCAGGCTTGGCGGGGCGAGGTGGAGATCGAGCTTTCGCCGAAGGAGTTCGCGCTTCTCGAGCTGTTCCTCCGCCATCCCGGTCAGGTGCTGACTCGCTCTCGGATATTAGATCAGATCTGGGACTTCGCCTACGATGGCACATCTAACGTGGTGGACCAGTATGTTTCCTACCTCCGCCGTAAGGTGGACCAGCCCTTTGGATGCGCAGACCTGCAAACCGTGCGGGGGGTCGGCTACCGCCTGCGGCGCCCATCGTCAGTCCCGACTTGAGCAGCGGTGTCGATACGCTTACGCCTGGCGGCCGTCGTAGCACTTGTCTCGGTGGTGTTGCTAGCTCTTGGTGGGTACCTCTTCTACGAGGTGCTCGATCACGAGATGGTCGTGTCACTCGACGCCAGGATGGTGGTGAGGGCGAAGAGCACCGAGCGCCAGTTGGCGGCGTTCAAGCGTGAGAGCGCGTCTGTAGGCGCGGCTGTAGGCGCGTCTGTAGGCGCGTCTGTAGGCGCGGCTGCGAGGGCGACATCGCTCCCAGGATCGCCTCCGAGCGGGGTAGCATCGC
>DAHXND010000011.1 GCA_027366675.1 Acidimicrobiales bacterium
ACACCTACAGGATGGGATGGACAGATCACGCTGTGCGCCGCTACGTGCGTGATGCGGGTCCCCTGCTCGGCCGGTTGAACGAGCTCACTCGCTGTGACTGCACGACGCGAAACGAGGGCAGGGCAAAGGCACTGGCTCGCCGCATCGACGAGCTCGAGCGCCGGATAGCGGAGCTGGAGAAGCAGGAGGCCCTGGACGCGATCCGTCCCGAGCTGGACGGCCAGGAGGTGATGGCGCATCTGGGGTTGCAACCCGGCCCCGAGGTGGGTGAGGCGCTGAGGTTTCTTCTGGAGCTGAGGATGGAAGAGGGGCTTATTGGCAAGGAGGAGACCATGGTCAGGCTGGATAGGTGGTGGCAGAGCCGATCAGCGAACCCGCTCTAGGCGAACAGCTCACCTCTCCCGAGCCCCGAGCGCTTCGGGATCTGTGCTCAGGTGCGAGCGATGAACTCCTCTACCATGAGGCGAGCCTCTTCGTCCCGATACTGGGCAGGCGGCGACTTCATGAAATAGGCAGACGGCCCGATCAGTGGGCCCCCCAGGCCCCTGTCCCTGGCGAGCTTGGCGCAACGAAGGGCATCTATTATCACGCCTGCTGAGTTCGGTGAGTCCCATACCTCCAGCTTGCACTCGAGTACCACCGGTATATCGCCGAAGTTCCGACCCTCTAGGTGTATGTATGCCCACTTCCTGTCTTTCAGCCATGGCACGTGATCTGATGGCCCGATATGGACGTCGTCTGCATCCAGCCCCCTGGCTACCTGGCTGGTGACCGCCTGGGTCTTCGAGATCTTCTTCGATTCGAGACGCTCGCGTTCCAGCATGTTCTTGAAGTCCATGTTCCCGCCAACGTTCAGCTGGTAGGTGCGATCTATGACAAGGCCTCGATCCTCGAAGAGTCGTGCCAACACCCTATGGATGATGGTGGAGCCAAGCTGGCTCTTTATGTCGTCGCCGATGATGGGAACCCCTGCATCGGCGAACTTCCTGGCCCAGGTAGGATCGCTTGCGATGAACACCGGGATGGCGTTCACGAACGCGACGCCCGCTTCCAAGCATGCCGATGCGTAGTGGCGCTGTGCCTTTTCGGATCCTACCGGTAGGTAACTCACGAGCACGTCAGCGCCTGATGCACTCAGCGCTTCGGTGATGTCGACAGGAGGTTCCGGAGATTCATCTATGGTGTCTCGATAGTACGAGCCCAGGCCATCGAGCGTGGGTCCGCGCTGCACCATGACGCCGAGATCCCCTGGCTCGGCAAAGCGGAAGGTATTGTTCTGGCCAGAGAAGATGGCCTTACCGAGGTCAGTTCCCACCTTGGAGGCATCGACGTCGAAGGCGGCTACGAAGGTCACGTCACGCACGTGATAGCCACCGAGGTTCACGTGCATTAGACCAGGGATGGATTCCGCTGTATCGGCAAGCTTGTAATATTCGACTCCCTGTACGAGGGAGCTCGCGCAGTTGCCTATGCCGGCGATGGCCACGCGGATGGTGCTCATTGGCTGGTTCCTTTCTTATCGTGTATTTACTGACTCTGGTGAAGCGGCAGCCTCCGTAGACCCACGAATCCCTGAAGGGAGAGCATGGTGGCTGGCAGCTCGCCTGGTGGTGGCCTGCGCTTGCTCACCGGGCTGGCTGGCCGTGGTTCTCGTATATGCCCGCTCGGCATTTATCAGGCGCTCGAGCCACTCGATCTCGAATACCAGGGACTCACGCCGGTGCTCGAGCAGGGCACGCCCATACCGGTCCAGATCGCTGCCGGCTCCGGTGTCGTCTTTGTCAAGGCTTCGCATGAGCTCCGCGCGACGCCGTTCCAGGAGGGCGATCCGAGCCTGAGGGGCAAGGTGCCCTGCGAAGGCGAGCCGGAGCGGGAAGGCTCTGGCGCGGTCAGCCCCCATCTCGTCATCGAGGAGGCGATGGAAGAGGGTATCGCCATCAGGGGTCAGGTGGTAGATCTTGCGAGATCGCACGCGGCGGGCTTTCGGGGCGACAAGCCGCCTGGAGTCGCTGCCGAGAGCCGCACGTTCCCCACCCAGAGAGCCGGTCAGGGGTATGAGCGTGCCCCCGGCCTCGTCTGGGTCTGCCGGCTCATGGCGCAAAGGCATCGACACGACGGCCCCCGAGGCCTCGAGGCGGGCGAGCGCAGGGTACAGCGAGCCGAAGGAGAGGTTCGCGAATACTCCCAGACGGGCCCTGAGCCTCTTGCGCAGCTCGTAGCCGTGAAGATCCTGCTCCTCGAGGAGTCCAAGGATGGCGAGCTCCAGCACGAGAGAGATGATATATCACTCTGATATATCACGCAAGCTCGAGGTGTCGCAGGCCTGCCTACGCCGCTCCGTGGAGAGCATTGCCAGGGAGTCTGTTGCGAAAGGGCTGACCCTTTGCTAACCATGAGGTGGCATGGGGAGGGGCTATCGCGTTCTAGAAGGCGCTCGGCGCCGGTCAGGAGATGGGGTCGTGCGCGTTTGCACCAGTAGGAATCTCCTGGGCAATGCTCTCCTCTGCATGGTGGCTCTGGCGGTGGTCACTGCCATGTTCGTTCCTCTGATCGGCCCGGCTGCTGCCGGAGCTGCCGGGCTGTCCGGTCAAGCGCCGGACCATGCACCAAGGGCACCAGAGCCGCCCCTGCACCCTGCGCCCGAACCCGGCCACCCGGCGCCGGCGAAGGTCACCCGCTTTGGCCGGTATGGACTGAACCTCCACGAAGCCTGGTCGCGTTATACGCGGGGCAGCCATAACATGATTGTTGCCTATGTCGAAGGTGGTATCAATTACTACGATCCCATCGTTAAGAACTATGTGAATGACCTTTACGTGAACTGGCGAGAGCTGCCCGTTCCGTGCGTGGGTAAAACGATTGCTACGGCGACGATGACGGTCAACGGGCATACCGAGCGCTGCGCCCTCCACTATTCGAACAAGGAAGCCAACTACGAGCTGTACACGAAGGGCTACGTCAACGTCACCGACTGGAAGAGCGACCCTCGGGTCACCGACCGCGGCCCTGGGGGGATCCTTGACCCGGAGGACCTGATAGCTGCCTTCTCCAACGGCGTCGATCACGATCATGATGGGTATCCAAACGATATATCTGGCTGGAACGTTTACCGGCACAACAACGATCCTGCCACCTCCGACTCGACCTATGATCATTCCGACAATCAGATGAACCTGATCCACGAGGTGTGTCCCGACTGCTCGATCATGCCTGTCAAGGCAGGCGTAGAGGCCCTCGATGATACGCAGAGGCTGGCAGAGGCTTATCTGTATGCGGCACGGGCAGGGGCCAAGGTGATCGTGTCCGTGACCGCCGACCTCGGGCACTCCAGGTTCCAGCAGGAGGTGCTGAACTACCTGAGGAAGAAGGGCGTGGCTCTGGTCGAGGCTACGAACGACTTCGACAGCACGGATCACCAGGGGGGCATGTACTGGAACCACGTGCTGGGCGGGAACGGGGTCGTTGCAGACAAGGCTGGCACCGGCTGGGTCCGCTCCGACCTGACGTCCTGGGGCAGCCACGCGATGTTCGTGGTCCCTTCCAACGGGGGCTCTACCTCAGAGTCCACACCCACGCTGGGGGCGAGCTTCGCTTTGCTGTTCTCCTACGCCGAGCAGGCTTACGCGAATCACCAGATCTCATCACCGCTCAGTGTGGGTGAGGCAATACAGCTCATGCGCGAGACCTCTCACCCATTCACGAACACGACGATGTCCTGGCCTGGAGCGGACGGGGCCTGGAGCCTTCAGTACGGCTACGGCATCCCTGACGTAGCCGCAGCGATGGCTCGTCTCGACGCTCGCCACGAGGTCCCGCCTTCTGTAGAGATAACGAGCCCTTCCTGGTACACGCTGGCTGATCCGACCCGGGAGTCCTCGGTTGCCCTGAGGGGGATTGTGCATGCACCGGCAGGTCAGGGCTTTCATTGGACAGCGGAAGCTGCCCTCGGTGCCGAGCCTCTCTCGACGTCCTGGTTCGTGATCGGCTCGGGAAGTGGTCACGGGAGCACCAGCGGTATCCTCGGGCGGCTGGATCTGTCGAGTATCGCGAAGTCGTTCTGGGACGCAGCATTTCACCTGTCGAAGACGAAACAGCTCGGCTCCACAGAGGAGTACACCGTCACACTCAGGGTGGTTGTCACCGACGACGCACACCAGAGCGCGCTCGACCGCAGGTCCATCTACGTGGTTCACGATCCTGACTGGCTCCCTGGTTTCCCGATGCGGCTATCTTCCAGCGGGGAGAGCCAGCCAGTCGCTGCTGACCTGCAGGGTACCGGTCAGATGGATCTGGTCTTCGGCACGGCGAATGGGACTGTAGACGCCATAGATCCGATGACCGGGCGGGAGCTCCCCGGCTGGCCGGTGCATACGCTGCCCGTGAAGCCGCAGGGCCCTGTCCCGAGGGGGATAGACCCGGGCAGCCAGCCGATCCTGGCCGACGTAGCCATAGGGGACCTGTTCCACACGGGGAACCTGGATGTCGTGGCGGTGAGCCTGGAAGGTGTTGTCTACGCCTGGGATGCAGCGGGCCACCTCCTGCCTGGCTGGCCCAAGGTGATGGACCGCGGGGTGCGAACCAGCTTCCCGGTTCCCCGGCCAGGGCTTCCCTACACGCGTCTCGCTTCCATGTGCGGGATAGCCGCGCCGGTGCTGTCGCCGATAGGTGGGGGGAACCAGCTCGATGTGATCGTGGCGGGCTGCGACGGCTATCTCCATGTGTGGCAGCCTGATGGCCACGACCTGGCGGGTTGGCCCGTTGCCGTGACCCTGCCGGCTGGATTCCAGGTGCCGAAGGGTTATTCGCTGCTGGCAGACGAGGAGCTTGGCTCTACTCCAACGATCGTGCACCTGGCGGGCACGAAGGGGCTCGATATCGTGGAGAGGAGCCAGTACAGCGAGATCACGGGAAGTGGGCTCGAGCCTTTCCCCTACGGCACGGCCTTCGCGTATCAATCGGACGGCAAGCCGGTTTCTGGCTGGGATCCGCTCGTAATGCCCGGCGTTCTCGAGTACTACGACTCGGCCCAGTCGTTCGTGACAGAGGGAAGTGACGAACCTGCCGCATTCGATCCGTCTCTGGCGCTACCGGCAAGGCCGAGCGTACCTCCCAGATCAAGCGTGACTCCCCGATCGGATGCGCAGGCCAGGGCATCGGCACCTGCTCTGGACGAGCCGCTTTCCGCGACCGAGACCGCCTTCAGCGCGGATGGTGATGTGGAGATCGGTCCCGTCTGGACCACGCCCTACCTCTACGGTGCATCCGGCCGGGCAATTGCCCAGTACGGTTCGGTATACAGCGCACTGAACCTGCTGCCCCTCATTCAGGGCAGCTCGAAGAGCGCTGCCCAGGTTCCGCGCAAAGACAGGTTCCTTTTCCCGTTTTCCACCAGTGCTGCCGTTGGCCGGCTCGGCGGGAAGCTGGCGGTGGTGCAGCAGGAGAGTGGAGCGCGAAGCTTCGCCGTAGCCGAGCTGGCTTCGAACAACGAGTCCGGTATAGACCAGTACCTGGCTGCTTACCCTGCCAGCCCCCCTGCAGGTGGTGCTACGGCAGCGCCGGGCAGAGGTCTGCTGGGGCCGGAGCCGGCGCTTGCGGAGCTGCCAGGCTTTCCCTCATCTACTCAGGGCCTGGACTTCCTGGGAGAGCCCATCGTGGCTCCGCTTGGCAGGGGAGGTAGCGATGCCGTGGTGGTCGGTGGGGACTCGAACGCGATAGAGGCGGTGACGAAGACGGGTCAGGAGGTACCGGGATTCCCGAAATGGACCACCGGGTGGACACTGTTCGCTCCTACCGTGAGTGATCTCGCCGGCAACGGCAAGCTCGACTTGATATCGGTGACCAGGGAGGGTTACCTGATGATCTGGACCACCAACGCCCCCGCTTCGAAGAACGACCAGTGGTGGAGCGCGGCCCACGACAACTGGAACACCGGGCTCTATGGCCTCGTAACGAGACCACCGGGGGTCCCGCGCAAGGCGAGCTTCGCTCCAGGTGCGGGCAGGCTGAGCTTCGAGGCTCCAGGGGGCACATGGTACTCGGGAGAGGTCGCGGGCTACCGGATCACCTACGAGCCGTCCGGACGGAAAGCCCTGGTGCGCCCCTCGGGGAGAGCCGGGACGACCCAGGTGATAAATGTGGCGCGTTCCGTGAAGGGCGTGGAGGTCCAGGCTGAGAACACCGCCGGGCTGCTCGGTACCCCGGTGCTGATACGCAGGGGAAGTGGCGCAGCATCGAGGGCAGAGAGCGCTGATACGACGCTGTCCTGGATCATGGCGGCGCTGGCGTTGGCAGCCCTGCTCATGTTGGCCCTCACCTCCTTCCTGCGGTTCAGGGCTCAGCACGTCGCGTAGAATGCAGACCTAGGAGAGGTGCGAGAGCGGCCGAATCGGACTCACTGCTAATGAGTTGACCTGGGAAACCGGGTCCGTGGGTTCAAATCCCACCCTCTCCGCTCCACAGCCGGCAGCCGGGCTACGCTCGTGTTGCCGTGCTTACGATAATCAGTATCATCTTGAACAAGGTCAAGCGGGCGCAGATCGTGGCGCTCGCTGTCCTGGGGGCAATAGCGACCCTGATCTGCGGCGCGCTATTCGCTCTGGCGGAGCATGTGAGCGTATGGATTGGCCTCTATTGGGCAGTCACGACAGCGACAACCGTGGGCTACGGGGACGTTACTCCTCACAACGCAGCGGGCAGGATCATCGCAGTGGTCACCATGCTCACGACCATCCCGCTGTTCGGTGGGGCTTTCGCGATGCTGGCAGCTGTCTTCGCGGCGGCCAGGCTAACTACGCTGCTAGGCGTGGAGTGGAAGATCCCTACCGGTGGCCATGTAGCCATCTACGGCATGGGACCCGTCGTGCCGCTTCTTGCCGGTGAGCTCTTGGAGGCGGGCAAGCAGGTAGTGGTCGTAGCAGATGGCGACTCCTCGGCTCTTCCGCTGAAGGTGCACCACTTCCAGGGGGATCCGACCGAGGAGAGTGTCGTGCGAAAGAGCCAGCCGGAGAAGGCCGAGCGCTCTCTCGTGCTCGGAGAGAGAGACAGCGACGTGCTGCTCACGACCGTGCTGCTCAGGCATCTGGCTCCTCTGGTGCCGGTCGTCGCCGTTACGGACTCGGCGAAGGTGGCAGAGGCGCTGAGTGATCTGGGGGTGAGCAGGACCATATCTGCGGAGCACCTGATCGGCCATACCCTGGCGAAAAGTCTGGAAACACCCCATGCAGCGGATCTGCTGGTGCGGCTCATCGCGACGAACGGATACAGGCTGGACGAGATCGATCTTCCCCCGGAGCTGGTTGGCGAGCCGATCAGCGTTATTCGACACGAGGAGCGTGTCGAAGGATTGATTCTCGGCGCAGTCCATGACGGCGAGGTCGTCCTGGGCGTCGGCCGTGATCCCGCTCTCGCCTCAGGCGATCATCTCCTGGTTGTACGGCTAACCGGACACTGAAGCGAGCGGCAGGCACCGGCTCACTGGTGCTACGGCTTCCCTGGCACCGGCTTCCCTGGCCACGGCTCTGTAGCGCTGCCGCGTGCCTGTTCAGTTGCCCTCGGGTAACATTTGCATGGCTGGTGGCCGGAGAGGGCCACCAGAGATCACCCGGCTGGAAGGAGCCATGATGGCGCAGAGCAGCGCAGCGCAGTTGCAGTCAGGAGACCATGGCGCAGATCCCGAAGAGGCGCTCGTGGAACAACGTCTCACGGAGCTTCTCGCTGCGACTGACGTGGCAAAGACGCCGGCAGAGGAGCTGTGGGGCTCCCAGTTCGACAGCGGTCTCGCCTGGGTCAACTTTCCCGAGGGACGTGGAGGTCTCGGTCTGAGCGTCCGGCTCCAGAGCGTGATCGACACCCGGCTCCGCCGGGCAGGGTTTCCGGTAAATTTCTACCGTAATCCGATTGGTGTTGGCATGGCGGCTCCGGTTCTGATCTCGCACGGGAGCGCCGCGCAGATAGATAGGTACCTACGCCCACTCTTTACATGCGAAGAGGTCTGGTGCCAGCTCTTCTCCGAGCCGGGAGCAGGTTCCGATGTTGCAAGCCTGGCCACACGAGCTGTCCAGGATGGTGACGAGTGGATCGTGAACGGTCAGAAGGTCTGGACGACTCTCGCCCATGTCGCTCGCTTCGGCCTCCTCGTGGCGCGCACCGATCCGGACGTCCCCAAGCATCAGGGCCTCACCTACTTCGTTCTCGACATGCACGCTCCAGGAGTCGAGGTACGACCGTTACGCCAGATCACTGGCGAGGCAGAGTTCAACGAGGTATATCTTACCGACGTCCGTATTCCAGATCGCGAGCGCTTGGGTGCCGTTGGCGAGGGTTGGCGGGTGACGCTCACCACGCTCATGAACGAGCGTGTCGCTCTGGGGGGCGGTGTGGGCTCCAGGGGATCAGGACCGATAGCCGAGGCGGTGAAGCTCTGGAAGGCAGCCTCCCGTCATGACCCGGTCCTGCGGGAGCGCCTCGTGCGGCTGTGGGCTCAGGCAGAGGCTGGTCGTCTAACGAACTTGCGCGCGAGCCAGCTACGGGAGGCAGGGACTCCAGGTCCGGAGGGATCGGTTGGCAAGCTACTGAATGCAGAGCTGAACCAACGTATCTACGAGCTGTGCATCGACCTACTGGGTCCGGCCGGAATGCTCTACGCGAGCTATGCTATGCGTAGGCCTGATGAGGCGTCCTTCGTGGGAAGCGATGTACGGAAGATGCTTCTCAGGTCACGAGCAAACACGGTAGAGGGGGGAACATCGGAGATCATGCGGAACATCCTCGGAGAGCGGGTTCTCGGCCTGCCGGGGGAGCCGCGGGTGGATCGCGATCTCCCATGGTCGAAGGTGCCGCGGAGCTGACTCACGTCCCTAGAGCGTGGAAGGGTCACTGGCCAGGAGCGCCCGTGCGAGAGAAGGCAGTTAGAGCAGTGCGGTTCGGGATCGGGGGGAGTGCTCCCTGCGATATGGTTGACTGAGCTAGGCTAAGGGGGTCGAAGGCGTCGTGTCGAAGGGAGTTGGTTCCTTCTCCGGGGGATCGGGTGGCTCGGGTAGAGCTGAGCGACCAAGAGCAGGTTCACCCGGCTATCCTGCCCGCACCCCTTCCGGGGGCAGCTCCGGCCTTGCGAACAGGCTGATCCGTCGCTACGGGCTTTTCGCCACACTGCTGGTAGCCGTGGTTCTCCTCCTCCTCCTGGTGCCGAAGGTCAGTACCTCCTCCCAGGTCGCTCCGACGACGACGTCGCGTCCACCTCTTGCGCCTGGTATAACGAGGCCTGCTCCAGCGGGTACTCCAGGCGTGACTGTCGGCGGCTATCATTGCGCGCCGGGTATCCGCCAGGTGCCCTGGTCGAAGTACGCGCCGATCTGCGAGCCCAAGTGGCACGGCAAGAACGGTGGGGCTACCTCGAACGGGGTAACAGCCACCACGATCCGGGTGGCCTACCGGTTGGCCGCGACGAGCGAGCTGGGTCTCCTGTATGCCATAGTGCCTCCGGCTGTGATCGGGACGAACGCCGAGGCCGTCTCTACGATGGAGGCCTATATCGCTACGTTCAACCGCACCTACGAGCTCTATGGACGTCACGTCGTGCTGGTGCCATTTACGGGCAAGGGTAACTTCATCCAGGAGGACACAGGCACGGGAGCGCCCCAGGCCGAGGCGGACGCAGAGAACGAAGAGAACGGGCTGCACGCATTCGCCGACATGTCACTGATAGGCTCGAGCCAGATGTTCTCGAGTGATCTGGCTGCAGACCACGTCGTCACGGAGAGCCTCTATGTAGAGAACAGGAAGTGGTATACGAGCAGAGAGCCGTATGCCTACTCGGTAGGGCCGACCTGCACCCAGGACGCAGAAGCGATAGGCGCCATCTTCGGCAAGGGACTCGCCGGGCTCCCCGCGGCCTATGCAGGTACAGCGAAGCTGCGCAGCCAAGCGCAGAAGATAGGGATCTTCTACCCTACGAACCCCCAGGCGAGCAGGTGTGTTCAGGAAATCGATGCCGATCTGGCTCGTTATGGGGTGCATCCAGCAGCGCAGATAGGATTCGCATTCGATCTGAGCACCCTTCTTTCCGAGGTCCAGACCGCGATCGGTCGTTTCAAGCAGGCCGGAGTCACTACGGTGATCTGCTCTGCGTGCGATCCCATAACGCCTGTGTTCTTCACGAGAGACGAGGCAGCGGTCGGCTATTATCCGGAGATGTTCTTGTCGTCATACTTCGCGCTGAATGCAACAGCCATTGATCGCATGGTTACGCTTCTAACGCCGAAGGAGCGCTCCCAGGTGATCTCCATAGGGAGCATACTGCCGCCGTACAAGGACGAGGAAGCAGTCAAGGCCTTCGAGATGGGAGCGACGCCAGGCGAGAAGATCATCCCTTCCTACCCGTTCGTCTATGCGTCGCTCCTCCCGTTCTTCGCTGCGCTCCAGGTGGCGGGACCTGACCTGACGCCTGCCAGCTTCGAGTGGGCATGGCAGCACCTCCCGCCGTCCCTGCCGGGGGGAATGTTCGGGATGTGGCGATCCGCCCCGGGTAAGCCTGATGTGTCATCGGGCTTCGAGATCGTGAAGTGGAGCGCCACAGCGAAGAGCCCGATGACCGGTAAGGCTGGCAGCTTCGTCGCGTGCAACGGAGGCAAGGAGTACCGATTCTCGACGATCCGGTCTGTGCTTCCCGCCCACACCCAGCTATCGTGCCCCACCAGCCCTCCAGTGGCTCCCTGAGGCGTATCCATGAGCGCTTCCGCAGTCTCGCTCAGGAGGGTTCCGGGCCCTTCACGGCGCCGCCTGGGGACAGGGGTAGGCATAGGGATCTTCCTCGTCATAGCGTATATCGTGGCGAATCATTTCTTGCCGGCCCATCTCCCGGTAGCGGTGGTTGTGCAGGGCTTGATCGAGGGGAGTCTCGATGCATTGGTGGCAGTCGGGCTCGTTCTGATCTATCGCTCCCAGCGCATAATAAACTTTGCCCAGGGCCAGATGGGGGCGCTCGGGGCTTCGGCAGCTATCATCGCGGTCACCGCGTACAGGGTGAACTTCTGGCTCGCGTTGCTGATAGGCCTGGCCGTCTCCCTCGCCGTAGGGTTCTTGGTGGATGCCCTGGTGGCTTGGCGCTTCCAGAACGTGCCACGGCTCATCTTGACCGTGGCGACGATTGGGATCGCAGAGATCCTGGGAGCAGCAGCCATAGTGGCTCCAGAGCCCTTCCATCTATCCCAGCTGACGGACTTCGCCACACCTCTCGACTGGAAGTTCACGATCAGTCCCCTGACGTTCAACGGCAACGACGTCCTCGCGTTGATCGTGGTACCCGTGATCATCGCCGGCCTGTGGCTCTTCCTCACGCGGACCAGCACTGGCATAGGGATCCGAGCAGCGGCAGACTCCTCGGAAAGGGCCGTGCTCCTCGGCATGCCGGTCCGCAGGCTGTTCCGGATCGCCTGGGTTCTGGCAGCTGCTCTGTCGGGCATCGGGCTCATGCTGGAGGCTCCCATCCTGGGTCCGAATGTGGGCGCATCGGTGGCTGGGCCCAGCTCCCTGATCGTGCCGCTCGCGGCCGCCGTGATCGGGGGCATGGAGAGCCTGCCGATCACTTTCTTCGCAGCACTTGTCATCGATGTATTCCAGGAAGCTGTGTTCTGGTCTTACCCGCAGTCCTCGTGGGTGACTCTCGGGCTCTTCGTGTTCGTGCTGGCGGGCTTGCTACTCCAGCAGTGGCTGATCCCGGCACGGCGGTCATCCAGGACAGACGAGAGTGGCCTCGGAGGGTTCATAGCTCTCAGGGAGGTCAGGCCACTTCCGGCAGCGTGGGCTCGGATGAGGGAGGTACGGATCGGTCGCAAGGTGCTGGTGGGCGTCATGGTCGTTGCAGCCCTGCTCATCCCGCTGGCTCTGAACGCCAGTAACTTGACATTGCTCGCGACGGTGGTCATCTACGCGATGGTGGCTATCTCCCTCGTCGTGCTGACGGGCTGGGCAGGGCAGATCAGTCTGGGCCAGTTCGCCTTCGTGGGGGTCGGAGCTGCTGCGACTGGAGCCCTGCTGGTGTCGCAGCACCTGAACCTGTTGCTGTGCCTGGGCGTCTCCATAGCCGTAGGGGCAGTTGTCGCCCTTCTTATCGGTATCCCGGCTCTACGTATGAGCGGCCTGTACCTTGCGGTAGTCACGCTCGCGTTCGCGAGCATGGTTGACCAGTGGTTGCTCTCCTCTACGAACTTTCCGGTGCTCGACCCGAGTGCGGTGCCGCGCCCGACCCTGTTCGGTCGTTTCGATCTGAACAGCACTTACGTCTTCTACGTCCTATGCCTCCTGCTCATCATCGGTGCTTACTATCTAGCTCGGAACCTGAGGCGTACTCGTAGCGCGCGTGCGATCCTGGCTGTGCGCGATAACCCGCGAGCCGCCAGCGCGTACGCGATCAGCCCTCTCCGGGAAAAGCTTGTCGCGTTCGCGTTCGCTGGTGCGCTGGCCGGGCTTGCCGGGGGGCTCTATGTGGTCCTTCTCCGGGGAGTCGGCTACGCGGGTTTTCCTGCCAGCCTCAGCGTAGATACCTTCGCGATGGCTGTGATAGGCGGGCTTGGCTCGTTGCCAGGCGCCATAGTGGGGGCTGCGTTCGTCGAGGGGCTGACGTACTTCGCTCCGGGCGCGTGGAGCCTGCTTGGCACCGGAGCCGGGCTGCTCCTCATCCTGGCCTTCGTTCCCGAGGGGATAGGCGGGCTGATCTTCGAAGCTCGAGATCGCATCGTGAAATGGATAGCGCGCCTGCACGGCCTGGACCAGCTAAGCCCCGATGAGCTCGCTGCAGCGGAGATAGGACCTCAGATTGGCAATGGCCAGCCAGCGGGCGCCACACACAGAGCCGCGCTCAGGTTGGAGGCGCTGGAGGCATTCGAGTCCACAGGGCAGGCCGGAGGCGGTGGCGGTACCGGGAGTGCGGCTGGGGACCTCCAGGAAGCGGTCGCTTTCTGCGAGGGCCTTGACGCCGGCTATGGGAACGTGCCCGTCCTCTTCGACGTTACATTGGGGATCCGGCAGGGAGAGATCCTGGCGCTGCTCGGGACGAACGGAGCTGGAAAGTCGACTGCCTTACGCGTCATCTCCGGCCTTCTACCCGCACGTTCCGGGGTAGTGGTATTCGCCGGTCACGATATAACTGGATGGGATCCGGCTAGCCGCGTGGCTGCGGGCCTCGTCACCGTGCCCGGCGGGCGAGGCGTGTTCCCTTCCCTCACCGTGCGGGAGAACCTCAGGCTGGCGGGCTGGCTACAGGAACGTATCGATGCCAGGTTCCTCCGGGAAGCAACCGGGCGGGTTCTGGAGCTTTTCCCCGCGCTCTCCGGCAGGCTCGACGCCAGGGCAGGCCTTCTATCTGGAGGCGAGCAGCAGATGCTGGCAGTCGCTCAGGCGTTGCTGTGCCGGCCAAAGCTCCTACTCATAGATGAGCTGTCTCTCGGCCTGGCCCCAGCAGTGGTGGCTGAGCTGCTCGGAGTGCTACGTGAGCTATCGAGCATGGGAATGACGGTAGTGGTGGTCGAGCAGTCGGTGAACATAGCCACGGCGATCGCGAAGAGGGCTGTGTTCATGGAACGTGGCCGCATCCGATTCTCCGGTCCTACTCCGACCCTTGCCCAGCAACCAGAGCTGCTGCGGTCGGTTTTCCTGCGTGCGGCTACGAGGGCAGAGCAGCGCCACGCGGGGAGCTCCAGGCCGCGAGCCACCGGAACTGCTAGTCCGGAACCAGCGGGCATGGGGCCGGCGGGCACGGAACCAGCGGGCACGGAACCAGCGGGCATGGGGCCAGCGGGCATGGGGCCGGGACCTGGGGGCTCATCCTCCGGTGGGGTCCCGGCAAGCCCGGTAGATCTGCTGCTCGGGGTGGCACCGGCGTCTCCCCGGGCACCGGCTACGCCGCCTCCACCGGCTATGGCGCGAGCAGCGGGTATGGCGCCGGCCATCGGCTATCCGGCTACGCCGCCTCCACCGGCTATGGCGCGAGGAGCGGGTATGGCGCCGGCCATGGGCTATCCGGCCACGCCCCCTGATGCGTTGAACGGATCTGTGGTCGTGCCGGCGTTCAGCTGCGTTGGCATAGGGCTGAACTTCGGTGGCATACGGGCGCTGTCCGATGTAAACGTCTCCGTCCAGCCTGGGGAGATCCTGGGCATCATAGGAGCGAACGGTGCTGGTAAGACGACCCTGTTCGATGTCTGCTCTGGATACCTGGCCCCTCGTAGCGGTAGAATATATATGTCTGGCAGAGATGTCACTCGGCTATCTCCGAGCGCCCGTGCGAGGCGCGGGCTCGGGCGGGTATTCCAGGATGCCAGAGTCTTCCCATCGCTGACCGTGTCCGAGGCGCTGGCGGTGGCGCTGGAGCGCTTCGTGGCGGTTCGCGACCCCGTAGCAAGTGCCCTGAACCTGCAGGCCGTCAGGGACTCCGAGGCGCTCATCCAGGATAGGGTAGAGGAGCTCTTGGACGAGATGGGACTGGTCCGATGGAGGAGCTCCTTCGTATCAGAGCTCTCTGTGGGCACCCGACGTGTCGTGGAGCTGGCGTGCGTCCTGGCCCATGAGCCAAAGGGGCTGTTCCTGGACGAGCCTTCTTCGGGGATAGCCCAGAGAGAGAGTGAGGCGCTGGGCGAGCTACTGCTCGGCCTGAAGGATCAGACCGGTGCCGCCTGCGTGGTCATCGAGCACGACGTACCTCTCGTAGCCTCGATCGCGGACAGGCTCGTATGCTTGCACCTGGGGGCCGTGATCGCATCTGGCACCACTTCGGAGGTTCTTACGAATCCGGCGGTCATAGCTGCGTATCTAGGGACCGACGAGGCTGCCATCATCCGATCTGGTGCGTCGGGGTCTCCTGGCCAACAGACCGAACCCGTCGCCGCGGGCGAACC
>DAHXND010000037.1 GCA_027366675.1 Acidimicrobiales bacterium
CGGGGTGCGCGATCCTGGGAACATGCCCCAAGAGAGCTCTCCCTCGGACCACCCTGCCATAGCCTCCAGCCTGGAGTGGTCAGCTCTCCATTCGCATCAGACCACGATAGCCGGCAGGCATCTGCGTGATCTCTTCGCCGAGGACCCGAAACGGGCGGAAAGGATGCAGTGCCAGGCTGCAGATCTATGGCTCGATTACTCGAAGCACCGGGCCAACGCCGAGACCATCGAGAGACTGGTGGCTCTCGCTCGCCGCGCCGGGCTCGAGCAGAGGATCGAGGCAATGTTCTCTGGTGCCGATATAAATGTGTCCGAGCAGCGGCCTGCTCTTCATGTGGCTCTTCGTATGCCGCGCGACCAGGTCCTCATGGTAGGAGGAAAGGATGTAGTGAAGGAGGTCCACGAGGTCCTGGATCTCATGGGAGCTTTGAGCGATCGTATCCTCTCAGGAGACTGGCGTGGGTACACGGGCAAGCGGATATCGACCGTGGTGAACATCGGGATCGGCGGATCCGATCTCGGTCCAGCTATGGCCTATGAGGCGCTGTATGATTTCAAGGAACCCTCCATGACCGCTCGCTTCGTCTCGAACATCGATCCGGCAGCGATTCTCTCGGCTACTGCAGACCTCGATCCTGCTACCACCTTGTTCATCGTGTCCTCGAAGACCTTTACGACGCTCGAGACGCTGAGCAATGCGAGGGCTGCTCGCGACTGGCTGCTCTCGGGGCTCGGCGTGAGAAGCGACGAGGAGGCCTCTGGCGCCGTCCCGAAGCACTTCCTGGCAGTGTCCACGAACAGGCAGGCCGTCGCAGAGTTCGGCATAGATGCGACTAACATGGTGGGGTTCTGGGACTGGGTAGGTGGGCGCTACTCGGTCGACTCCGCTATAGGGCTGTCGCTCATGATGGTGATAGGCAGGGAGCGCTTCTCGGAGCTCCTAGCTGGGTTTCATGCGATCGACGAGCACTTCCGCACTGCTCCGCTCGAGCGTAACCTTCCCGTCATCCAGGGGCTCTTGAACCTCTGGTACAACGATTTCTTCGGAGCGCAGACCCACGCGGTGTTGCCCTATGCAGAGCGCCTCAGCCGTTTCCCCGCTTACTTGCAGCAGCTCACCATGGAGTCGAACGGTAAGTCGGTGCGACTCGACGGATCGCCAGTGGACTGCCAGACTGGTGAGATCTTCTGGGGCGAGCCTGGAACGAATGGCCAGCACGCGTTCTACCAGCTACTTCACCAGGGGACGAAGCTGGTGCCAGCCGACTTCATCGCTTTCGCGAGCCCAGCCGCGGATGTCTTGGGCCAGCACGATCTGCTGGTCGCCAACTGCCTGGCCCAGACGGCAGCGCTCGCGTTCGGCCGTACTGCCGAAGAGGTGGCTGCAGAGGGAGTGCCAGGCTGGCTCGTGCCGCACAAGGTGATGGAAGGTAACCACCCCTCATCCACCATCCTGGCTCCCGCCCTGACGCCTTCGGTGCTCGGCCAGCTAATAGCGTGCTACGAGCATGCCGTCTTCGTGGAGGGGGCCGTGTGGGGGATCGACTCCTTCGATCAGTGGGGGGTGGAGCTCGGGAAGGCGATGGCGAAGGACCTCGCTCCTGCACTATCGGACGAGGCGGCGCCGGTGCTCGATAGCCAGGATCCCTCGACGGCCGGGCTCGTTCGCCGGTATCGCAAACTTCGCGGCCGGGCCGTGTGAGCGCGGCAACGGGCGGGGCTCCAGACAGCGCCGGAGGCGCGGCAACGGGCGGGGCAACAGGCGGGGCAACAGGCGGGGCTCCAGACAGCGCCCCAGGCAGCGCCCCAGACAGCGCCAGGGGCGACCCCCGGCGCTGGCGGCAGCGGCTCGTCGCTGCCATCGCACTCTCGGGCCTGGTGGGAGCGACGGCGCTGTTCCGCTCCACGCAGAACATGGCCCAGACGACCCTGCCGCTGCTGGGCAAGGACCGCCTGGGTTTCGGTGCATCCCAGATCGGAGTGCTGGCGGCCGTGGGCGCAGTCGTGGGAATAGCGGCGACCATCGGGATAGCGAGGCGCACACCGTGGAGGCTGTCGGGGGTCCTCGCAGGTGCGGGCCTGCTCGTGCTGGCGGTATCTCTCCTGGTCCTGTGGATCCCGTCCGGGCTGGCGGGGTTCGTAGGCGGGATAGTGATATTGGCGGTGGCGGGAGGAGTCGGGATGCCTGGCCTGGCCAATGCGTTTGGCACCTTCGCAGGCATGCAGAGGGAGAGGGCGCTGGGTCTCTACACTCTCACCCTGAGCGCGAGCCTGGCACTCGGACCTGTGCTCGAGAGCGTCGTTCTGACGCTGAGCCACGAGCAGGTGCGTACTCCGTTTCTCGTGTTCATACCGCTGGCGTTGCTCGGGGCGCTCGTGCTCGTGCCCGGCGGCAGGGCCTCATGGCGAGCGCACCAGGACGAGCGTGATGCCCTGGCGGCCTCGGATGCCGTGACTGTCGAGGACGCCGCCGGCTGGCAGACGGGGCCCGTGCCGATAGTCGAGGAGCAGGCGGGCACAGGGCGGGCAGGCACAGGGCGGGCGGGCACAGGGCGGGCAGGCACAGGGCGGGAAGGCACCGAGCGGGCAGGCACCGAGCGGGCAGGCACAGGGCGGGCAGGCACCGAGCGGGCAGGCACAGGGCGGGCAGCCTGGAGCGAGCGTGCTGGCGAGACGGAGACGGCGCGTGCTGGCGAGACCGAGACGGCGCGTGCTGGCGAAGCCGAGACAGAGCGTGCTGGCGAGACGGAGACGGAGAGCGAGATCGATAGCGAGGGTATCGTGAGCAGGCTCTGGTCGAAGCTCGAGGCCGATCCCCTCCTGGCTACCCCGGCCGGACGCCTGGCACTCACCGGCCAGGTCCTCTACTCGATGCCGTTCGTAGCGGTTGTTGCTTTCGGGGCGCTGTTGTCGAAGGCGGTTTTCCACGTAGATCCTGCACAGACAGAGATCGCGTTCACGTTGTTCTTCGTGTGGTCGTTCCTCACACGAGCGCTCGTTACATGGCGCTCGCCCATTAAGCGGAAAGGCGTGTGGCTGGTGGTGGCTGCAGTGCTCACCGCCGTGGGACTGATCGTTCTGGGCCTAGGTCAAGGCTTCGCCATCCTGCTGCTCGCCATGGCGATCCTCGGGGTGCCACACGGGATAACCTTCCCGATCTCGCTGTCGCTGCTGGCAGAGTCAACGACGCGGGAGTCCCTGCCGAGGGCGAACTCCAGCCTGTTCGCCCTCACGTCAGGAGCGAGCGTCGTCGCGCCGGCCATTCTCGGTGGCCTCGCTGCCGCGTTCGGCTACAGGTCCATGGTGCTTCTCGTGCTGATTCCTACGGCCGGGTTCGGGGCGCTCCTGGTCAGCCAGGAGTGGGGACGGCTCAGTGTCCGCAAACCTACCCGGAGCTAGCTGCCCGCAGGCGGGCCGGAGCTAGCTGCTCGCAGACCTGCCCGGAGCTAGCTGCCGGCAGGCGGGCGGCGTGCCCAGGCCACGACTGCCAGGTCCGGCTTCGTCTCGTCGGCATCGTGCGGCCTGGCTCTCTCCTCGACCCGGTCGATCTCCAGCCAAGGGGGCATGGCGGCGCGCAGGCGCTCTGCCGTGTACAGGCGGTCTGGGTCTGGCGGGCCGTCGTGGCCGAGGCAGCTTATGTGATGTCCTATGACGAATAGCCACCCGCCCGGAGCGAGTGCACTTGCTGCCTTTTCGAGCATCTCCGCTCGCTCTTCAGGAGCACTATGGAGGTTAGCCACTACCACCAGATCGTAGGATTGCGGCTCCGGCTGGTAGGTGTGAAGATCGGCATGGACGCATCGGATAGCTACGCCGCCATCCTCGGCACGCTCTGTAGCCTGGGCCAGCCCGACCTCGGAGGCGTCCACCCCGGTGACATCCCAGCCACTCTTCGCGAGCCAGATGCCGTTCCTGCCAGGTCCGCACGCCAGGTCGAGGGCCTTTCCCGGCTTCAGGGGGCTTGCCAGCTCCACCAGGATGGGGTCCGGATTGGACGGCCACGTCATCGACTGGTAGCGCTCGTCCCACATGGCTCCAGGGCTGGTACCTTCAGCCGATGGCATATGGGGCCCACCGTGCCGGCCGTGCTCGTGCCCGCCGTGCTCGTGCCCGCTGTGCTCGTGCCCGCCGTGCTCGTGCCCGTGTGCTGCTGCATCAGTCATGACGTGACCTCCCCGTAGCGCTCGGGTAGCTCCCGGAAGAGCTGCGCTGACAGCCTCAGGGAGTCGGTGTCGACGCGCTCGTCGTTCCCGTGGAACATCTTCGCGAATGAAGCAAGAGTGATTCTCGGGCTGAAGAGCCCGAAGCCGTAGGCAGGTACGCCGCGCTCCCGGAAGTACCGTGCATCGGTGCTGCCAGAGAGGAGCATAGGGATGAGGGGCCTTCCCCCCGTGATGTCCCCGGTCGCCCGTGACAGGGCGTCCCACAGAGGTGTATCTGTAGCTGAGATAGTGCCACCACCTTTCACGATAGGTATGATCTCTATATCACCAGCCAGATCACCAGCCAGCTCCCTTACGGCCTCTGGAACGCTGTCTGGATCCTCGCCGGGAAGGAGTCGTATGTCTACTTGGATCTCAACGGTAGCGGGGATGATGTTCACCTTCTGCCCCCCGTGAGCAACAGTAGGTGCGATAGTCATGTGCGTGCAGGCATGCGCTACAGCCGCGAGCCCAGCCGGCAGCTCTGCTATGGCCTCGTCTATCCTGTTCGGATTGACGAGAGAGCTCGTGAGGTCCTCGGGCAGCTCCAACTGCCTGATGTAGGTCTCCCAGATGGGTAGCACCTGCGGGGAGACTCTGGCATCAGCGAGCCGACCCACGAGGCGTGCAGCCTTGACGAGCGCGTTGTCCGAGCGGTAGGGCTGGGATCCATGCCCAGGCGTGCCGTGCACCACGATCCGGCACCAATTCGCACCTTTCTCTCCCACAACGACTGGATACTTGGGGCCAGATGGCGTCTCCTCGGGCATCCCTCCGAACTCTGTCACCACTCCAGTGGCTCGCTCCAGCGCGCTCACGTTTTCCACGAGCCATCCGGCGCCCCAGGTTCCTGACGCCTCCTCGTCGGCTACGGCGGCATATATGAGCCCGCAGGAAGGCCGGGTCCTACCGGCTGCGATGCTGCGGGTGGCGACCGCCATGGTGGACGTCAGGTTAAGCATGTCAACGGCGCCACGGCCCCAGATCTCGCCATCCACGAGCTCTCCCCCGAATGGGTCACGCTTCCAGCCTGCGGGATCAGCAGGCACGACGTCGGTGTGAGCCAGGTAGACGAGCGTCGGTGCGGATGCGCTCGGGGGGTCGATGGAAGCGATCAGCGAAGTGCGGCCGGGGAGTGGCTCGTAGGTCTCGATGTCGAGCGCCGAGCCGCCGAGGAAGGCGTTCAGGGTAGCCACGTTCCGCGTTTCCTGGCCTGACTCCCTCGTGCCATCGTTAACGCAGGCATTGCGGATCATGGTTTGCAGGAGCTCGACCGACTGCGCCTCGAGTCCTTGCCCGTCGTCTCCCGTACCGGCCATGGGTGCAGCGTAGCTGAGAGGTGGGACATTCTGGCATGCTTGGCCGGTGAGGTGTGTGTGACCTGCTGGCGAGCGGTGGAGAGTCCGGTAGGCCGGCTCGTGCTGGCGGGAGAGGGCGGCGTTCTCACGCACCTCGGGATCGGGCGGTTGG
>DAHXND010000053.1 GCA_027366675.1 Acidimicrobiales bacterium
TATAAGGCTGAAGGGTAAAGGGGGTGCCGGGCGCAACAACGGCCCTCCGGGTGATCTCTACGTGGTTGTCCATGTGGCGCCCCACAAGCTTTTCGGCAGGCGCGGCCGCGACCTCACGCTTACGGTGCCTGTGACGTTCCCTGAGGCGACACTGGGCGCGGACATAAGCGTTCCGACCCTCGATGGACCGGTAACGCTGCGCATCCCACCTGGGACGGCACCGAACCGGACCTTCCGTGTTGCTGGACGCGGGGTTCGCGGAGCCGATCAGGGCCGCCCCGGGGACCTCCTGGTTACGGTTGACCTCGTAGTGCCCAAGCGCCTCAGCAAAGACGAGCGCCAGGCGATCGAGGCGCTGGCACATGCCTCTCATAGCGATCCGAGAGATAGGTTGAGGCTATGAGCGATCCAGGCGAGCTGCGCGCCCTCTACGTGATATCGGTGGCTGCCGAGCTGGCCGGTGTGCATCCGCAGACGCTGCGCATATACGAGCGCAAGGGCTTGTTGGAGCCATCGAGGACGAGCGGAGGAAGCCGTCGCTACAGCGAGCAGGACCTCAGGAGGCTTCGTCGTATCCAGGATCTCACGGCTGCCGGCGTGAACCTCGAGGGCGTGCGCAGGATACTGAAGCTCGAGGAAGACATCGTGCGGCTGGAAGAAGAGATGGATGGCCTGCGCAGTCATCTACGCGAAGAGGTCGACCGGACGCACAGGCTGTACCGGCGTGACCTCGTGCCGCTAAGGCAGGCAGTCGTGCTCTACCGTGGCGGTTTTCCAGGCCATATACCAGGGAGCGCTCGCGCGCGGACAGTGGATGAGGCTGCATCAGGCAGCTAGGAGGAGGCAGTACCGTGTCTATCGATCCCGAGCGCTGGACTGTGAAGACGCAGGAGGCATTCAGCGAAGCTACCCGTAGTGCGGAGAATGCTCACAATCCGGAAGTGACTCCGGATCACCTCCTGGTGGCGCTCCTTGCCCAGGCTGACGGGGTTGCCATCCCCGTGCTGGGTTCTGCTGGCGCGGATGTCGGCGCCATGCGCAAGCGTGCCCTCGATGCCCTTGCCAGGCTCCCGAGGTCCTACGGGAGTCAGGCCCAGCTCAGCCGGGAGCTCCGTTCTGTGCTACAGGATGCACACTCGACCGCCACTGACATGGGAGACGACTATGTGTCGGTAGAGCACTTGCTTCTTGCCATGTCCGGGCTCATCGGTGTGAACCGTGACGCTCTGCTGGCGGCGCTGAGGAGCGTTCGTGGAAGCCATCGAGTGACGAGTAAGGATCCAGAGGGAACTTACCAAGCGCTCGAGCGTTACGGCAGAGATCTCACCGAGGCGGCGCGCCAGGGAAAGCTCGATCCCGTGATCGGTCGGGATGACGAGATACGCCGGGTGATCCAGGTACTGTCCCGCCGCACGAAGAACAACCCGGTGCTGATCGGTGAACCTGGTGTGGGCAAGACTGCGATAGCGGAAGGACTTGCCAATCGCATAGTGGAGGGCGATGTGCCGGAGGGCTTGCAGAATAAGCGCGTGGTGGCGCTCGATATAGGTTCGATGCTCGCGGGCGCCAAGTACAGGGGGGAGTTCGAGGAGCGCCTGAAGGCTGTCCTGAAAGAGATATCTGACTCCGAGGGTGAGGTGATCAGCTTCATCGACGAGCTCCACACGATAGTAGGAGCGGGCGCGGCAGAGGGTGCTATGGATGCCGGGAACATGATAAAGCCCCTACTGGCGCGTGGCGAGCTACGGCTGATCGGTGCTACGACACTCGATGAGTATCGCAAGTACGTGGAAAAAGATGCCGCCCTCGAGCGCAGGTTCCAGCCAGTCTATGTGGAGCCACCTTCCGTGGAGGACACGATAGCGATTCTCCGGGGCCTGAAGGAGCGTTACGAGGTGCACCATGGGGTACGGATACACGATTCTGCACTGGTAGCCGCCGCTGTCCTATCGGATCGCTATGTAACTGGACGATTCCTGCCGGACAAGGCCATAGATCTGGTGGACGAAGCAGCCAGTAGCTTGCGGATCGAGATCGACTCGATGCCGACCGAGATCGATGTGGTGAACCGCAGGATTCGCCAACTCGAGATCGAGCGGGTTGCGCTCGCCAAGGAGACGGACGACCGCTCACGTGAGAGACTCGAGCGCTTGGACGCGGAGCTGGCCAATCTTCGTGAGCAGTCCGACGGCATGGTCTCCCACTGGCACGCCGAGAAGCAGGCGATCAGCACCATACAGGGCCTGAAGGAGGAGCTGGAGTCTCAACGCAGCGAAGCGGAGCGGCACGAGAGAAGTGGTGATCTGGCCAGAGCGGCTGAGATACGCTACGGAAGGATTCCCGACCTCGAGCGGCGCATAGAAGATGCTGGAGACGCTCTGGCGAAGCTCCAGGCGGATCGCAAGATGCTGAAGGAAGAGGTAGATGCCGAAGATGTAGCTGAGATCGTGAGCAGATGGACTGGGATCCCTGTATCCCGGCTGATGGCCGGTGAGGTGGAGAAGCTTCTCCACATGGAAGAGCACTTGCAGCAGCGTGTGGTGGGCCAGCAGGAAGCCGTCTCCGCTGTCGCTAACGCTATCAGGCGCAATCGTGCCGGGATCGCCGACCCGAACCGGCCGATAGGGTCGTTCCTTTTCCTCGGGCCCACGGGAGTTGGCAAGACGGAGCTGGCTAGGGCGCTCGCGGAGTTCCTCTTCGACGACGAGCGCGCCATGGTACGTATCGATCTGGGGGAGTACCAGGAGAAGCATACCGTGTCCCGTCTCGTAGGGGCGCCACCTGGATATGTCGGCTACGAGGAGGGCGGCCAGCTCACCGAAGCGGTGCGGCGCCGTCCCTACTGCGTTGTCCTGCTCGACGAGATAGAGAAGGCTCATCCTGACGTTTTCAACATCCTGCTCCAGGTGCTTGACGATGGCAGGCTTACGGACGGCCAAGGGCGAACGGTGGATTTCACTAACTCCGTGCTGGTCATGACGTCGAACCTCGCGGTGGATCCGGCCTCGTTCTTCAAGCCTGAGTTCGTAAATCGGATAGACGAGATCGTGCACTTCGTGCCCCTGAGCGAGGTGGATTTGCGGAAGATCGTGGACATCCAGCTTGAGAGGCTGGAGAAGCGCCTGGCCGAGCGCCGGCTCGAGCTATCGGTCTCCGAGGTGGCCAAGCACTGGCTGGCCGAGAAGGGTTACGATCCAGCCTACGGAGCCAGGCCGCTGCGACGTGTCATCCAGCGCTATCTGGGCGATCAGCTGGCGATGGCCCTGCTGGATGGTCGTTACGAGGATGGGGCCACGGTCCGCGTGGACGTCGTGGGAGACGAGCTGGTCCTGTCCTGAGCAGCGGGTTTACGTCCGACGGCTCCTGGCTGGTATGCTTATAAGACCGCATTTGTCGAGGTCCTGGAGGTTTGCGCGCGTGCCTGCAACCGTTGTGGTGGGAACCCAATGGGGTGATGAGGGGAAGGGCAAGCTCACTGATCTCCTTGCCCGCGACATGGATGTCGTGGTTCGCTACCAGGGCGGGCATAACGCTGGCCACACCATAGTGGTCGGCGGCGAGGTCTTCGCTCTGCAACTGGTTCCGAGCGGCGTGCTCTATCCTCACATAACCCCCGTCATTGGCAACGGCGTTGTCGTGGATCCTGCTGTCCTGATCGAGGAGATGGATGCTCTGGCTGGCCGCGGTGTGGATACTGCCCGGCTCATGGTAAGTGGCAATGCCCATCTGATCATGCCTTACCATCAAGAGCTCGATCGTCTAACCGAAAGGTTTCTCGGTCGGAACAGCCTGGGGACGACCAAGCGTGGAATCGGCCCAGCCTATGCAGACAAGGCAGCACGTGTTGGCTTGCGGGTTCAGGACCTGCTCGACCCGAAGATCTTCCGTCAGAAGCTCGACGTGGCGCTCCGAGAGAAGAACCCCATACTGGCCAAGGTTTACAACCGCCTGCCGCTTGACGGGGCGGCAGTCGCGGATAGATACCTGGATGAGTACGCGCCACGGATAGCACCTCTCGTCGGCGATACGGTGTCGTTCGTTCATGAGGCGCTTTCCGCCGGTCGTTCGGTTCTCCTCGAAGGGGCACAGGCTACCTTCTTGGATCTGGACCACGGCACGTATCCATTCGTGACGTCATCGAATCCTATTGCCGGTGGTGCCTGCACCGGAGCCGGCGTTGGCCCGCGTCAGATCGACACGGTTATAGGGGTTGCCAAGGCGTATGTGACGCGTGTTGGAGCGGGTCCATTTCCTACCGAGTGTGAAGGCGAGGTGTCGGATCTGCTTGTAGAACGAGGCCATGAGTTCGGGACCAATACAGGCCGCCGCCGCCGTTGTGGGTGGTTCGACGCGGTGATGCTACGCCAGGCAGTACGCCTGAACTCGCTTTCGGAGGTAGCGCTCACGAAACTGGACGTGCTCGACCCCTTACCCGTTGTCAAGGTATGCGTCGGTTACGAAGCTGACGGCGAACGCTTCGAGTATCCACCATACCACCAGTCAGTGCTACATCGCGTCCGACCAGTATACGAAGAGATGGCAGGATGGCAGGAGGATCTGTCTTCTGCTACCACTCTGTCAGATCTTCCCGAAGCCGCACGCAGCTACGTAAGGTTCCTGTCCGAGCAGGTGGGCACAGAAGTTAGGTTGGTCGGCGTAGGTCCTGGGCGAGATCAGTTCGTCCATTTCGCAGCATGACGCCTGCCTTATCGGTCCCAGGTGTCCGCCGGTGATACCTCGCTACAGCTTGCCGGAGATGGCTGCGCTCTTCGGTGACGAAGCGCGTTTCTCCCTCTGGCTGGAGATAGAGGTCCTTGCCGTAGAGGCACTGGCAGACCTAGGCGTGGTTCCCCGCGAGCATGCACTCGCGCTACGCGAGCATGCACCGATCGTAGATGCCGCGTTCATCCAGAAGGTGCAGGAGAGGGAGCAGGTAACTGATCACGACGTAGCGGCATTCGTCGACGTGGTTCAGCAGGAGATTGGATTTCCCGCCGGCGCCTACCTGCACTACGGTCTTACCTCCTCGGACGTCGTGGATACGGCGCTGTCTCTCACTATCGTTCGTGCCGCAGGCTTGCTCCTGGGAGCGGCATGGGATCTCGTGGGCACCATAGCCCGCCGTTCGCGAGAGTTTGCCTCGACTCCGATGATCGGTAGGACTCACGGTATGCACGCTGAGCCTACTACGTTCGGGGCGAAGCTTGCGCTGTTTGGCCTCGGGATTGCCAGGGCGGCAGGGAGGTTGGCACGCGCGAGAGACGCCTTGTCCGTGGGCAAGCTTTCAGGTGCGGTAGGGACGTACTCGAACCTCGATCCCACGGTGGAGCGCGAGGTATGCAGGAGACTCGGCCTCAGGGCCATTCCCGCGACTCAGGTGATACCGCGCGATCTTCATGCTGAATATCTCTGGAGTTGCGCGAGCATGGGCACGGCGGTGGAGGCTCTTGCCACGGAGATTCGACACCTGCAGCGTACAGAGGTATCCGAGGTGGAGGAGCCATTCTCCGCTGGGCAGAAGGGGTCATCTGCTATGCCCCATAAGCGTAACCCGATCACTTCGGAACGGCTCTGTGGACTTGCCAGGCTGCTGCGGGGATACCTTCAGGCCGGCCTCGAGGATGTAGCTCTTTGGCACGAGAGAGATATATCGCACTCATCAGTCGAGCGTGTCGTGGTACCCGATGCGAGTATGATCACTTACTACGTGTTGCGGCGCATGAACAGCCTGATTGATCAGCTGGTGGTTCATCCGGATCAGATGATGGCCAATCTCATGACCTCCCGTGGGGTCTTCTTCAGCCAGAGTGTGCTGCTCGCTCTAATCTCTGGCGGACAGTCCCGTGACGAGGCCTACCGGATAGTTCAGGCAGCGTCCCGGAGGGCGAGTCTCGAGGGGATCTCTCTGGAGGATGCCCTGAGATCTGAGCCCGACGCCGCATCCCTGCTGAAGGAGGGTGAGGACCTTTTCGATGTTCAGAGGCTTCTGCGTAATGCGACCCGCCCGGTCGAGACGCTCGAAGCAGTGTTGCGGCAGCACCTGGGAGAGGGTCGGGGAGATGATCTGGGAGAGGGTTGGGGACAGTGTCAAGGAGTGTCACCGGAAGGTAGGTCTCTCGATGGATGAGAACCTGGCCGGCGGGTCAAGCGATACTGTAGGCATCGAGGGCCGAGTGGACGGCACCGCTTCGGCGCAGGTAGATATGCCGCTCGTCCATTCTGGCAAGGTTCGTGATCTCTATGATGCCGGATCCGGTTATCTCCTGATGGTGGCAACCGACCGTATCTCTGCTTTCGACGTGGTTATGGCCGAGTCCATACCGGAGAAAGGCAGGGTGTTGACGGCGATGAGTGCATTCTGGTTTGCCGAGCTGGGTGACATAGCGAAGAATCACCTCGTCGCTGTGGATCCGGACGCACTGCCCGCTCAGGCACGTCCGCTGGCCGGCAGAGCCATGCTCGTTCGCAGAGCAGAGATGCTCCCGATCGAGTGTATTGTTAGGGGATATCTTGCCGGATCAGCCTGGAAGGAGTACGAGAAGCACGGCACGGTTCACGGCAGACCGTTACCTTCGGGATTGGGTATGTCAGCACGTTTGGAAGAGCCTCTCTTCACGCCGTCTACGAAGGCACTAACGGGCCATGACGAGAACATCGGACTGGACGAGGCTGCGAGCATCGTCGGCAGGAGGGTTATAGACGAGGCAGCTGAGATCTGCGTGGCGGCCTACGAGCGCGCGAGCAGGATGGCGGAGGCCAACGGGATCCTGATAGCCGATACGAAGTTCGAGCTCGGGTTCATCGACGGGGGGCTAGCGATCTGTGACGAGGTGCTCACTCCTGACTCCTCGCGCTTCTGGCCGGCTGGCACTTGGGAGGTCGCCATCGCGGCCCCTTCGATGGACAAGCAGCCATTGCGGGACTGGCTGGAGGCGTCCGGTTGGGACAAGCGCCCGCCGCCCCCGCCGCTTCCCGGGGAGCTGGTTGTGGCGACCTCGCTGCTTTACCGGGATATCTACGAGCGCTTGACGGGGTGTCCACTGAGCGACTGGTATGGCGGGAAGTGAGTCCCTCCTACGTGGGAACGATCGAGGTGTGGTTGCGCCCGGGGATAGCAGATCCCCAGGGAGCCACTGTGAAGAGGGCACTCGAGGCTCTCTCGTACCAGGGGATCTCTGGGGTCAGGGTCGGGAAGGTCATAGAGGTGGCGCTCGAGGCACCTGACTACGAGTCGGCCGGCCGGACCCTCCAGGACATGACGGATCGCCTGCTTGCCAACCCGGTCATAGAGGAGGCGGCTGTGAAAGTCACCGGACCGGTGGAAGTTGCTGGTAGCCAAGCGGGTTCTCGTGGGCTATGAGCAGTCCGCACATAGCCGTCACGGTCTTTCCTGGGTCTAACTGCGAGTTCGATGTAGCCTGGGCGCTCGAGCGGTTAGGGGCTCGGGTAGAGCTGGTCTGGCACCACGAGCACACCCTGGATGGCTTCGATGCCATAGTTCTACCGGGAGGCTTCGCTCACGGAGACTACCTACGCCCTGGGGCAATAGCTCAGTTCTCACCGATCATGGAGGCGGTGCGAGCTGCCGCCGATCGAGGCATTCCAGTTGTCGGCATCTGCAACGGCTTCCAGATCCTGACCGAGGCCAAGCTGCTGCCTGGTGCGCTGCAGAAGAACGCGGGCCTGGAGTTCATCTGTGACACGGTAGAGCTCGAGGTGAGCTCTCGGCATTCGCCCCTGACCGCTGAGTCGAGTCCGGGCCAGGTCATCAGTCTGCCTATCAACCACTTCGAGGGCAACTTCACCTGCTCACCCGCCACTTTGAGAGAGCTCGTGGACGAGGACAGGGTGATAATGCGATACCGGGAGAACCCGAATGGTTCGGTGGACTCCATTGCAGGAATATCGAATCGGCGCGGCAATGTTGTGGGCCTGATGCCTCATCCCGAGCGTGCATGTGACACGCTTACGGGTTCGACG
The DNA here is from genome assembly GCA_027366675.1 of Acidimicrobiales bacterium. Lineage (GTDB taxonomy): Bacteria > Actinomycetota > Acidimicrobiia > Acidimicrobiales > JAMCQF01 > DAHXND01. The sequence goes on from DAHXND010000053.1 coordinate 7,981, forward strand.
GATGGGAGATCCCTGCTCGAGTCTCTACTCAGGAGCGCTTCTTCCGTCCGGTCGTGATGCCGGCCCTTGCCAGAACCGCTGGCGGAACTCCCTGGTCCCTCCAGGTCGAGTAGTCTATCTTCTTCCGGTCGCTGTAGGAGCGAGCCACTTTCACGAACTCGGCCTCCAACTTTGGCATGACATCGGCTTTCCTGTTCTCATTATCTACTATGGCGAGCAGGTTCTTCCTCTCCTGCTGGAGGTGGAGTCGCTGGAGAGCCGTGGCGTTATACAGCCGCTTCTCGATAGCTTCGAGCTGACGCTGGACCGAATCTCGGGTACGGGGCCTCCCTCGTCTGGCTCGGTGCTCCTCCAGGGCCTGCAGGTACCTGCTGACGATCCGGCCTTCTTCGCGGCCCTGTGACATGGCTTCCTTGTGCTTGCCAGAGAGAGGTGCCCTCTTGCGCCCGTTCTGGCCGAGGTTCCGCGTCGCTCGCCTGCCTGGGTCACTTCCCGGTGTCAAATGTCACCCCTTTCATCTCGATCATCTCTTTGCTGAGCAGTGTATCAGGTAAGGTGCATTGTGGATGTAGCTCCTGGCATTTATGCCCTATTGAGCTCTGATATTTAGCACGATCGCGCCGAAAACCCCGGCCCTTCAGGGCCGAGAGAAGTCACTGACCGAGAGCGAGCAGGGCCACGCTCTTCCAGGGCCCGGTAAGCGAGCAGGGAGCCTGTCACGGGCCGGCTCGACATAGGGCTTGACACATGGGCATCGGTACGGCCTCGCCAGCCGCCGGCGGCCTGTCACGGGCCGGCTCGACAGGGCTTGACACAGGAAGCTCGACATAGGAAGAGGGGCTTGAGCCTCATCCGGCCGGGGAGATATGCTGTAATGGCGAGATAGTGCTCTGTTGGGAACGAGGACAACCTTCCAGCTGTATGGCATGGGCATGCCTTACCGGCTGGCGATCAGCTAGTCGTAGTTCGGATAAAGGGGGAGCTGCACATGTATTCAGCCGTTATTCTCTGGGGCAAGATCACCCTGGCGTCCTTCCTGGTCCTGGGGCTGCTTGCAGCGGGCCTGGGAGCACTGCCTCAGGTCGCCGGCGCCTCAGGGACCATATCGGGACAGTCGGGATCGGCTCAGTACGGATGGACGACGCAGAGCCTGCAGCCTGTCAGCTTGTCGGCTATAGCGTGTCCTTCCTCCACTGCGTGCTTCGCGGTCGGGAGCGCGGGAGGTAGCGCTGCCATAGAGGAGACCACATCAGGCGGTCTTAGCTGGACATCCCAGTCTGCGCCTGGGGGAGTCGGAAGCCTTCTCGGCCTGGTCTGCACGTCTACGGCCGACTGCTGGGCAGTTGGTTCCGGACCGAACGGTGGAGCCGTTATCTCGACCTCCGATGCTGGTTCCACGTGGAGCGAGGAGACCATTCCAAGTGGAACTCCCACCCTTGTCAGCATAGCGTGCGATGTCACCTCGCAGGGGGTGGACTGCTGGGCTGTCAGCACCGCAGGGAACATCATTGCCACTACTGATGGTGGATCGTCATGGGCCACTCAGACGACCCCATCAGGAGTTGACGTACTGGACAGCATAAGCTGTCCCTCCACGAGTAACTGCTTCGCAGTGGGACAGGCGCCGATGACACCTAATTCGGATAACGAATCCGGCACTGTTCTTGCCCTCATCACCACCACGAACGGAGGGAATCTCTGGACTAACGAGGTGACGGGCACGGCGAGTACGCTCTCCACGTCCCCCGGTGGATATGCCATATCCTGCGTGCCCGGAAGCACCCAGTGCGTGGCTTCGATATCGGGCCTCGACTCTGCTGCTCAATCGATCAGCGGTCAGCCCACCACGATTCTTACCACGACAGATGGACAGAGCTGGAGCCCAGCCAGCGACAGCAGTAGCAGCCTGTTTGCTGGAAGCTATCCTGCCATTACCTGCGTTTCCAGCACCGTGTGCTTCGCCGGTGGAAGCGGTGGAACCATTCCTGCGAACTCAGCTACGATCATTGGCAGCACGGACGGGGGGAGCACCTGGACCGACCAGCCGATCACCTTCTTGGGCGCCGCCGACCCGGTCAACGTGAGTGGAGTTGCCTGCGCCAGTACGAATGATTGCTGGGTGGTGGGATCGAGCAGCACGCTCGCTGGAACATCCGCATTTATCGCCGCCACGACGAACGCGGGAGCCGCGTGGAACGTCCAGCAGACTTATCCGCCCTCGCCTGCAGTGAGCAGCATATCCTGTATTAGCTCATCTGAGTGCTTGCAAGCAGGCGGCGCGTCAGACTCACCTGGTGCCATTGCGATCACCACTGACGGCGGCGAGGAATGGAGCGCCGAGACTCCGGTCCAGTACACCACATCGCATGTCCAGATAGATGGCTTTACTGCGATCACCTGTCGAGAACCCAGCAGTAGTGTCGTGGACTGCTGGGTGGTAGGCGCTGACAAGAACGGCAATGCAGTGATCGAGCTTACGACGAGCGCGGGCCAGCCGACATCGAACCCGAACCCGCCGCCAGCCACTAATCCTGGCTGGACACTCGAGCCTGCTCCCGGCGGTATAACGGGCCTAACCGCGATATCGTGCCCTACCACTAGTGACTGCTGGGCTACCAGCAACTCCGGTCAGGTCATCACCACGAACGATGGAGGCACGAGCTGGACCACGGAGACGGTACCGACTGGTATTCCTGGTCTGGCAGGGATCTCGTGCCCGAACACGAGTGACTGCTGGGCTGCTGGCACTTCCAGTTCGGGCGGCCCTCTCGTTCTGTACTCAGGCAATGGTGGTTCTACCTGGGCCGCTCAGAGCGTCCCCAGTGCTCTAGCTTCACTGAACGGGATATCTTGTCCCAGCGCCGAGGACTGCTACGCCGTGAGCAGCAACGGCCTGATAGCCAGCACCGCCGATGGCGGCTCGCTCTGGGAGCAGGACGCATCGCCCGCGAATGTGAACAGCTATGCGGCAGTGACGTGCGTGTCGACAACGACCTGCTGGGCTGTAGGGCCGAACTTGGTGATCTCCTACACGAATGACGGGGGAAGCCTGTGGGTAGCGCAGATCGGAGCATCTGGGATCCTCAGCGACCTGACATCGATCTCTTGCGCGAATTCCCAGGATTGCTGGTATGGAGCTGAGGCTGGCGTGGCTCACACCACCGATGGCGGGGCTGCTCCCCCTCCGGCAGTGACGGTCCTGACGCCGGCGGGGGGGCCGGTTGCCGGAGGAACGCAGGTCATCATAACCGGTACGAACTTCACGAAAGCCGATGCAGTCGATTTCGGCAAGGTGGCTGCGGCCAGCTTCCAGGTGCTGAATGCCACTACCATCAGGGCTACGAGTCCCGCAGTGAGCGGACCGGAGACCGTGAATGTGACCGTGGTTACCTCTGGCGGTACGTCGCCTATAAGCACGGCAGACGAGTACATCTATGCCAATCCAGCCGCTGCTCCGGTCGTAGATGGTGTTATCCCGGCATCCGGGCCACTGAGCGGTGGGACGAAGGTGATAGTTTACGGGACTGGTTTCGATAATGCCACCGAGGTGTCGTTCGGGCCGAATCCTGCCACCTCGGTCGATGCAGTGTCCAGCACCTCACTGTTCGCTACCTCCCCGCCAGGAACACTGGGCGCTGTGAATGTGACCGTGACCACTGCCGGCGGCGGCACGAGTCGCACCGATCCTACCGATGGCTTCGTCTATGTGGAGGCAGGTGGGTATACGCCGCTACCAGCACCCACCCGGATCTGTGACACGCGCTCGAATGGGAACACCACTCCCTGCGAAGGCGACACGCTCGCGCCAGACGGGTCTTTGAACGTTCAGGTGGCTGGCGAGTCGTCTATCCCGTCATCAGGGGTCGTGGCAGTGGTGGCCAATGTCACCGCAGTGACCCCGGCGGCAGGCGGTTACCTGACCGTCTATCCGAGTGGTGTCGCTACACCCACGGTATCGAACCTGAATTTCAGACCTGGCCAGATAGTGCCGAACCTGGTCGAGGTGGAGCTGGGCATGAATGGTGAGATCACGATATATAATGGCTCCCTGGGATCCACGAACGTTCTCGTGGACGTAGAGGGTTATGTCCTGGGATCGTCCGGGTCAGGCACCTCGGCTACTGCCGGGGCCCTGTATGACCCCATCACCCCGGCTCGAATCCTGGACACCCGATGTGCTGCCGCTCCAGAGCCGAATTTCTGCGCTGCAGAGGCCCTTCCCTCGCAGAACGCCAAGACACCGTCGATTCCCGCCGGGGGCACTATCACGGTCCAGGTGACGGGCATCGGCAGCGTGCCAACCGGGGCGACTGCAGCAGTGTTGAACGTTACCATGGTCCGACCAGCCAAGAACGGCTACCTCACTGTCTATCCAGGCGGCAAGGCCCCGCTTGCAAGCAACCTGAATGCGACGGCTGGCGAGATAGTAGCGAATCGGGTGATCGTAGGACTGTCATCCTCGGGAACGGTCAGCATATTCTCCCAGCAGGCGGCGAACGTCGTGGTGGATGTGAACGGATACTTCCAGGCTGGCTCCGGGAGCGCGTTCATGCCCGAGTCACCGGTTCGTATCCTAGACACCCGCTGCGCGGCCTCCCGAGCACC
>DAHXND010000057.1 GCA_027366675.1 Acidimicrobiales bacterium
CGGAGGCGCAAGGGCAACCCCATTCGGGGAAACAAGACTCGAAGCGGCGAGGTTGGACTACGGGGAGCGAGGCCGGCGAAGACCGTTCGCGCTGGCCCGCTGGACGATAACTCAGTATCGCTCAGTGTCTAGGAACGGTAAGGAGCTGGCGTGGAACGGGGCTGTGCGGGGGCAGGAACCGCCCGGCCAGCGGGCCGGTGGCGGTCACGCCATACGATATGTTCGTGCAGTATACGTGCAATAGGGCTCGTATATTACTTCCAAGTAGTTACAACTGTGTAATAGTAGATGCCCAGGTCAGAGCGGGTGCGGGGCTATCGGAGCAGGTCAAGAAAGTGGCGGCAAGGGCTTTGGGGGCAGGAGGCCGCGGGTTCAAATCCCGCCTCCCCGACCAGCACAGAGGCTACTTTCGGCTCTTCGGATCTCAGCGGGGCGCGGCCCGCCAGATTTCGAGGAGCCTTTTTAGTCTCACCGACTTCCGAGCGTGCAACATAGGTGCAGGCGCTCCATGCTGGCCTTCGTGTGCCCGCCCTGGCTGCCCTCGGCGATGAGCAGGCTGGCGCACGTGTGGACGCAGGACGCTGTTCGAGCGTGGTAAGCGCTTCTTTCGCTATCTCGGCGATGAGCAGGCTGGCGCACGTGTGGACGCAGGCCCTACCACCTGGTAGCTGGCACGCCAGCCCTGGCCGCAGCAGCGCGGAGGTGGCGACGGTAGAGCGCAGGGTCGCGCACCAGTCCGCCGCTCCGTCTGGCAAACAGCCAATGAGCAGGGTCATCGGGCCGGTAGCAAGGTGAGCGGCTGGGCGGTCTCGCAGTACGATTGGCAGTGGCACGCGGCGGCGCTCACACCAGTCCTTGCCAAATCGCTTGACTATTTGAAGGACAAGAGTTAAAATAGTCCAAGGTCGATGTATTGAGTGGGGAAAGGTATGCTGGCGATGAGGAAACTAGGAATAGGCGTCGAATACGCACGGCAGCGCTCAATGGCAGCTTCAAGGCTGGCTCTCATATCGTTAGCGACTCTAGCGTTGTCTCTTGTTCTGGTGGGCACGGTAACTTCCTCTCCCGCCTATGCCGTAAGTAACTATCCGGGAGCGACATAAAGCTACTATATTACGAATCAGAGTGCGTCGACGCTTGCCGACCTTGGGTGCTACGAAACCGGGTATGGTGTTTCAGGTGATTTGAATGTTGTCCTTGACTTCGGTGCTCAATACCCGAATGCTGGGAGTTCTGACGGGTGGGGTACAGAGCTAATTAATGGCGTCAATATTCCGGACTGGTCGCCCTCGGGAGCCTCAAGTGTGGTATTGGATACGGAAGATTTCGTTAATGGCTGGCGCTACTGCGACAACGCTCTTGCTGGGTGGATAGGCATAGGAACCAATACGACGGGGCCCTTGCAATATGTCAGCGCAACGAGCGGAGCTATATGGGGAAACCTTGTGCAGTCCGTGATTCCCGTCTATTCGGGTACTCAAATCACAATTCGAGGTGCGAACGATATTGAAGAGGCGTATCCGTGGTCGCCATTCGCTTACGTGCAGCAATGGATCGGCGGATCATCGCCCGCAGGAAGGGGAGGCAGCACGGGCAGCCAGGGCTATCAGAGCACCGGAAGTAACTATTTCGACTACGGCAGCGCTGATGGTTGCGGCGGCAGTGGGTCCTGTGCTGGCAACTGGACAACTAATGAGGTGTACGATGTCGCGTATGGCTATTGGGGAGCTATTGCTATGCCGGAGGATTATTGCTCTGGGGATGCCCAGGACTGGCTGAACGTAGAGAGTACGGCTGGCTATATTTCCTTTAGTGGCGTAACAAGTGACTCGAGCGCGACTTGTAATGGATCGCCATCTTTTTCAGCACAGCAATCGTGGAATCATTTCACATCAAAGACCGGTCAGTACAGCATCACAGCGACAAATATCGGGGATACGTAATGCTGAGCGATTTGATTGTTACGCTTCCATGGGGCGTGAGGTGCAGGTAGCTCGTATCATGGTCCGTGCATCATTACGCTCATGGGCAGTCTCTAACAATTGAGTAGTCTCCAACAACAAAGTCCACTAACGATTGCCGTGTCGGGACGGCATTAGGATAAGAAGGGACTTGTATATGTCATGATGAGTAAAGCCGATGATTTGCTAAGACGTATTACTTGGCTACGCAGAGGTTGGTTTTTCGCCGCAGTAGTCCTGATGGCGCTTGCCATTGCTAGCGTCGGCATTGGTCTCAGCGTGGGTGGAGGACATAGCGCTACCGCGCGGGTCGAGAACGCTTCAAGGGAGCAACCACTAGCTACGGCCGGTCGTATCGCACTCAGCCTGAATGCTCCAGTGCCGCAACAAGTCGCCTGGCTCTGCCAAGAAGCGCTTACAGAGGTTGAAAGCCATAACGCCTCGGGGTTCATGAAATACGTTGACCAGCGATGCAACGCAGAAGGATCTGTGAAGATCAGTTCGACACTCGATACCGCGATGCCGCTTGGAGCGCTCATCTGCAAGTACGCCGAGCACGAAGTCCTTGTCCATGTCGCGACCCGGAGCGATCAGATGATGGCTGCTGGATGCGCTCACCCACCTATACAGCCGACTGGGATTGCTCCGGCTCCGGCTGAGGATTGGTCTCTCGGTATTGATGGCACCAACCTATGGAATGGCTACATGGATGGCCATTACACCACGGTGATCGCGGGCGCCGAGGTGACCCATGCTGCGAGTGGGGGAGCGCCACACGTGACGAATAATGGTGAAGTGATGGTTGTCGGAGGCATTGCTACTACTACCAGTGCTACCGGTTCCCTTCGTATCACCAGTGCGAATGACGGCGTCTTGCTGATGGCCGCTCGAGATGGGGCACACTACCGTTTCGATGTTCAGGATGGTGAATTGACGAAGACGGATCCGTAGTTGGTACGCGAGTACTCTGCCACGCGCTGTCCTGCTTGGCCTGCTTGTCGTAGGCATGGGACGATGCGTTTCCTATTGGGCGTTACCTTCGGTGTCATCGCGCTCGGTCTTGCTGCGTGTGGAACGAGCACGGCAGCGTCGTCGTGGCAGGTAGTCTGGCACAGTAAGAGTAATGCCATCGTTGAACTGCAGTGTCCGAGTGCCGAGCACTGTATCGCCGGAGGCGAGCCCTTCTCGGCCCTGGAGACTTACAACTCGACGGGCCAACTTCCTACTCGGGGGCTTCTCGCACTGAGCGTAGACGGTGGCGCACGTTGGAGGATGACTCACGTGGCTGGTGAAATTTTGGCGCTGGCATGTGCGACGAGAGAGCGGTGTGTTGCGATAGCGCGGGGTGGGACTGGGTCGTATTTTCCACTCGTGTCCAGTAATGGAGGAGCTACCTGGAAGGCTGGAACTGCCTCTCCAGTTCTCGATGGCGTCATCGATATTTCGTGCCCTTCGGCTACGCGGTGTATAGGCGTGGCGAACCACAGCCAGACTGGCGGGCAGGGTTCGAGCGAGGCTGTAGGGGCGGGAGTGTGGAGCACCGATGGCGGAATGCACTGGGTTATGGGTCAGACGCTTGGTATTGGCCCGGTAGTTGGCCTGTCGTGTCCGAACGCTGAGCATTGTGTAGCTGTCGGCGAGGCGGAATCGACACCACCGCAGTTCGGGCCGCCGATGGTCTCCGTGACCATGGATGGCGGGCACAAGTGGCGCCCTGTCGGGTCGATTGTTGGCCCGATCCCCCAGGAGATCATAAGCATCTCGTGCCCGACGGCGACATGGTGTGGAGCGCTGGCAAACGGGCTTGGTGCTTCTCCCGGAGAATGGCTTACGACTAGCGATGGTGGCATGACGTGGCAGAGTGTCAGCCTCGGGGGCAACCACGCCAGCGGTTACCCGCTGGCCATAGCGTGCCCAGTGCCAGAAAGCTGCGTGTTCAGCATGGCCGTAGGGAATACAACGGCGGGAACAGGGCTTGCCGAGAAGATCGAGGTGCTGGATGCGAGACGGCACAGTGTCATTCCGGCTACATTGGCTTCGAACGTGCCGCACTCCAATGCGGAGTTTCCCTGGTCGGCAACTCCGGGGATCACTTGTCCAGGTGTTAACCTGTGCTATGTCGCGGCATCAGGTGCTGCAGCGCGGATACCAGAGGGATCCGGATTCAAACTGGCACCGCGGAATTGGTTTGTCCTTCGAGGAGGTGTTCGGCCCTAGGCGTGGTTTGAGGGCTTTTCGCGGATTGGCGGGGTGGAATGTAGGATCTTCCGGCACGAATGTGGGTGATCGTGCCGGTATGACCTGCGGTTCTCGCGGGGAGCAGGAGGCCGCGGGTTCAAATCCCGCCTCCCCGACCAGCACAGAGGCTGTTTTCGGCTTCGCCGGCGCCTAGGTGTGCTGCCACCGGTCCTTCAGCAGCCGAGTCGTTCCAGCACCGGCGGAGGCAGTGATGGGGGGCTGTCACCGACCTCGATCGCCCCAGCCAGCGCTGCCTCGGCGCTGCCGATCAGCGATGGGTCGTCGCCCCAGAGGACCAGGATTGGTTGCCCCGTGGTGACGCTCTGTCCAGGCTTGACTTCGCAGGTGATCCCAGCCGTCATCGATACCTGCTCGCCAGGCCGGGAGCGCCCGGCGCCCAGGCGGAACGAGGCCATGCCTACCGCTCGCGCATCGAGGCGGCGGAGCACGCCGCTGCGGTCCGCCCGGACCGTTGCGAGCTTGCGGCCCAGCGGAAGTGGCGCATGGGGATCTCCGCCCTGTGCTTGCACCATGGCTTCGAATCGCTGGAGGGCGCTGCCGTCTCTCAGTGCTACCCCCGGATCACCTTCGATCCCCACCAGGTCCAGCATCACCTCCGCCTCGGCCACCGCCAGGTCCCGGAGATCGTCCGGACCGGCTCCACTGAGGACGTCGATGGCCTCCTGGACCTCTAGTGCATTTCCGACGGCTGATCCAAGTGGCGCATCCATGGTCGTGAGCATGGCTGCGGTCCGGACGCCGTGCGCTTCGCCCACGTCGATCATCCTCTGGGCCAACGTTCGCGCCTCTGCCAGGTCGGTCATGAACGCGCCGGTCCCGACTTTCACGTCCAGGAGCAGTGACTTGGTGCCCTCGGCCACCTTCTTCGACATGATGGAGCTGGCGATGAGGGGGATCGACTCTACCGTCGCGGTGATGTCGCGCAGGGCATAGAGACGGTGATCGGCGGGTACGAGATCGCTGCTGGCTGCAGTGATCAGGCATCCCACCTCGCCCAGCACCCGCATGACTTCATCGGGGCTCAGGTCTGATCTCCAGCCCGGTATGGCGTCCATCTTGTCGAGCGTCCCTCCGGTATGCCCTAAGCCGCGCCCCGACATCTGAGGAACGGCCGCACCGAAGCTGGCGACCAATGGCACCAATACCAGGGAGACCTTGTCGCCCACGCCGCCGGTCGAGTGCTTGTCCACCGTGGGCTGGCCGAGCGCATCGAGATCGATCCGCCGGCCGGACGAGATCATCGCCTCTGTCCAGGCTGCCAGCTCGTCAAGCGCCATGCCTCTCCATACGACCGCCATCAGCAGTGCTGCCATCTGCTCCTCGGCAAACGTGCCAGCCACGTAATTCTCCATGAGCTGATGTATCTGGGATGGGCTCCACGCCCGCCCATCGCGTTTTTCCCTAATGATTCCGACCGGATCGAACGTAGGGTTATGTTGAGTACTCACCAGCCGCTCCATTCAAGTCCTCCCGTTCAGCTTCGCCGCCTGCTACTGCACAGTCTAGGTATAGTGGATGGAAGCGGGGGGTCGCTTCCCGACATGCCGAGTGTGGCTTCATTGCCGGCATCGGTGTTGCCAGACCCCGCATCGCCAGATCCCGCATCGCCAGATCCCGTGGCGGCGTCGAGCTTCGACGGTCGCTGCGGAGGTCTCCGTTCCGCGGGTCCCTCTCCCGCAGATCATGTAGTGGAAGCCTGGTGCGCGACGAGCGCTACGTAAAGCGAGTAGCGAGATTCCGGGGACTCCAGATCGCACTTCAGGACCTGCTCGATACGGGAGAGGTGGTGGTAGAAAGTGGCGCGTGTCGTGTGGGCTGCTGCTGCGGCTGCTGACTTGTTGCCACCAGCCTCCAAGTAGGCCGTTAGCACCCCCAGCAGGTCGGTACGGTGGCGCTCGTCATAGGCAAAGAGTGGCCCGAGCTCGCGATCGATATAGGCCTGGAGGCGCGGATCGTCGCGAAGCAGATGGACCAGACCGCGCAGTCGGATGTCTGCGGTAGTCACGAACAGGCGCTCGCCCGGCAGGCTCCGCGCCGCGCCGGCGGCCTCGTCTGCCTCGGCAAACGAGTGACGAAGGTCGTCGATCGTGGTGACGGGCGACCCGACACCGATGACGGTGGTCCCAGGAGGAGCCAGCTTTCGTGAGCGATCGTGGATCGCACGGGCAACTGCGGCGACGACGAGCTGCAGGCGGGAATCGGTCGTGGCGGAGATGAGTATGCCGAGACGACCGGGGTCGAGAGGTCCAACCAGCCCAGCGGCGGCGGCATCGGCCACAGCGGCAGAGATGGCGGTTACTTCCTCCCTGGCTATTGCATGACGGGCGATATCGGTGACAGGGGTATCCCGCTCACTGCGGACGATCATTGCGACCAGGTTGCGGCGCCGTGTGATGACTCCCAGCGACTCGGCCCTTGCGTGGATCTCCTCGGGCGAGGAGTAGCGGCGATCGATGATGTCGGCGATGAGCGTGCGGTGAGTCTGGTGCTCGAGCAGTCGCTGATCGCGCTCGATGAGCAGATGGAGAGCGAGGGTGGTAGCTCCCTGTTCGAGAATCGTCCTCTGCAGGGGACTGGTGGGAAGCGCTGGGATCAGGATCAACCGGCCCCACACCTGGCCTCGAGCGCCTACCGGGGTAGTGAGCCACTGTTCCCCGTTCATGAAGGTGGCAGGCTCCGTCCACGTGGCCTGCCTGGAGCGCTGTTCCCAGTGGTCGAGGAGTTCGGCGCCGCCCGCTGGCCCTCCTGCAAACGCGAGGACATGACGGGCCACATTCTCGAAGACGGCGGGACAACCCGCCAGACGCGCGACCTCGTCGACGATGTCCTGGGGAGTCGAGGCTTCCGCAGCGAGGGACCGGAAGGCACGATGGACGACCTCGTCGAGCTGGAGCTGCCTGATGCGCGTGTTGACGATGATCGAGTGGATTGCCTCGGTGATGGCGACGAAGGGCACTTCTGTGTGCAACGCGACAAGGGGCAGGCCATGGGCTTCGGCACTCTGGACGAGCGCCCGGGGAAGAGCGGAGAAGCGCCTCCCCAGCTCTATGAACACCCCCGTAGCCTGAGCTGCTGCGAGGTCGGTGATGTAACGGGCAAGCCCCGCATCGTCCCTCGGGAACGCCACCCCCGTCGACAGTATGAGCTCTCCACCCTGCAGGAGGTAGCTGATGTCGGTGACTTCACTGACATGCACCCAGCGTACGGGCCGGTCGAGGGCATGTCGTGAGGCCTCGATGGTCGGGCGCCCGCGCCGGACCTCCGGGAGCGCCAGGATCTCTGCCACCGTCGGCAGACGCAGGCTGGCCGGCCCGGCCGTCTCCTCTGCTGCCGTCCCCACGGCGGGTTGCTGCTGTGGCGACGCTACTTTCATGACTTTCATGAATTGCCCCGTCCTGCGCCGTTCCTGAAAGGCTTGCCGCATCCTGGTAGGGCGCTCCCCGTGTGCGACGACATCTGGCTCACCTCGATCGGCTGCAGCGAGGCCATACCTCAGCCTATACACATCGTCTAGAAAGTGGGCAAGAACTCGACATGTTGAGCATTGTCAAGAGGTTCGCTCCTCTTTAAACTGTCATGAAGAGGGGTGACTGGAGGTGCTGGCCGCCTCTCGGCCCGCCGTGTCCACAGGGGAGATGTATCCATGACGTCGCCACACTCCGAGCTGTTGAACCGCCATCTGAAGGTGATGCCCAGCTGGCTCGCGCTCTACTACGACGAGCCCATCGAGCTCGTACGTGGCGAGGGTCGCCATGTGTACGACGCTGAAGGAACGCGCTACCTCGACTTCTTCGGTGGCATTCTCACTACGAGCACTGGCTACAACGTGCCCGAGGTGGTGGACGCGATCCGAGAGCAGGCAGGGAAGATGTTGCATTCCTCGACGCTGTACTTGATAAGGCCAATGGTCGAGTTGGCTGAACGGATCTCCGAGCTCTCCACCATTCCCGACGCCAAGGTGTTCTTCGTGAGCTCAGGGACCGAAGCGGTGGAGACGGCGCTCATGCTCGCGTGCTCGGCCCGCGCGTCGAACCAGGTCCTGGCAGTCCGGAACAGCTATCACGGTCGTTCCTTCACTGCGATGGCCGTCACCGGGAACCGCTCGTGGTCGGCATCGAGCCTGAGCCCGCTCAATGTCAGCTACGTGCAAGGCGGCTACCGTTTTCGTAGCCCCTTCGGCCACCTGCCGGACAGCGAGCTCATCGAGGTGTGCGTGAGGGACCTGCGGGAGGTGATAGAGACCACCACCGCGGGCGACGTGGCCTGCATGATTGCCGAGCCGATCCAAGGTGTTGGCGGTTTCGTCGTTCCTCCGGACGGGCTGTTCGGCGCGATGAAAGAGGTGCTTGACGAGTACGGCATCCTTTTCATCTCCGATGAAGTCCAGACCGGTTGGGGCCGGACCGGCGAGCACTTCTGGGGGTTTCAAGCTCATGACGTCCGGCCTGACATCTTGACCTTCGCGAAAGGCCTGGGCAACGGGCTCGCCATCGGAGGTGTGGTCGGGCGACCTGAGCTGGTCGATTCGGTTCACGCCGGTTCCATCTCTACCTTCGGCGGGAATCCTCTCTCCAGTGCCGGCGCGCTGGCCAATCTCGAGTACATCCTGTCCCAGGATCTCCAGAACAACGCCCTGAAGATGGGCGGCCATCTGCTCGACCAGCTTCACGAGCGTGCCGGAGCTCTGGGCGTGGTCGGGGAGATACGCGGGAAGGGGCTGATGATCGGGGTCGAGCTCGTGGAGGCCGGGACGCTGACACCGAATCCTCGGGCTGCCCAGGTGGCTCTCGAGGCGTGCCGGCGCAGAGGTGTGCTGATAGGCAAAGGCGGCCTTTACAGCAACGTCCTGAGAATAGCCCCGCCCATGAGTGTGACGTTGGATGAGATCACCACCGCTGTCGAGGTTCTCGTCGGTGCGCTCCGTGCCGCCGACGAGAACACAGGCGATGGATGGTCGGAGCAGGGACGGTCAGAGCAGGGACGGCCAGAGCAGGGACGGTCAGAGCAGGGAGCGCATCCATGAAGCACATCACTCACTGGATCGACGGTAAACCGTGGGTCGGCGACGCGAAGCGGCGCGGGAAGGTGTTCAATCCAGCGACGGGTGTCCAGACCGGCGAGGTCGACTTCGCCACGGCCATAGAGGTAGACGAAGCTGTTGCCGCAGCGGCCCGTGCATTTACATCGTGGCGAACTACCTCGGTGGCCCGGCGCACCTCCATGCTGTTCGCCCTGCGCGAGCTGCTGGCGGCCCACCTCGGCGACCTTGCCGACCTGGTTGTAAGCGAGCATGGCAAGGTGCAGAGCGACGCGGCCGGGGAAGTGGCACGGGGACTCGAAGTAGTCGAGTTCGCCTGCGGGATCGCCCAGCTCCTGAAGGGTGAGTTCACCGAGCAGGCATCCACCGGTGTCAACGTGCATTCCCTGCGCCAGCCACTGGGAGTGGTCGCCGGCATAACACCCTTCAACTTTCCCTCGATGGTCCCCCTGTGGATGTTCCCCCTGGCGATCGCCTGCGGGAACACCTTCGTGCTGAAGCCCTCGGAGAAGGACCCGTCTGCGTCCGCCTACCTGGCCGAACTGGTGGCCGAGGCGGGGATCCCACCCGGCGTATTCAATGTCGTAAACGGGGACAAGGAGGCTGTCGAGAGGATTCTCGTTCACCCCGGAATCTCGGCGGTGAGCTTCGTGGGCTCCACGCCTGTCGCCCGCCACATCTACGAGACTGCAGCGCGCGAGGGCAAGCGGGTCCAGGCCCTCGGGGGAGCGAAGAACCACATGGTGGTCCTTCCCGATGCCGACCTGAGGGACGCTGCCGAAGCTGCGGTGAGCGCAGGGTTCGGCTCAGCAGGTGAGCGTTGCATGGCAGCGGCCGTGCTGGTAGCCGTGGGAGGTTGTGGCGACGCCCTTGTCGAGCACATCCAAGAGCGGGTGTCCCGGCTCACAGTAGGGCCAGGCACCGACCCCTCGTCGGAGATGGGGCCACTGATAACCGCTGAGCACCGCGATCGCGTGGCAGCCTACCTCGCGATTGGTGAGTCTGAAGGTGCGACAATCGCGATCGACGGGCGCGATCACGACATTCGAGGGGATGCCGGGGGCTACTGGCTCGGGCCGTGCCTCCTCGACCGTGTCTCGCCCGGCATGCGGGTCTACGCAGAGGAGATCTTCGGCCCTGTGCTCTCTCTGGTCCGAGTCGAGACGCTGGACGAGGCCCTGGCATTGATCGAGCGCAACGGGTATGGCAACGGGGCTGCGATTTTCACTGCCAATGGTGAAGCGGCACAGCGCTTCGAAACTGAAGTAGAGGCCGGCATGGTCGGCATCAACGTCGCCATCCCGGTGCCGGTCTCCTACTATTCCTTTGGCGGGTGGAACAACTCGATATTCGGCGACCTCGACATCTACGGACCGGACGGTGTGAAGTTCTACACCCGGGGGAAGGCCGTCACCAGTAGATGGAGAAACGTCGCGGAGCACCACTCGTCCCTGGCCTTCCCCAACGCTGCCGCCAGTGACAAATCGGGAATGGAGCCGTGAGCAACCCATGAGGACCTGTAGACGAACGTAACCGCAACCATGGCATCGACAGTTGGAACCAATTCGCAGAGAGAGGAGGCAGTAAGGGTGCCAGACGTCGTACGAGCTGCCCTGGTCCAGTCGAAGTGGACCGGAGACAAACAGTCAATGATCGATTCCAATATCGCACTCGCTCGCGAAGCAGCATCGCAGGGGGCACAGGTCCTGTGCTTTCAGGAGCTTTTCTATGGACCATATTTCTGCCAGGTTCAAGATTCCGAGTACTACTCGTATACTGAGCCGGTCCCGGGGCCAACCACTACGCGGATGAGCGATCTGGCGCGCGAGACCGGCATGGTCCTCGTAGTGCCGGTATACGAGATCGAGCAGCCTGGGCTCCTCTACAACACCGCATTTGTCATCGATGCTGATGGCACCTATCTCGGCAAGTATCGCAAGCATCATATTCCTCAGGTTGCCGGATTCTGGGAGAAGTTCTACTTCCGTCCCGGCAACCTGGGCTATCCGGTATTCCATACAGCAGTTGGACCGATCGGTATCTACATATGCTATGACCGCCATTTCCCAGAGGGCTGGAGAGCGCTGGGGCTGGCTGGTGCACGCATCGTATTCAATCCCTCCGCAACGAGCCGAGGGCTGTCGGCATACCTGTGGAATCTCGAGCAACCAGCAGCAGCAGTAGCCAACGAGTACTTTGTCGGCGCCATAAACCGTGTCGGGACCGAGGACCTGGGCGACAACGACTTCTATGGCTCATCCTATTTCGTCGATCCCCGAGGCAAGCTGGTTGGCGATGCAGCGTCGGATTCCGAAGAGGAGGTCATTGTCCGAGATCTTGACATGAGTGTTCTGGACACGGTCCGGCAAACGTGGGCATTTTACCGGGATCGGAGACCAGAGAGCTACGGCAGTCTCACAGCACCGTAACAGTAGGTCCGCTACAGATTCAACAGGAGATAGGAGGCAGAGAGCTCCATGAAGACGCTGATCAGTGGAGGCACGGTGGTGAACTCCACCGGTCCCATCCCTGCTGATGTCCTGATCCGTGACGAAACCATTGTCGCGGTCGCGTCCTCCGGCTCCTTACCTTCCGTTTCCTGGGGGGAGAGTGCCGATCGTGTCATCGACGCGACAGGGCTCTTCGTGATTCCTGGTGGAATCGATGGGCACACCCACATGGAAATGCCCTTCGGCGGCACCCAATCGGCAGACACGTTTGAAACAGGTACCCGTGCGGCTGCGTTCGGTGGTACAACCGCAATCATTGATTTCGCCATCCAAAGCAAGGGCTCGACCTTGCGAGAGGGGTTCGAGAGGTGGTCCGCCAAGGCCCAGGGCAACTGCTCCATTGACTACGGCTTTCATATGATCATGTCTGACGTAACAGACAGCTCGTTGAAGGAAATGGATGCACTGGTGAGCGATGGCGTCAGCAGCTTCAAGCTCTTCATGGCTTACCCTGGCGTCTTCTACTCGACCGACGGGGAGATCCTCAGAGCCATGCAGCAGGCGGCGAGCAACGGCGCCATGATCATGATGCATGCCGAGAACGGGATCGCCATCGATGTGCTTATCGCTCAGGCACTGGCGCGAGGTGAAGGGGACCCGCGCTATCACGGGGCTACGCGGCCGCCAATTCTCGAAGGAGAGGCGACGCACCGGGCGATACAGCTCGCGCGCGTGGCCGGCGCGCCTCTGTACATCGTCCATCTCTCAGCGACGGAGGCCCTTGGTGAAGTCGTCACTGCACGTGACCGCGGGCAGAACGTATTTGCTGAAACATGCCCTCAGTACCTCTTCCTCTCGGAGGATGAGATGGCTCGTCTTGGATTCGAGGGCGCGAAGTTCGTATGTTCACCGCCACTGCGGCCGGAGAGCTACCAACGGGAGCTATGGCGCGGCTTGCGTACAGACGACCTCAGCATCGTGTCCACCGACCACTGCCCGTTCTGCTTCAAGGAGCAGAAGGAGCTTGGTTCAGGTGATTTCTCCAAGATCCCGAACGGCCTGCCTGGCGTCGAGGATCGTATGGATCTGATCTACCAGGGCGTCAACCGCGGGGACATCTCACTCGCGCGATGGGTCGATGTCACATCGACCGCGCCAGCGCGAATGTTCGGCCTGTTTCCGAAAAAGGGCATCTTGGCGCCGGGCGCAGATGCAGACGTTGTCCTCTACGATCCGTCAATTACGCGGACGATAACAGCCGGGGAGCACCACATGAATGTGGACTATTCAGCTTACGAGGGTTTTACAGTCACCGGCCAGGTCAAGATGGTGTTGTCCCGGGGTTCCGTCGTCGTTGAAGATGGAAGCTTTACCGGTCGATCCGGAGCGGGCCAGTTTCTTCGC
>DAHXND010000067.1 GCA_027366675.1 Acidimicrobiales bacterium
GCCTCATGGCGTTAGCCGCCACGGTCTCTATCCCCGCAATGCTGGCACGGACCGATACGCCGGAGCTCTGGTTCACATGCTGGCTCCGGCGTGCCAGCTGCGTGATGCGCACGACGATCTCCTCCATGAAATCAGGCACCAGGAGCGAAACCCCTTCCACCGCGGGAAACATCGCTTCTTGCCTGGTGATCATGATCTCGTCTGCGACGGTGAGGGGATAGTGCGTGCGAACTTGTGTCCCGAAGCGATCTTTCAATGGGGTAATGATCCGCCCGCGGTTCGTGTAGTCCTCCGGGTTCGCGGAGGCCACCAGCAAGACATCTATCGGCAGCCGGATCCGGTGCCCGCGGATCTGGATATCCCTCTCTTCGAGCAAGTTCAGCAGACCCACCTGGATCCTCTCGGCCAGATCAGGAAGCTCGTTTATCGCGAAGATCCCCCTGTTCACCCTGGGTACGAGCCCGTAGTGCAAGGTCAGCTCATCTGACAGGTACCGGCCCTCCGCCACGCGGATGGGATCTACCTCGCCTATCAGATCGGCAATCGCTGTATCAGGCGTCGCGAGCTTCTCCGCGTAGCGGTCATCCCGGTGCACCCAGGCTATCGGAGTGTCCTCACCGCTCGCGGCAACCAGATCCCTCGCGTAACGTGACACCGGGCGATAGGGATCATCGTTTATCTCCGAACCGTCGATAACAGGGATCCACTCATCCAAGAGCCCTACAAGCGAGCGAAGTATCCTCGTCTTGGCCTGGCCCCTCTCTCCCAGGAGGATAACGTCGTGTCCTGCCAACAAGGCATTCGCCAGCGCCGGTAGGACCGTGTCCTCATAGCCGACGAGACCGTCCACTACCTGCTGGCCAGATGAAAGCCTTCGGACGACGTTGCGGCGCAACTCCTCGGCTACGGGCAGGGAGGTCCAGCCCGAGGCACGTAAGTCGCGGAGCGTGGTAAGCGACGGTGGCACCGGCCGCGAGCTCCAGCTCTCGCCTCCATCATCATCGATCATTTCCTGCATGATCCGAGCCTAGGCCAGGAATCGCCCGGCAAAGGCCCGGCCGTACCTCCGCCGATGCGCCAAGGATCGCGCTTTGTCTGGCGCCGGCTGGAACCCGGTGGCAGGATTGGGCCTCGGGAAAGGAGGGCCCATAGCGTGGGAATCGCCTACAGCACCAGAGGAAGCAGGGAATGAGCACCATCGAGGAAACGCAGGTAACCCCGGTCACGATCGGGGGGACCAGAGGTGGACCGAAGGTGCGAACGCTCAGGAAAGACCGCTGGTGGCTCGCCCCGGTGGCCACAGTGGCGGGACTGAGCACATTCGTCGCCTACAGCGCCTGGGCGGCCTTCGTGAACAGCGACTACTACCATGCGCCTTATCTATCGCCTTTCTACTCGCCATGTGTGGCATCAAACTGCGTCTATCAACAGCTACCGATCATCGGTACGTGGTGGAGAATCTCCCCGGCGATCATCGTACTGGTGTTCCCGCTCGGCTTCCGGCTTACCTGCTATTACTACAGGAAGGCCTATTACCGCTCGTTCTGGTGGGCTCCCCCTGCCTGCGGAGTGAGCGACGCGAGATCCAGGTACACCGGCGAGACTCGCTTCCCCCTCATCTGGCAGAACATCCACCGCTGGTTCTTCTACTTCGGCGTCATCTTCGTCGTGTTCCTCGGGATCGATGCGGTACATGCCTTCGACTTCCCGAACGGCTGGGGAATGGGGCTGGGGAGCCTGATACTCACTCTTGACTTCGTGCTGCTCGGTCTCTACACCTTCTCGTGTCACGCGTGTCGCCATCTGTGCGGTGGGCAGGTGGACCAGTTCTCCAAGCACCCGATCCGATATCGAGCATGGCGCACCGTATCCAAGCTGAACCCGAATCACCAGCTTTTCGCCTGGCTGAGCCTGTTCTGGGTCGCGTTCACCGACTTGTACGTCAGGCTGGTGGCAAGCGGCGCCATACGCGACCCGAGGTTCTTCTGATGGCCGGGTCGTCGGCGGGATCCATGTCCAGCCCACCTGGCGCTCCCCAGGCTACGGCGAGCATCACCACTGCAGCTGGGGAGCTTCCCCTCCACGACTACGACGTGCTGGTCATAGGCGCGGGTGGCTCCGGGCTGCGGGCTGCTATCGAGGCACATATCCAGGGGGCGCGAACAGCCATAGTCTGCAAGTCCCTCCTTGGCAAGGCCCACACCGTCATGGCCGAGGGAGGGATAGCGGCCGCCATGGGCAATGTCTATCCGCAGGACAACTGGAAGGTGCACTTCCGGGACACCATGCGAGGCGGCAAGTTCCTGAACAACTGGCGCATGGCCGAGCTGCACGCCAAGGAGTCCCCTGACCGCGTCCAGGAGCTGGAGGAGTGGGGCGCCGTTTTCGACCGGACACCTGACGGACGCATACTGCAGCGCGACTTCGGAGGTCACCGCTACGCTCGGCTCGCTCACGTAGGAGACCACACGGGCCTGGAGATGATCAGGACCCTGCAAGAAAAGGCCACGGCGGAGCAGATACCTGTGTTCATGGAATGCAGCATCCGCACCTTGTTGAAGGACGCGAATGGCCAGCTCACAGGGGCGCTTGGGTACTGGAGAGCATCCGGCGAGTTCATCGTGTTCCGTGCCAAGGCGATAGTGCTCGCTACAGGCGGGATCGGGAGGGCTTTCCAGTTCACGACCAACTCCTGGGAGTCAACCGCTGATGGGCAGTCGCTCGCGCTACGGGCCGGGGCCGACCTCATGGACATGGAGTTCTTCCAGTTCCACCCGACAGGAATGGTCTGGCCGGTCTCTGTCAGAGGTCTACTCGTGACCGAGGGTGTCAGGGGCGACGGGGGAACGCTGAAGAACTCAGAGGGCCGGCGCTTCATGTTCGACTACGTGCCGGAGATGTTCCGAGCCGAGACGGCGGACACCGAGGAAGAGGCGGATCGCTGGTACACAGACAAGGTGAACGCCAGGCGCACACCAGACCTCTTGCCTCGCGACGAAGTCGCGCGGGCTATCAACTCGGAGGTAAAGGCGGGCAGGGGCAGCCCTCACGGTGGCGTGTACCTGGACATAGCATCGAGACGATCGCCCGAGTACATAAAGCGCCGCCTTCCATCCATGTACAGCCAGTTCATGGAGCTGGCTGGGGTCGACATAACGAAAGAGCCCATGGAGGTAGGGCCAACATCTCACTACGCGATGGGTGGGATAAAGGTGGATGCAGACACCGCAGCCTGCACCATTCCTGCGCTGTTCTCGTCAGGTGAAGCCGCAGCGGGACTGCATGGCGCAAACCGCCTGGGCGGGAACTCCCTGAGCGACCTCGTCGTCTTCGGGCGGCGCGCGGGCCTTGCTGCTGCCGAGTATGCGAAGGGGCGCACTGGCACCCCAGAGATCGAGCGTGGTCAGATCGACGCTGCCGTAGCCGCTGCCCTCGAGCCACTGGAACGAGACCAGGGCGAGGGACCCTACGAGCTCCACCAGGAGCTTCGGGAGACCATGCAGTCACTCGTGGGAATCATCCGAACCGGGCACGAGCTCGAGGAAGCACTGGAGCGTCTCGGGAAATTACGGGAGCATGCCAAGCATGTAAAGGTGACCGGCGGCAGGAAGTACAACCCTGGATGGCACCTGGCGATGGATCTCCCATCTCTGCTGAGCGTGGCCGAGTGCGTGACGCGCTCGGCGCTAGTACGGCGTGAGAGTCGCGGCGGGCACACCCGGGATGATTTTCCGAAGACCGACCCTGAATTCGCGAAAGTGAACCACGTAACGAGCCTGGACGGCGACACGGTCATCGTGCGCGCCGAGCCACACCTGCAGCCACCTCCGGAGCTGGCTGCCCTTCTCGCTGACGACCCGCCCGCAGGGTCGAGTACGGCGACCGGATCGGGAACCGGCAGCGCCACGGCTGGCGGGAACCCTGGCGCCACGGCTGGCGAGAACCCTGGCGCCACGGCTGGCGAGAACCCTGGCTCCACGGCTGGCGGGAACCCTGGCTCCACGGCTGGCGGGAACCCTGGCTCCACGGCTGGCGGGAACCCTGGCTCCACGGCTGGCGAGAGCGGATCCAAGGAGGAGAACCGATGACTACCGCCGATAATCCAGAGCAAGCACAGGAGCAGCCGTCCACGGCTATCGGGACCAGCCCGTTGTCTCAGGCAACGGCATCTGCCAGCCCGGGGGCATCTGGCAGCCCGGGGGCATCTGGCAGCCCGGGGGCATCTGGCAGCCCGGGGGCATCTGGCAGCCCGGGGGCATCTGGCAGCCCGGGGGCATCTGGCAGCCCGGGGGCATCCACAGGTGGATCCTCCACCACCAGCAGCGATGTCGTCATGAGGATCTGGCGGGGCGACTCTGTCGGAGGAGAGTTCCGAGAGTACAGGCTGCCATCGCAGCCAGGAGAAGTGGTCCTCGACGTCGTGCACAGGATCCAGGCGACACAGGCCAATGACCTTGCCGTCCGTTGGAACTGCAAAGCAGGCAAGTGTGGATCCTGCAGTGCCGAGATCAACGGGCGACCGCGACTCATGTGCATGACCCAGATGGCGCACCTACCGGCTGACGAGCCAGTGACAGTCGCACCCATGCGCACCTTCCCGATCATCCGCGACCTCGTCACCGACGTGGCTTTCAACTACGAGATGGCAAGGCGAGTACCGCCCTTCAAGCCCCGTCCACGTGAGGCTGACGGCACTCACAGGATGGCCCAGCGCGACGTCGATCGTGTCCAGGAGTTCCACAGATGCATCGAGTGCTTCCTTTGCCAGGATGTTTGCCACGTCATCCGTGATCACGAGGAGAACAAGCCCAGCTATGCCGGACCGCGCCTGCTCGTGCGCTATGCAAGCCTCGAGATGCACCCGCTCGACACCGATGATCGGCGGTCGCTGCTGCGGGAGCAGATGGGCATCGGGTACTGCAACATAACCAAGTGCTGCACGGAGGTCTGCCCGGAGCACATAAAGATCACAGACAACGCGATCATCCCGCTCAAGGAGCGCGTGGTCGATCGATCTTACGACCCGCTCGGATGGGTGGGGCGCAAGATCAGCCGCCGGTCGTGAACCAGGGTCAGCCGCCGGTCGTGAGTCAGGATCCGCTGTCGGGCGTGCGCAACGACGAGCCGCCGGTCGTGAGCCGGGGTCAGCCGCCGGTCGTGAGCCGGGATCCGCTGTCGGGCCCTGGGCCTGGGCTCAGGCAGCCTCCTGGCGGGGCGAAAGACTCAGCATCGCCAGAAGGTGCTCTCGAGGTCCTATCCTCGCGCGTCCTGCTACGTCCACTCGATCTCGATCGCACAGTGGCGTTCTACCGCGAAGGTCTCGGCCTGGCCGTATACCGGGAGTTCGGCGACGGCGCCGACCGTGGGATCGTGTTCTTCCTGGGTGGAGGCTTCCTGGAAGTCTCAGGCCGGTCGAGGGAGCCTGCCGGACAGAGCTTTGCCCTGTGGCTGCAGGTCCGGGATCTAGCCGCCACGGAGCGAGAGCTGACGGCGCGTGGCGTCCTGATAGCCCGGGCACCGAGACGCGAGCCCTGGGGCCTCTACGAGATGTGGGTCACCGACCCTGACGGGGTTCGCATACACCTGGTAGAGGTACCGCCTGAGCATCCCCTGCGGAGGGGCTGAGCCGCTAGAGCTCTACGTGCGGTGCCTTTCGGCTACCATGAGCCATGTGGCGCTGCGTGGCACCTGCTGTGGGATTCTCCTGGCGGAAAGCAGCTCAGGATGAACAGTGACCAGGGAGGGACACGTACGCAGCCGTGACCGCTGCCCTTGCACCGCTCAGGTCCGGATGCAACCTCCTCGGGACTCACTCCTGCCGTAGCGACGCCACATCGTTAGAAGATCTACCATCCACCAGTGACTACACTGCTAGGAGGCAATTATGGACCATGCTGGGCTGATGGACGACCAGACCATGCGCCAGTACCGAGACCTGCTCGACGCCGAGGACGAGGCCTTCGACGAGCTGGAGCATGCCTACGAGGATGGCGATCGTGATCAGTTCGAAACCGAGTTCAACGCATGGCAAGAAGCGCTACATCGCAAGTTGAGCTTTCTTGAGCGCCAGGGAATCCAGGTTACCCCGATGCTCGACATCTTGGCGAGCCCGGAAACCGTCTGAATAGTCGGTGGCGCTGTCCAGCCCACCTGGGAACCTGCTGTCCAGCCCACCTGGGAACCTGCTGTCCAGCCCACCTGGGAACCTGCTGTCCAGCCCACCTGGGAGCCTGCTGTCCAGCCCACCTGGGAGCCTGCTGGGCGCACTCCTTGGGGCAGCGAAAGCTGGCAGGGGGCCCGCGGCGGGCCGAGAGGCAGCTATTCATCCCGTGGTCTCGCCCTGACCACCGCCCCGCTCGACTCAGCGTGAGACCAGACCCAGGTGCCTTACTGCTTCGTGCTCGCCGACGAGCTCGTCGATAGTGAGGTTTATCCGCTCCCTGGCGAACTTCCCGTGCTCGATGCCCTCGACAATCGAGCAGGTTCCTTCGCCGTTAGATCGTACCGGGAAACCGAATACCAGACCTTCCGGGACGCCGTACTCACCATGGCTCACCATGGAGAGCGATACCCAGTCGCCCGGTCGAGTGGCCGTCCGGATGCTCACGATCGAGTCGACCACGGCATTGGCGGCGGAGGCAGCTGACGAGGCACCGCGGGCTTCGATCACCTTCGCTCCCCGCTGCTGGACAGTCCTGATGAAGTCTCCCTCCAGCCAGCTCTCGTCCTGTATGACTTCCGGGACCGGGCGGCCGCCGATCCTGGCATGAGCGAAATCCGGGAACTGCGTAGACGAATGGTTCCCCCATATCGCCATGTTCGTGACCTCCGATACGGGCCTGCCCGCCCGCTTGGCCAGAAAGCTCTGAGCCCGGTTCTGATCCAGTCTCGTCATGGCGAACCACCGATCGTCAGGCACATCCGGGGCACTGGCACGCGCTATAGCGCAGTTCGTATTGCAGGGATTGCCGACGACGAAGACCCGGATGTCAGACGCTGCGTGTGCAGCGATCGCCTCGCCCTGGGGCTTGAAGATACCTCCGTTCACGCCCAGCAGGTCGTTCCTCTCCATGCCAGCCTTGCGTGGAATCGAGCCAACCAGGAGCGCCCATGACGTCCCATCGAACGCGCTGGACAGATCGGCGGTCGGCAC
>DAHXND010000232.1 GCA_027366675.1 Acidimicrobiales bacterium
ATAGTGGCGCCGAGATGCTCCAGCGCGTGGGCGCACCAATACCACATGTAGAAGGGATGCACCCCGTGGTAGGCGTAGCTGGTCCTGTAGCAGTGTATGTACCAGGGATCGGTGGCGTAGCGTTCCTCGTACTTCTTCGCCATGACTACTGGGTCGGTTGTCTCGGCCATGACCTCCTCGAAGAAGTCTATGTAGCTCGGGTGATGGAGAGTGTTGAACTCCCAGGGGGTGGGATGGTGCAGTATGAGGACGCCACCTTCGCGCACGAGAGGCTTGTTCCTGTAGAGATTAAAGAAATACCCGAGTCCGAGGCATGCCACTAGGACTGGATTCAATATCGAGTTCACATTGTAGGGTGATATATAGGGCAAGCCCATAGTTAGTATATCGGTTTGCCCGCTCACCTCGACTAGCTGCTGGCGGTATACGTTCTCCGTGGTCAGGGCATGAACCGCCTCGACCTCCCCAGCCTGGACTGATGTCATCCTATGAGGTGCCTGTATGCTGTGAAAGATACGGCGCTTCGCTGTGGCTGGCAGGCGCTCCAGCGCCTTCGCTGTCGTCAGGTATGTAGCTCTATCTGCCAGGGTCCACTCCCATTCCCTTCGCTGCAGGAAGCGGAAGGGATCGGGGAACGTGGCTGTGTTCAGGGTGGTCTCGATCTGGAAGATCTTCAGGCCGCTGTTCGCTATGAGCCTGCCCATCCTCCAGTTCGCGGAGTGCAGCTCGGAGTGATGCTGATCCATGAACGACTTGCTGTGCCTCATGGTCTCGGGATTGTGATGGTAGCGGAGGCTCCGGTAGCTGGCGAGCCCGGTGGCAACGCTCTTGTGTCCGCCGTCCATGGAGACGAGGTTGATGTTGACATAGACAAGCAGGTCGCTCTCGGCCGCACGCCGATTTATCTCTACTTCTTCGCCGGCTTCCGTGATGCCAAGATGCACGAGGCCCTGCGGGTCTTCAGCGTCGTGCTGCAGAAGGAGGCCGTGCGGAGCGAATGCGTCGAAGACGCGCTCGCCGAGTGCGTGCCGCAGCTCGGGGTCTGTCATTCGTCGATGGAGGGCAAGCGCGGCGATCAGGACGACGTCGTCTACGCCCTTCGAGGCTGCCTTGTCGAGGACTGCCTCGATAACCAGCTGGCGGATGTCGGGAGCCCTCATCGGGGGCAGGGGAAGTGAGATGTCATCGAACGCGATGGTAAGCTTCATGCCCGGGAACAGCAGAGAATCGAGCGGAGACGAGTCTCCGAGTGGGTTATCCAGGGCATCGAGGATCGCCTGCCTCGGATCCGCCAGTGGCTCGAGTGGTTCCGGTGGGTACACTACACGGCTGCCCTCCGGAAGTCTCTCCATGGTGAAGCCCTCACCATGCCAGAACATCATCGGAGGTGTGGAGTCGTCTACTGATAGAACGAAGCCAGGGCGGGGACTCATCGGGCCGAATTGACCTCTCTCCGTGTTCGAGTGCCAGCCTCATGGGGGCGGGCACGCTCCTGGGGAGCGAATGCGATCTTGACGCTCCCGCGCCTTCCAGCGTTGGAAGCATGAGTAATGGCGTCTTCGAAGCGTTCTAGTGGATAGAGCGCGCTCAGCAGGCGTTCGAGCTTGGCGTGAGCGACAAGCGTTTGCGCGAACTCGAATGTGTGAGGAGGATGCTTCTCGCCAGCCTGGGTGATGCCACCGGCGGGCTCCGGAAGTCGCTCGATGCCGTAGGCATAGGTGCCATGCAGGCGGATCTCACGGTGCCACAATGGGGCAAGATCGACAGATACCCGACCTGGCATACCTACGAGCACGACGGTTCCCCGCGGGCGTGTCACGCTGATCGACTGGCTCACCGAAGCGTCGTTTCCTACGCAGTCGAGCACTGCGTCTGCCCCTCCGCTGAGGCGTCCGGCCTGCTTCCCGATGCCAAGCGATCCCGTCAGGCGTCGCACTGCCCGGGCCAGCTGCGAGGGTTCAACTACGAGGTCGGCTCCGAGGGAGCTTGCAAGGCTGCGCTGGCCAGGATGCTTCGCTACTGCGAGGATGGTCTTTAGCTCACTGTCACCTGCTCGGGGCAGCGCTCCCTCGCGAAATGCCGATAGGGCAGCTATGGCGGCCAGGCCCAGAGTCCCAGCTCCGAGCACTACCACGGTCGAGCCATCGCTGGGCCCGTCGACAGCTCCAATGGAAGGCACTTCGAGCGCAGAGATCGCCTGTATCGCGGCATGGATGGCGCAAGCGGCGGGCTCTACGAGGACGGCAGCCTCGTCGCTTATCGCCGGCGCCACGGGGTGAAGCTGGAGCTCATGTGCAACGAGCTCGCTACACCAGCCGCCTCCGGTGGCAGCGCAGTATCCCGTCTGAAGGCCTGGCTCGATGTCGCCAAATGCGACCATCTCGCAGTTTCCCGTATCTCCATGTTGGCATGGGGAGCAAGGGGGGGAGATGCCACGGATCGCGCAGTGGAGAACCGGCTCCACTACCACCCGCTCTCCGTCGCGCTCTCCGCCACTTATCACGCCAACGATCTCGTGGCCGGGAATGAAGGGGAAGCTCATCAGGGGCTCGAACCAGCGTGAGCCGTTACCTTCGAGGAGGGCAAGATCGGAGCCGCAGATCCCAGACAGCATGGGACGGACCCTGTGCCACCGTGCTCCAGGGAGAACTGGCTCTTCCACGTCGAGGAGGCGTAATGGCCCGAAGCGGGCAGCTTCGCCCGGAGCGACAATGCTGGCCAGGCGGGACATCGCGTAGCGAGCAGGCTCGTAGCCGAAGGAGAGGGCCCTCATCGCTCAGTGTCTCCAGCGCTCCGAGCCAAGGTGTAGCTATCGCGCTCTTGTGGTGTGCTGCCCCTTCGCTGAGCTACGACGGTGCGTGCTACCCATGCCGGCTCAGGACGTCCGATGGGCAGAGTGTGGCGGGCGGCGCCGGGCGGGCGGCGCCAGTGCTCGACCAGCCAACCTCGCGTTCTGGCAATGGTCGCCAGGCGCGCGTCGGGGTTCACGGCGACGGGATACCCGACGGCCTCCAGGAGCGATAGGTCGCTGGATGAGTCGGCGTAGGCAACCGTTTCAGCCATCGAGAGTCCAGCTTCCTCTACATATTTGGCGACCACGAGCGTTCGGGACTCCCCGGTTGCAGGGAGGCTCGATAGCTCGCCGAGGGCCATGCCACGTGAGTCCGACGCTAGCTCCGCAGACACGATGTCGTCGAAGAGCGGGCGCAGGGGAGCTACCAGTAGGTCCAGGGCACCAGTGACGAGTAGCGTGCGATGGCCGAGCTGCCTGTGATGGCGCACTCGACGGACTGCTTCAGGGAAAAGGCGGGTCGAGAGCAGCTCAGCATGGCAGTCCCAAGCGTCGTCGCGCAGTACGTCCAGGTCCGCTCCCTCGTAGCGGCGGTAGAAGCTGCG
>DAHXND010000095.1 GCA_027366675.1 Acidimicrobiales bacterium
CATAAAGCATCGGGGGGGATCGTGCACTTCACTGCAGAGGCGCCGGTAAGAGTCGGATCGGAACCCGATGCGGTGGCAGTGGCGCCATCGGGAACGCTGGCTCTCGTGGCGGACTTCGGCTCGAACGAGGTGACGCCGGTGGACCTGGCAACTAATCGCGCCCTTCCACCGATCGCCATCGTAGGGGGTCCCCGCTCGGTCGTGATAAGCGCTGCGGCCCGGGCATCCCGATCGAGCTCGCCAAGCCATGACGCAGGCAATGCCACAGGCCGTACCAGCCGCGCAGCTGGAAGCAGGTGGGTCTCCTACGTAGCTGCCGGATCCTCCCTGTGGCCCATCAGCCTGCCGGGCCTCCATGCTGAACCCCCGATCGACGTAGGCCAGATCGCAGAGGGCCTGGCTGTTACTAAGAGCGGCGACACTGCCTACGTTGCAGATCAGGCAGGCTTCGTCACCCCAGTAAACCTGGTGCGCAGGCTGGCCCTGAAGCCGATCACGGTGGGGGGGCACCCGCTTGCGATCGCTCTGGCCCGGAGCTGAGCGGGTCTCCAGAGCTCCCACCACTCGCAACGGTGCCTCCGGCTGCTGTAGCGGATGCAGAGCTGCCAGCCGGAGACGGAACAGGGTGCGCTCTGCGCCAGGAAGTGACAGCGACCAAGGGCGCAAGTGGCGTCTCGAGGAGCAGCCCGTCGAAGCGACTCAGCGCCGCCACCGCGGGCTTCCAGAGGAGCACCATGACAATGGCTCCTACAACGAGCCCACCGGCCACGTCGCCGGGATAGTGCATGCCAGCATAGACACGGGCAAAGGCCAGGAAGAGACCAAGCACTGTAGCGATGATCGCCCTGACGCGATCTCGTGCAAGCCACAGCCCCAGGATCACCGCGCCAGCGACCGTGGCGTGACCACTCGGGAAGCTGTAGCCCGTGGTCCGGTGCAACAACACCTCGGCCTTGGGCATCGCGAAGTAAGGACGCGGCCTGGCAATGAGGGGCTTCATGATGAAGTGAGCGATCAGCCACGCTACGACAGTGCCTCCTGCTGCCCACAGTATGGTTCCGACTGCGCGAGCTGGCTCAGGGCGCGAGCGCGCTGCCCACCATGCCCACAGCAGGACCAGCGCAAGCAGCCCAACGCCTCCGAAATGTGCGTAGAATGCCATGAAGCCGTGGGCCCAGGCAGTGTGAACGGCGAACCGGTTCACATCCCAGTACCAGTGCGCGTCAACAGAGTCTGGTATCCGAACAGTCCGGGCGGTGACGTCGGCCAGTGAAGCATGGACGAGAGATGGTGCCGTAGCCACATCGCTACCCTAGTCCGGACATCAGTGCCAGCTAGGGACATTCCTGAGAGAATGCTGGATGGGCTGCATGCTGGCATCGGATCAGCTCAGGATGGAAGTTGACTGCCAGCAGGTTCCCCGCACCGACCTGCTAGCTTCCCTCGTGGGCCGCTAGCTCATCGGGTAGAGCAGGGGACTTTTAATCCCAAGGTGCCGGGTTCGAGCCCCGGGCGGCCCACCACCAAATATCCTAGTCAAATGGCATACGTGCATATGCTAACGACCGCCGCGCGGGTGGCCGTCGCCGACACCCAGCCCGTAGCTTAACGTGGCGGCCAGATTGCCCAAAGGATGGGGTCCACCTCGGTATCTGTGCAATCGTTCGGCCGCTATCGCGTTTGACCTGGGTCCCCTTGCGCCGATGCGCCAACGCAGGCGAGTTCTAGTCTTCAGCCGGTGCGGAAGGGGTTTTCGACCTCTACTCCCCCGTAGTCTCCACCATCAGAAAGGTCCTCCGAGAGCACGACATTGCAACCAAGAGCGCGAGCGGCCTCTATGATCGCGGCATCCCAGCAAGAGATGCCGAAGCGTCGCTTTGCCGATATAGCGGCAAGCATGATGGCGCTCGTGATCTCCTGGACCGGGAAGCGCAGAAACGACTCGACCAGTCGCGTGGCCTGCTCGTGGGTAAGTGGATCGGTGCGGCTGGCACGGGTCGCCTGGACGTAGAATTCCTGTAGCACCTGGACCGAGAGCGCTACGTCTCTGCCGGCAAGAATGGCATTGGCACGTTCGGCTTTCTCCCGCTCTTCTTGATCGCGTGAGATCGCGTAGAGGAGGACGCTCGTGTCAACGAACTGCACGGTCGTGGATCTCATCGCGGTCGAGGCGATCGCGCGCTCTGAAGTTACCGATCTCGCCTTGAACCTGCCGCTGCTGGGCCTCCAGGCGCAAGAACTCGCTCTCCCCCCGAGAGCGACCGCAAGTAGTCAGCAACGAGAGCACTCAGCGACCTGCCGCTCTCGGCTGCGCGGATCCTAGCGTTACGGTAAATGTCATCTGGCACTGAAACCGTTACGTTTTTCATCATATCAACAATACCACAGTCTCACAGTTTCCGTGAGACACCTTGGTTGATCATTGGCAGCGTTTGGTTGGCAACCTGTACGGTTATCTACGCCCGTGTCCTCGAAGCCGAGCGGCTCGCCGTTCCGGCTATGGCGCGCCATCAGGAATGCTCTCCCGAGCTGAAGAAGCCCCCGGTCCGTCCAGTTTCCCGATCCGGCGGGCGCGGCCGGTCCCTGACCCCGAGGTCCCCGGGTCCTACCTGGCCAATGGGGCCGCAGCCAAGACCGGGCTGAACGGAAGCATCTCCGACGCGGGCTGGGCACAGTTCCGCTCGATCCTTGCAGCCAAAGCGGAAGAAGCTGGGCGGCAGATGATCAGCGTGGACCCCCGGCACACCTCCGACCGCTGCGAAGCCTGCGGGCACGCAGCCAGGGCGAACCGCGTCAGCCAGGCGGTGTTCAGATGCGTCCGCTGTGAGCACGAGGCTCACGCCGACGAACACGCCGCCCGCAACATCCTCCAGGCTGGACTGGCCCTTCTCGCAGCCGACCAGGCTACGTGAAAAGAAGCTGGCGGCTTCAGTCGTCAGAGAAGTCACGTTCCCCACATGCATAGGACTCCGGTCGGGAGACCCCGGTGAGGTCATGGCAAGACCGGCGAGGATCTGGAGTCGATCTCACTCACCGAGGTAGCGGCAGGATGAAGGTACGCTGTTATAAGCATTGAGCACTGCCAGTTTGGGGGTTCCTCCGTCTTACGACGCTGAGAGCTTACGATAGGTGGAAATGACCGACGAAGGCTATAGCGACATCGAGGACTACATCCTCCGCTGGACAGCGGCCGGACCGTCGCTTCACCTCTTGCGGCCCTACTCCCCGCGCTGGCGACAACAGCTCAGGCAGAACGGGGTCGAGCGGGTGTCTGTCTTCGACACCGTTCCCAGTAACCCCATGATTGCGTTCATCCAGAACGCCATGCGCAAGTCCGCTCAGGACCGGATGGCGATGCACGACCATCGCAATCTGCTCTATGCCGTGGGCGCTCCGATGCTTCGTGGGAGAGGCTGGAAACACTAGCTCCTGGACATCGTGCAAGGGGCATATGGGGTAGGTGCCGCATGATCCGTGGCCCATCGAAGCTCGGAATCCAGGACTCCTGACCCAAGGATCTGTTGGGATAGGTCAGCGCATACGTCCTGGTCAGGGTGGCCGGGGAGCACGTCGATCGCGTACTGGGCATACAGTGTTGACCAGGGATTCTTGCGGGCGCGCCCTCTACTGATACCAGGCGCGTACAGCGCATGAGCTCAAGCTCGATGCCCGCTGGCTGCAACTCACAAGTAGGCGATTCGATCTACATTGTGGTAGACTTGTCGATGTGAGTACGACAATCAGAGTCAGCGAGCAGACAAGGAATCGTCTAGCCGATCTGGCGAAGGCAACTGGTCGGCCGATGACGGAGTTGTTGGACGATGCCGCCTACGCTCTGGAACGTCAGGTCTTTTTCGATCGACTCGCGGCTCGCTATAAAGAGCTTCGTCGGGATCCCGGTGCCTGGGAGGAGATCGAGGCCGAGCGAGCGGTAGAGGGCAGCTCGCTGGCTGACCGTTCCGCGTGAGCGCACACCGGGGCGAGATCTGGCTCGTAGACTTCGGTGAACCTGTCGGCAGGGAACAAGCCGGGCTACGACCCGCGGTCGTCGTGTCTGCTGATCCACTGAACGAGAGCCGAGCCGGTGTCGTGATCGTCGTGCCCACTACGACCAGACGACGAAACCTTCCCTCTCATATCGAGCTCGACCCGGAGGGCTGCGGGCTCGGCGAGGTCAGCTACGCCAAGTGCGAGGACGTCAAATCGGTGTCGGACAGCCGCCTCGTCACCCGTCTTGGTGCGGCAAACGACGAGGCGCTCTTCAGCATCACCCGCGCGCTCAAGTTCCTGCTGCAGCTCTGAGGCTCAGGGCTCAGCGAGATGCCGCCCTGTGCGGGTACGGCCTGGTCCGATCCGAGCGTCGTAGGTCTCTGCGCCCCCGCCATGCGCCCACGATCGCGCCTATCCACATCCGCGTCAGCAACCGGCTCGACCCGCAGGTTGCGGGCCATCCCGTACGCTTCTAAGCCGTGACTTGGAAGAATACCAAGCGCGTAAAAGGCATATCAGCGGAATCGCTTGCCGCGCTGCCAACCGTGCCCGACAAGATCACGGATCGCCCGGCGTCGTTCAACTGAGCAAGCCCTTCGATCACGACCTCTACCGGCAACCGGTGGAAGACCCCGATTTGTGATCCAACCTCTATGAGTGTGCTACGGCTATTTCATTGGAGCTCCGGCTCGGGGGACCGACTTACTCGTGATTCACGTGCCAGAAACGGACAGGGCCTATCTGGAGCTCTCTGGACCCGTGGAAGTCGTCGGCAAGGCCACTTCAGGGGGTCCCGCCAGTTCAATCCTTCCCGTCCAGTACAAATGACCTCAAGAAACTCGTGAGGCGGATACCGTCGGGGACTCTCTTCCCATCTGCCGCAGATATTGTGAGGTCTCCTCTTCCCAATGCTGTAGCCGGGTGCAATTCACCAGAGGCCAGGCGTTCAAGTACACCATCGCGCATCACGATCGTCTCCCTGGTGTCCCCGACACGATTGATACGTGCCTTAGCGGGATCTACGATATAGCTTCTCGTCGTGTCTCTTTCCTCCACGATTATGCGGTAGGTGCTGTCATCCGCATCCTCTGGTACTTCTGCTCTCTGGCGGACGACTACCTCGTGCAGGAGTTTCTCGATCCTCTTCGTCCTGGCTGCATCCTCTGAGCTGGGGACTTCTCCCCGCAGTCGTGATGGGCCGTCATTGAAGTGCTCATCCACACTCGGATAGCCGAGCTCGACAAGGAGCCTGTTCATACGCTCCCGCTGGGGTGGGGGGATCATTCCGACCGGCACGCGAGAGCCCCTGCCGATGGAGTTCTGATGGACCATAGCTGAAAAATCCACCTTGTGGTCTGCAGCACCCCTTGTATGTATCATTTCAAAGGCACGAGCAGTGACCACTGGATCATCCTCGATTCCGAGAAAGTCAAACAGCCGTGACAGGAGTGCCTTTGGCTCAGTTGCGAGCATCTCGTAGTAGACACGAAATACTCTTCCCGGCAAGGATCGTTCAAACATGATCATGCGTTCCGTCTTGTCACACCAGTATTCCACGAGCGCGGTCACAAAGTTGGCAGGGCTTCTCATTACGTAGGGAGCAAAGCCAAAGGCCTCAAACCCCCATGGGCTCGCCTCGATACCAGAGTATACAACGTCCATTACATGACGATACACGCAGATAAAGGCTGCTTCAGGAAACACCTCGGCCATGAGCCCTGGCCTGTCTGCTGTCGTAAGGGATTTGTCGCAAAAGCGATGCTTGTTCTCTCTTTGCAGATAATATCCCATAATCTCACTCACTACACGATGCGCTTGGGAGAGTGCGAACTCTTTGCGGGCTGCCGCATCAGTATCAGATCTATCTATAGCTTGCCAGGTCGAAAGAATCGAAGCGCATATCTCCGTCAGATTGATCTCTGGCGGGCACGCTAGTTCTTGATGGGCATCAAGCAGGAAGCGCAAGAGAGTGGAGCCAGAGCGAGCGCAGGTGACGATAAAGATAGGGGGTGCCACGGGCGACTGGTCTCCCGGTGCCTGCTCGGTGCCTGTGGCGGATGCACCAGGGCTATCCACAGTATCGTTCATGTAAGTGTTCAGGTCCCGCCGGGGAGCCAAGCGTGTCCGTCGACCAACTGACGTAGTCCGTCGAGCACGTCGATGTGGTGCTTCTTCATCGTCGAGATGTAGCTGCGAAGCGCGCAGTAGGCCTGCGCACCGGAAAGGC
>DAHXND010000125.1 GCA_027366675.1 Acidimicrobiales bacterium
ACGCTCATGGGCAAGGCCATCAGCCTGGATCCGTGGCTCGGAAGGTATCCCGATGCTCTGGGGCTCGACTACGCGAAGGCTGCTGCTGCCGCGACGTCCAGCTCCGCCAGAAGCAGCGAGCTGGCCGATGCAGCCTCGTACTTCCGTCGGGCCGAGGAGGCAGCGCCGCTCAGTGGTGGCTATCACCAGCAGTACGCGGAGGTGCTTCTGGACGAGGCGCGGGTCCAGAGCTCCCCATCCCTGAAGGCGTCAGAGAGGCGCACCGCGATAGCGCAGATCAGGCTGGCGATCCGTGACGCCCCGCGGGTCAGTGCCTACAGGAAGCTGCTCCGCGAGGCTCTGAAGTCTCAGGCCTAGGGCGGCTGGCCCTCCGAGCCGCTCGTATCCGAGCCGCTCGTATCCGGGTCGTTCGCCTTGCCGTCAGCGGCGGGCACCAGAGCCAGCCCTGTTCCGGCTACCAGCCCGACTGCCACGACCGCGACCAGGCCACTGATACGCACTGTGCGCCCTATCTCCGAGAACGCGATCGCGAGGCCCGCAAGGACCACGGCGACACCATATATGAGGCCGACTGCCGCCGGGACGCTGAGCCCCATGCGCACCAGCCGGTGGCTCGTGTGGTCCTGCCCACCCTGGAACGGGCTCTGGCCTCGGGCCAGGCGGGTAACCGTGACGAACCCTGTATCGAAGAGCGCCACGCCGAGGGCACACACCAGGGCTGTCATGTCGACGGCGGTGGCGGGGTGGTCCCGTAGCTTCAGCGTGAGCGCAGCGAGGAGGAAGCCCAGGAACAGGCTTCCTGCATCCCCCATATAGATCTTCGCAGGATGGAAGTTGTGGCGCAGGAAACCGGCTGCGCACCCTGACAGTGCCACCGCCAGCGCAGCGACGAGGAACTCGCCACGCAGGACGGCGATGGCGAAGAGAGCGAGCGCGCTCAGGGCAGCACATCCCGCAGAGAGCCCATCGACGTTGTCGAGGAGGTTGAACGCGTTCGTGACGACAACCACCCACACGACGCTTATGACGGCGTCGGCCATGTCGGGCACCCCAGCCAGGTGCAGGGTGACACCGAGTGAGGCGAGGACAACGCCCGCCCCGATCTCGAGCACGAGGCGCAGCCACACGGGTAGATGCCAGATGTCGTCGAGAAGTCCCACGGCGGCCAGTAGCAGTCCGAGGCCGAGGATGGCTCCGAGCGTGGTGAACCCGGAAGTAGGTGGCCGGACTGCCGACGCCACGACCACGGCCAGGGCAAAGGCGACCACGATGGCCATGCCCCCCAGGTACGGGACCGCTTCCTTGTGACGTTTCAGCGGGCCCGGGTGGTCGAGCGCGCCGTGGCGAACGGCCACGCGCAGCGCGACGGGCGTGAGCACCAGCACGAGCGCCAGGCTCGCCAGCCAGAGCAACGGGTAGGCCCACAAGGCCAGGTCGCTCACAGCTGGACTTCACTCATTCGTTCAGGTTGCTCATGGCTGCAGGTCACTCACCGGAGCACGTAGACCGGTACAGCCCTCACTGCTTCACCCTGCACGCCGGCCGGTACAGCCCTCACTGGCTCACCCTGCACGCTCTAGGGGGGCCCGCCAGGATCACGGCGCTCCTCGGCCAGGAGCTCTCTGATGATGTCGTCGAGCGTCTTCGTGGGGGCGAACTCGACCAGGCTGCTGGCTCGGGTCGTGTCCGGAACCCTCCTCGCCATGTCCTCGAAGCCCTCTTCGTACGCTTCCTCGTAGGGCACATGGCGGACCTTGCTGTCCGAGCCGGCGAGCGCTATGACCCGCCGGGCCAGCTCCTCGATCGTTACCTCCTCGGTCGAGCCGAGATTGAACACCTTCCCGTAGGCCTCCCGATGGTCCACCAGCGCTACGAGGGCCGGCACGATGTCATCTACAGCGCAGAAGCAACGCGTCTGGCGCCCGTCCCCGTACACGGTGAGCGGCAGGCCTAGCAGCGCCTGGCGCACGAATCGTGGGAGGACCATCCCGTAGCGATCTGACTGGCGTGGGCCCACGGTATTGAAAAGACGGACGATCACCGCCGGGAGCCCTTTCTCACGCCAGTAGGTGTAGGCCAGGATCTCCTCTATGGCTTTCGCCTCGGAGTACGACCAGCGGCTCTTCAGCGGGGAGCCCAGGATGCGATCGTCCTCTTCGGATAGGCGATCCGACCGGTTCTTGCCATATATCTCGCTCGTAGATGTAACTAGCAGGCGGCACCCGTGGGCATGGGTGGCAGCCAGGACCACCTCTGTGCCCCGGATGTTGGTCGTGAGCCCTTCGAGTGGACGGTTCACTATGAGCTCCACCCCTACGGCAGCCGCGAGGTGGAATACGGTGTCGCAGCCGTCTATGGCTCTCTCGACGTCGGCTGGCACCAGGATCGATCCGAGCTCGAATCTCATCCCCGGGGATCCGAGCAGGTGAGCTATGTTCTCGTGCCGGCCTGTGGACAGATCGTCGAGCACGCTGACCTCGTGCCCGGTAGCGATAAGGTGGTCGCAGAGGTGTGAGCCGATGAACCCTGCCCCCCCGGTCACGAGTGCCCGCACGGGATCATGCTAGTGAGCCTGGCTGTGGCGCAGCCAGGATACGCTCTCGAAGATGGCACAGCGAGAGGAGCCCCGGCTAGAGGCAGCACGGCTAGAGGCAGCACGGCTAGAGGCAGCACAGCGAGAGGAGCCCCGGCTAGAGGCAGCACAGCGAGAGGCGGCACAGCGAGAGGAGCCCCGGCTAGAGGCAGCACAGCGAGAGGCAGCACAGCGAGAGGCGACCCAGCGACCTCCGGGCGGGAGCAGGTACGGCATCTCGATCCCCTTCGAGGGCGTGGCCGCCGCAGACCAGGCGGCCCTCCTGTCAGAGCTTCCAGGCCTCGGCTACAGCGACGTATGGTCGTCGGAGGCGGGCGCGTGGGATGCCTTCACGCCGCTGGCCCAGGCTGCGCTGCTCGCCCCTGGCCTCAGGCTCGGAACCGCAGTGGTCCCGGTCTTCACCCGTGGCCCTGCCACGCTCGCCATGTCTGCTGCCGCCGTGGCATCGATGGCCCCCGGGCGCTTCGTGCTCGGCTTGGGCACGTCCTCTGACGTGATAGTGGGCCGCTGGAATGGCATCCCCTTCGAGCACCCCTACGAGAGAGTCCGCGACACCCTGCGCTTCCTGCGCCGGGCTTTCGCCGGCGAGAAAGTCACCCAGACATACCCGACGATAAGAGTGGACGGCTTTCGCCTGGAGAAGCCGCCGCCAGTCCCGCCGAAGATCGTTGTCGGCGCGCTGCGCCAGGGGATGCTCCGGCTCGGGGCCAGGGAGGCGGACGGCGTCGTGATCAACTGGCTCGGGGCGAGAGATGTGCCTCAGGTCCTGCAGGTGGTGCGTGAAGCCGCTGCGTGCAGCCCAGGCCCAGAGACGGCCAGAAGCCCAGAGGTGGCCAGAAGCCCAGAGGTGATCTGCCGGATCTTCTGCTGCCCATCGCAAGACGAGGATACTGTCAGGCGCTTCGCCCGGACGCTCATCGCCGCGTACCTGAACGTCGAGGTCTACGCCAGGTTCCACGAGTGGCTGGGACATGGCTCGGCTCTGGAGCCGATGTGGAAAGCCTGGGATGGAGGCGACAGGTTGGCTGCCCGGGAGCTCATCCCAGACGAGGTGGTCGACTCCCTGGTCGTTCACGGTAGCCCGGCCGAGTGCCATGCCGCAGTCCAGGCATACGTGGATGCAGGTGTGACCACTCCGGTCCTCTCCGTGCTGCCTTTCGGAATAGATCCGATCCAGGCGGTCCGGGACCTGGCCGCAGGCCGGCAGACCCGAGGGAGCTGAGGGAGTTGGGAGACCCGGCAGACCCGGGAGACCCGGCAGACCCGGCAGACCCGGGAGACCCGGCAGACCCGGCAGACCCGGCAGACCCGGGAGACCCGGCAGACCCGGCAGACCCGGGAGACCCGGCAGGAGCGGCAGACCCGGGAGACCCGGCAGGAGCGGCAGGAGCGGCAGGAGCGGGAGGAGCGACCTCGGGGCCAGGCGGGCGCACGGTGCGGGTCCTCGAGCTTGCCACCAGGACGAACGTGGGGGGTGTGACGAGGGCGGTCCTTACCCTGGCAAAGGGTTTGGACGGAGCAGGGTTCCAGGTGACCGTGGCCGCTGGTCGCCTTTCGAGGGGCGAGGCGCTCATGAGCGACCCTTTGGTGCCAGTGCGCCCGCTTCCCCTCGTCCGCGAGATCCGTCCCACTGCCGACCTGGCCGCCTGGCACGCGACCAGGAGCCTCCTGGCGAGCGAGCAGGTGGATGTGCTCCATACTCACATGTCCAAGGCCGGGGCGATAGGCAGGCTCGCTGCTCTGGGCCGGGCAGGTCCCATCACGGTTCACACCTTCCACGGGCACGTTCTCCAGGGCTACTTCTCGGGGCCGGCCAGCCGGGCGTTGCTCGAGGTCGAGCGCAGGCTCGCCCGGCACACAGACGCGCTGGTGGCCGTGAGCTCGGAGATTCGCGACGAGCTCATCCTCGCAGGGGTGGGGCGCCCCGACCAGTGGCATGTGATACCTATCGGCGTGGACACCGCTCCCTACCTGTCGATCGGTCCTCTCGGCACGCCTCGGAGCCCGCAGTCCACGCGCCTGCGTGAGAGGCTCGGCGTATCGCAGCGCGCGCCAGTCGTGCTCTGCGTGGGGAGGCTGGAGCCCGTGAAGGGCTTCGACCTCGCCATCGACGCGCTCAGCCGCATCCCCGCGGCCCACCTGATCCTGGCCGGCGGCGGGAGCGAGGAAGCGCGTCTGCAC
The DNA here is from genome assembly GCA_027366675.1 of Acidimicrobiales bacterium. Classification (GTDB taxonomy): domain Bacteria; phylum Actinomycetota; class Acidimicrobiia; order Acidimicrobiales; family JAMCQF01; genus DAHXND01. The sequence goes on from DAHXND010000125.1 coordinate 4,775, forward strand.
GCCGGCGCGGCGAGAGCCGGCGTCGCCTCGCGCATCCATATCCTCGGCTTCGTGCAGGATCTTGTCACCTGCTACGAGGCTTGTGATGTGGTGGCCGTGACCAGTCGCAACGAGGGCACGCCCGTGGTTCTGGTCGAGGCCGCGGCGAGTGCCCGGCCCGTCGTCGCGACACGCGTGGGCGGGGTGGAGAGCGTGGTGAGAGACGGAGTGACCGGGCTACTCGTATCACCTAACGATCCTGATGCCATAGCGCGGGCCATTTCGGCTCTTCTATCAGACCGCGAGCTGTCTGGGAGCCTGGGCATGGCAGCCCGCGACAGGATCCCGGGCCTCTTCTCCAAGGACCGCTTCGTTTCCCGGACGGGAGAGCTCTACTACGACCTGTACGAGCGCTTCAGAGCCGGTGCACCGAGGGGCCGGTGAGCGCCCCGGTCAAGTCGAGCACCGGGGAGGTGCTCTGAGCGAGAGCGGCCAGATCCCATGAGCTGTGCGCTGTCACGAGCACAGTTATATCGGAGACAGAAGCGTCGAGAGCACGTACCACTTTCACGGCCGGGTCGAGCTGTGGATCTTCGGTAACATAGGGATCTGTGGCAAGCACCATCGCCCCGCGCGATACCAGCTCGTTCGCGAGTCGGATTCCTGGCGAGCGTGCCGTCGAGGGGATGTCGCTCTTATAGGTGAGCCCTGCGACCAGCACGGTCGATCCCTGGAGGGGCTTTCCTATCCCGGACAGAAGTTCCTCCAGCCGTGAGGCCAGCGCTGCTCCCCGCCCGGCGTCTATGTGGGCGGCTGCCTCCATTAGCGATAGGCGCGCTCCGGCGGCGCTCCCTGCCCAGGAGGCCAGGTAGGCGGCTGCAGTCGCCAGGCACTCCCCACCGGCTCCTGCTCCCGGCCGGAAGGCCATGTAGCCGAAGGGCTTCGTACCGGCTGCGTCCAGTGCCTGGTTGATATCGACCCCCGACGCTCGTGCTACGACTGAAAGCTCGTTCACGAAGGCGATGTTCAGGTAGCGAAAGCCGTTCTCCATCACCTTCGCCAGCTCCGCAGCCTCGAGCTGGTCCACCTCGACCACCTCTTCCACGAAGCTCCTGTAGAAGGAAGCGCAGCGCTCGCGTGACGTTGCATCGATCCCTGATACGAGCTTCGCGGTAGTCGCCAGGCTCCAGGTGCCATTCCCCGGGTCCACGCGCTCGGGGCTGAATCCGACGGCGAAGTCGTGCCCGGCCACGAGCCCCGAGCCAGCTTCCAGGGCGGGTGCCACGCGCCCCCGGGTCGTTCCCGGTGGTACGGTCGACTCCACGACGACCAGCGCACCGGCGGGGAGGTGGCGGGCGAGCGAGGCTATGGCTGCGTCCAGGCACGAGAGGTCAGGTGGCCCGAGGCAGGTCGGCCCCTGGCGCGTCGGCCCGTGGTCCTCTCCGGTGGCGCCCTGGCCGGTGCCGGTTGGCACGGCGACCACGGCGATGTCGAAGTTACCGATCTCAGCCTCGTCGGATGTGGCGTGGTACCTGGCCTCGTCCGTGCTCTCGGCAAGGGCCCTCTCCAGGTGGGCAAGGTCTGCCGGGAGCCTGCCCGCTGCCAGGCGCCCGGCTACCTCCTCGTCGGTGTCGAACCCGGTCACCACGTGCCCGGCGGCTGCCGCTGCCAGCGCCACTTGGATCCCTATCCGTCCCTGACCTGCGACGACCACCTTCGATGGTGCTGTAGATCCTGATGGTGGCGGAGGTAGCGCCTGTCCGGGGGAAGAGCCGACCATCGAACCAGTATTGCTCATTCCCTGCTACGGCGCGAGTTATCCACAGGTTAATTGATATCCGGGCTCGGATACCGTGGCGCTGGGATTACTGGCGGGAGTATGCGAGAGGGGCTCGTGAGGGGCATCGGGGCGACTGCTCCTGTGAAATAGTTGACACGCGCCCCATTGGCTACCTATGCTTTCGCACCGTGCACCGTTTCGCGCACCCGCGCTCGTCTGCCCGTGGCGCCGACCCTGAGGTCGGACCACTGGTGGCGTCATATGCGGGCGCCAGCGAGGCGTTGCTGTCCTTCCCGGCACGGGTGCCGGGTCGAGTAGCGTTGACCGCAGCACTTGTGAAAGGGAGGATGATGTCGTCGTGCAATCTCTAAAGAGAGGTGGAGGAATGAACCGGAAGGGTGGAGACGGAAGCGCAATGAGCAGAGAGCGTAACCTTCGGCCGAGGCGCAGGAGCCTCTCCAGGCTGTTCGCGACCGTCGGCGTCGCCGTGATGGCCAGCGTCCTCGCTGCGCCGTTCATCGGCATGGGAGCGGCTTTTGCCGCTGGGGGCACCGCCGTTTCAAACCCGAGCGGGCCGAATCCGACTCCGGCGACAGCCGGTGCGACCGCTACCTACACCGTGGGATTCACCACGAGCGCGAGCGGTGCCCTCGCTGCGGATTCAGGCACCATCACCCTCACCGCTCCCACAGGGACGGTCTTTCCCTCTACCGCCGGTGACTACACGGTAAACGGCGTAAGCGCCTCGACCGTCTCCGTAGGAACCTCCACCGACAACGTGACGATCACGACTCCCAGCTCCATAACC
>DAHXND010000145.1 GCA_027366675.1 Acidimicrobiales bacterium
GTGCTCCACGCCAACAATTCCAGTACACCCACGAACAAATCGCGAGCACCGCGTGAGTGCATTCGCGCTGGTAGCGCGAATGTTTTCGAACTCATGGTGAACAAGGTCAGCTCACGGGGTCGGAGAGAGGTGAACAGTTACGTTAGGAGATGATGACACATGAATAAACAGACAGGCACAGGCGTAATTGGCCTTGGAATTATCATATTTGCGGTCGGAGCCATTCTCAAATACGCTGTGACCGCTTCGACGACAGGATTTTCTATTCAAGAGGTAGGTTTAATCTTACTAATAGTTGGAATAATCACGGTAGTACTGGGATCGACCATCCTCGTCACAGGGACACGCAGACACAGTGTAACTACAGAAAATATAAACAGCACTCCGACAGGTAGTAGCCGCACTCTCGAAAGGGAAGATCATCTGCCCTAGAAGAGTAACCGCACGCGCCGGGTATAGGATAGATTTGACGAAACCCTTCGGCCAGCGCAGCCACGCGAGGTAGTCGAGGCAGTCAGCATCGGTTCCGAACCACGACTGGAACTCGGCGGTCGAGCGTGGGTAGTGCACTCCACCCTTGGGGCGATCTATCACCCCACCAGGGTGGACGGCTCAGATGGATATCCCTTAGAACTATTCCGGCTCTGCGAATGTGGTGGTGGACGTCGTGGGCTGGTACAGCTAAGGGTCCGTGTGACAGCTACTTGTTCCGCCCGACGGCCAGCTTCGCTCCTAGTGTTGATGATGAGGTACGCCCCGGTGCGGTCCCCGTCGCTGCGGCTGTGATTGCGGTCGGCGGCATTCTGGCGTGGGATCCTGTGCGGGTCGGTGCTCGCGACTCTGAATCGGGGCCGAGCCCACCCATCTCGTCGAGCGGCCGCGGTGTCGTTCTGGCATGTCCCTGACTTGTGGCGTTCAACAGGTCGGACGAAGGCCGGTGAGCGTCGGGAAATGACGAACGTTCATCGTCATCAGGTCCGCGTCGAGCACGAGGGCAATGGCGGCGAAGACGGTATCGAACACTTTGGGCTCGAGCGCGCGCCTAATGTCGGGGTACCTCCACCTGGTCGTAGTCAGCGTGGATGGTACCCCGATGTTCTCGCGGCATCCCCCACGACCGGTGGATGGTTATTGGCACTAGTCAGGAAATGCTTGACACGCCGGGTTGACGATCCTGTCCGCGCGCCCTCTTGGCGGGTTCAGCGCCACGCAACACATGTATATCGTGAGCAGAGGTGTCCACGCTTACCTCAAGTCTGCCCGTCTTCGTAAAGTGCAGAGCTCATCGTTATCGTGAGCGAGGCCGCCGACGGTACGCACCTGCGGACCTGGCAGCTCCGGCCACGAACGCCTGCCTACTGCCGGAACCTCCTCCGTAGGCCGCACAGCTGTCCAACGGAGGAGGTCTAAAGGAAGCAGGCAAATAACCGATACAAAGAGATGGAGATAGAGGGAAGCTCGAGCTCGTTACCGACGGGTGCCGCCGAAAGGGAGTTCCTGGGGGCGCTCGTCGATTCATCGGATGACGCGATTATCGGGCTCACGCCACAGGGAACGGTGACATCGTGGAACGGCGCTGCTGAACGTCTGTTCGGTTACAGCGCCAAGGAGATGGTTGGGCGTGACACCACCCTCCTCGTTCCACCCGAGCGCCTGGGTGAGCTGTCGAGCACACTGGCCCGAGTCCGAAGCGGACAGACGGTCCGCAACGTGCTAACCGAGCGGCTCCGAAGAGACGGTACACCGCTCGCCGTGTGCATCACGGTATCGCCTGTGATCGCGGCAGACGGCGCTCTGCTCGGCATGTCAGCGATCGGTCGGGATATGACTGCCCAGGTCGACGCAGCGGTAAGGCTGCGCACCTCCGAACGCTCCGTCACCGAAGCACTGGCCCTGCTCGAAACGTTGAAAGACAGCGCCCCTGTCGGGTTCGGGTTCGTCGACCGGGAGTTTCGGGTCCGCCAGGCGAACGAGATGTTCGGGGCCGTCAGCGGCTTCCCGGCGCACGAAGCAGTCGGACGTCCGGCAGCAGATGTGATGGCCGCATGCTGGACGCAGGTCGGGCCTTTGATGCGACTGGTGAGCGATACTGGACAGGCCGTTATCAACGCCGAGCTGACCACAGAGATGTCCACTGAGCCAGGGGAACCGCGTCACTGGCTCACGAGCTTCTACCCAGTCCACATCGGGACTGAGTTCGCCGGCGTGGGCATTGTGGCGCTCGACCTCACCGAACGCATACAGGCAGAAGAGGCGCAAAAACGGCTCACCCGGGGAGTTGTCGGCGCGCTTGGCAACGCTGTGGAGTCCCGTGACCCCTACACCGACGGCCACCAGCACCGGGTCGCAATCATGGCGGCTCGCATAGCGACTGAGATGGGCTTCGACAGTGGCAACGTCGAAGGGATCGAGATCGCCGCACGCATTCACGACATCGGGAAGATCGCTATACCTGCTGAGATCCTCACCTCTCCAAAGAGGCTGAACGGCCCGTCATGGGACCTCATGAAGCTTCACGCTACTACCGGTGCCGACATCGTGCGCGGCATCGAGTTCCTCTGCCCTGTCGCAGATATGGTCGAGCAACACCACGAGCGCCTCGACGGCAGCGGCTATCCGAGCGGGTTACATGGTGAGGAGATCCTCTTTGGTGCACGCATCATCGCGGTCGCCGACACGGTCGACGCGATTACGTCGCACCGCCCCTACCAGTTCGGGAAGGAGATCGATCTCGCTCTTCGGGAGATCGAGAAACACCGAGGAGGGCTGTTCGAGCCGACTGTCGTCGATGCTTGTGTGAGCCTCGTTCGAGAACGACGTGTCGAGCTGTAGTGGTGACGCCCGTGGGAGTGTAGCGGGCCCCCCGATGGTGGCCGCGCACGCGTGGGCGGTGCCGTAGCACCGGAAGCTCCCGGGAAGCAATGCATCGGTATCGCTTCGGCTTGCCAAGCACATCATCCGAGCTGGACAACCTTGTCGGGGTCCACGATCAAGCCTTGACTGAAGGGGGTGGTCGACGATACGATGATATCGGACCAAAGCGAATTCAGTGGTCGGCCCTTGGCGAATTACTTGATCGTTGGCAATCGAGACGAGGAGGCGGGCATGGCGGGGAAGATCAGGAGCCCTTGGGCAGTACTCGGGCTTGGAATCATCACGCTGGGGATCTACAGTCTTTACTGGCAGTACGCGATGTTCGAGGAGATGAAGGACTATTCCGGCACTGGCATCGGAGGCGGTCTCGGACTGGTATTCGCGATCTTCCTCAGCATCGTGAACGTGTTTCTAATGCCGTCGGAGGTGGGCAATCTCTACGCGGCCGAGGGCCAGATGAAGCCGGTCACGGGTCTAACGGGTTTTTGGACTCTGCTGCCGATTGTGGGTGGCTTGGTTTGGCTGTGGAAGGTCCAGGGACACCTCAACCAATACTGGTTGTCCCACGGTGCCGCCAGGGCGTGAGCTGGTTGCTTTGACACTGGGGTTCCTCCTCCAGATCGGACACCTACCTGGAGCGGAGGCCCATACCTGAGTCCTTTGCCAGGTGCTTCGTAGCCCCGGGCTCTGCCCTGGGTCGGTTAGCGCACCAGAGAGACCCTAGCTGCACCCCAGCCGCCATCTGGAAGCCGGTACCGCGCCCACAGCCCCATTGCCGTTAGTCGCGCTCCGTTATCGATGCTGCGACCGCTATCTGGGTGGTTCTCTACGGCCTGATAAGTGTACGAGACCTATGTATAAGACCTATACTGAAGGCATGGCAAGAACGGATGCGATGAGCCCGGAAGGAAGGCGGTCACGTTGCCGGTGCCGGATTGGCCCTGGGGTCTACGAGGTGCATGCACGGGTGGAGCGCTTCGTGGAGCCCTCTATCCTCCTCCTACTAGCCGAGGGGCCGAGTCATGGCTACCAGCTGGCAGAGGAGTTGGAAGGTCTGGCGGGCGAGGGGAGGGTCGACTTCGGGAACCTCTACCGGCTTCTCCGATCGCTGGAGGGAGACGGCTTGGTCACATCCTCATGGGGCGACGTGGCACCGGGACCGCTGAAGCGCACCTACGATCTCACCGAAGAGGGACGTGTGCTGCTGGACGCGTGGGCGGCTTCTCTGGTGGCAGGTCAGGCGAGGATAAGGGCACTGCTGGAGCGCTATCAGGCCCTGGAGCGGGGGGATGCACCGGAGGGTCGGGCTGTCCCGGAAGGTGGGGATGCACCGGAGGCTCGGGCCGTCCCGGAAGGTGGGGAAGGCGTATCGGCCTCTTTGAAATAGACTCGTGATACGAGATATAATCACGAGCGTGGAGATAGTGGAGATAAACGAGCGAATGAAAGGAAATACGATGAGAATGGCAAGTGGAACCCTTCGCAGAGAAGATGTGGAGCATGGGCCGCGGGGGCGAGGTCAGGGCTGCTCGTGTGGCGGAGGAGGCTGTTGCGGCGGTCCACACGGTCACGGTGGCCGCCGATTCGAGGATGAGGGCCCTACCGCTCGCTTGCGCAGGTCTCTGGAGGAGCGTCAGCGTGACTTGGAGGAGGCTCTTGCGGACGTTGCGGAGGAGCTCAGGCGCCTGGGCAGCCAGGATAGCTGAGGACCCACCTGGGAGCGTAGCGGCTCCTGCCGGCAGGGCGTTCCGCTCCCTCTTCCTGTAGCAAGGTCCTTCTAGGGTGCCTACGGAGCGCGCTACTGGGATGTAGCCGCTGGAGCTCCGAGACCGCCACCAAGGAAGTCTACGAGGTCGTCTACGAGGGATTCCGAGCTGACCGTGAGGCCAGCATTGGCCCACGGCAAGGCTGCGAGCTCCATGTCGGCAAGTATCAGCACTGCTGACTCGAGAGCCACGATGAAGCGGAACATGCGAACCTGGTGCGGGATGTCCGGCAGGCATCTCGAGAGCAGCTCCCTGAGGCTGTCGATCTGCGGCTCCAGCGACGCGAGAGTGGTGTCCCTGGCCGGTCCCGGTCGGAGGGCGGCCTTTGCCAGGAAGCGAACATAGTGGCGCCGGTCGTCGGCGGGATCCATGACCAGCTCCGCTAGTGGCACTACGATAACCTCGGCCACGTCCCGAGCAGCCACGGAGGGCTTGCCGTTCAGGCGCTCGATCATCTCGGTCCTTCGCTTCTGTACCAGGCTCATGCGCCTCTTCACTATGGCATCTACGATGCCGGCCTTCGATCGGAAGTAGTAGTGGATGGACGCGAGGTTCGCGCCGGCTTCTGTGGTGATCGAGCGAAGGGACACGCCTTCTATACCGTGTTCGGCGAAAAGACGCTCAGCCGCGTCCAGCAGCTTGGTCCTGGTACTCGCCTGCTCTTCCTCCGAGCCCGCGGTACCGGTCGTGGCGTAGGTGCCATTCTCACTCCCTGCTGGCGTAGGTGGGCCCTCGCCTGTGGTCACCGCTCTGGAGTTATTCCACCCGGCACCCCCATGAGGCGTGGTTTCGCTCATAGTGACCACGAGCATAGGTGGGGACTGGCAATCTTCCAAACCTGGTCTGCCAGGTCCGGCATCGCTCTACGGGAGCTGAGCCAGGGTTCGTGGTGACGATCCAGCTAATCGTAGGATCAGTGTATGTGTGACACGCTCTGTGCGATAGCTTCGCCAGCAGGTGGCGGGATAGCAGATGACGGGAGGGTCTCGGTATCGCCTCTGGCCTGGTTCGCCAAGAACTCCGACAGACCGCCTGGAGAGGCGCAGGTTGTCGAGTACCATCCCGGGCACTCTCGATCAGCGGCTCTCACCCTTGAATACGTGGAGATAGCCGGCAGTGATGCGTTTGCAACCGTGATCTCGCGCCCTACGTGGATGTGGGGTGCCGAGCATGGTGTGAACGAGCATGGTGTGGCCATCGGCAACGAGAAGGTGTACACCATTGTCGACCCCTACGGGGTGGTGCCTGCGCTTACGGGTATGGACCTTGTCCGCGTCGGGTTGGAACGGGGGAAGAGCGCAGCGCACGCTGTCGATGTCATTACATCCCTCCTCGAGGAGCACGGCCAGGGAGGGGTAGGAGACAAGGCCACAAGGGAGCCCTACTTCTCCTCCTTCATCGTCGCGGACCCGGCAGAGGGATACGTACTGGAGACAGCGGGCCGGACCTGGGCAGCACGCAGGGTTCGCACGAGCGCGGCTATCTCGAATCGCCTGACCCTGCGCGCTGACTGGGACCTGGCTTCTCCTGACGTTTCCCCAGGCTCGGATTTCGACAGATGGCGCAATCATGACGCTCCTACCGGCCATGCTGACGTGAGGCTGGCAGCTAGCCGGAGATTCCTCGCCGGGCTCGATCTTGCGACGCTTGCTTCCTCTGGCAGCACAGCCCCGGGCAGCACAGCCCCAGGCAGCACAGCCTCTGGCAGTAACTCGCCGGGTCCGGGCGGCATCGGGACGGTAGCGTCTGCCATGGTCGCGCACCTGCGTGACCATGGGACTGGCCCGTGGGGAGGGCCGGATGGCTCGATGGAGCCTCCGGATGGCCCGCGGGGGAGAGCGGTACCACCGCCCCGGCTCGCGCTCCCGGACGGTACCGGTATCACGGTATGCATGCACGTCCGAGGCCTGCAGGCGACTACGGCGGCCATGGTAGCTTGCCTACGCAGCCCTGAGGATGGCGGCCCCCTTATCTGGGCTGCTCTAGGGAGCCCATGTGCCAGTATCTTCGTTCCGGTCAGGATCGCGTCGGGGACTGCCGGCGTACCCGAAGTGCTTGGTGACGAGGGGACATGGGATGTTGCACGACAGTTGAGAGAGATCGTCGAGGCAGAGCCGGATTCGATCAGTGCGATCCGCGAAGTGCTCGATCCTCTGGAGCGTGAGATCTGGGAGGAAGCAGAAGACGCATCGGAAAGCGACGCAGCTTGGCAGAGACTGTCGGAGAACGTTTCGCGGCGACTACGTGCCACCCTCAGCGGGGCAGCACAGGCAGCTGCGCGAGCAGCTCCCCAAGGGCGAGGCTCCTAGTCGGCCGCCTCCATGAGGTGACTTGTCTCTGCTCTGAAGGGCCGGGCTTTCCGGCGCGGTTCTGGTTAACAGGAACGCCGACCTGTGAGGCCTCGATGCGCGGCTAGGCAGGACTGGCGCCAGGGCGCTCGTCGTGGCCGCCGAACTCCTTACGCATGGCGGACAGCACTCGATCAGCGAAGTCCGCCTTTCCTCTGGAGCTGAAGCGTTCGAAGAGCGCGGCTGCCAGCACGTGAGCTGGGACTCCCTCGTCTATCGCCGCGAGGGCAGTCCAGCGTCCCTCGCCGGAGTCGGAGACTCTTCCCTGGAAGGCGCTCAGATCCGGGTCCTCCCTGAGGGCAGCCGCAGTCAGATCGAGCAGCCAGGAGGCGATCACGCTACCGCGTCTCCAGACCTCCGCTACCTGCGATATGTCGAGCTGGTACTGGTAGTACTGAGGATCTCGCAGCGGCGCTGTCTCCGCGTCGGCCGTTGACTGCTTCAGGCCCGCTCCCGCCGCTTCGAGTATGGCTAGTCCCTCCGCATACGCAGCCATCACCCCGTACTCGATGCCGTTATGCACCATCTTCACGAAATGGCCGGCACCGCTCGGCCCGCAGTGCAGCCATCCCTGCTCGGCAGGACTCGGCTCACCGGAGGCTCCCCGGGTGCGGGGAGCACTCTCTACGCCCGGGGCAAGGCTCTTCAATATGGGCTCGAGGTGAGCTACTGCGTCAGGAGGGCCGCCAACCATGAGGCAGTAGCCACGCTCGAGCCCGAATACGCCGCCACTCGTGCCGACGTCGACGTAGTGAATATGGCGGGCGGCCAACTCCTGAGCGCGCGCTATGTCATCGCGGTAGTACGAGTTGCCTCCATCGATGACGATGTCACCAGGTTCGAACAGGGAAGCCAGCTCGCTTACCACGCCACCGGTCGCGGCAGCCGGCACCATCGCCCAGGCGGCTCGTGGCGGAGCCAGAGCCTTCGAAAGGTCCTCCAGGGAGCCCACACCTTTCGCACCTTCTTTCGCGAGCTCCTGAACGGCCGAGGGATTCGGGTCGTAGACCACGCATGTGTGTCCATCACTCATAAGACGGCGGACGATGTTTGCTCCCATCCGGCCGAGGCCTATCATCGCTAGCTCCATGAGGAGCCTCCTTTCGGGTCTTGTTCAGGTGGTTACGCAGAGCTGAGGCAAGCGAGTAGCCAGGCACGGCAGTTTCGAGGGAATGAGCGCCGAGGCAGGCCAGTTGCTCATTCTCCCACTCGCTCGGACCGTTGCGAGGCGGCATTGCCAGGAAGATGCAGGATGCCGTCCTCGAACAGGAATGCAGCGCAGAGCTCGGTGAAACGGGGGTCAAAGAGGGCGTTCAGGTGATGGCCGGACACCGTGGCGGAGATGGCGTTGCTCATCCGGGCGGCTAGCTCTGCTGGTGATCCCGCCAGGGAGTCGTCGGTTCCCGCTATGACGAGGACTGGCTGATGGATCACGTCGAAGGGTATGGCCCGGGCTCGGCTGCGGGCCCGTTGTAGCGCAGCGAGGGCTGGAAGGTCGGCTCCGGTAGCATCAGCGAACTGGCGGTACGCACGGGCCCGCGTATCTGCTATGTCTTCGGCGCGTGGTGCTTCCATGGCCGCTGCTATGGCATCAGTACCCGCGTGTGTGCCGTGGCTTTCCAGGTTACCGCCCACGCCCGCGGCCACAAGCCGGCGCACTCGCGGCTGTGTCGCTGCCGTTCGAAGTGCGGTGAAGGCTCCCATCGAGTAACCGATAAGGTCAACCGACAGAAGACCAAGCTCGTAGATGAGAGATGAGACATCGGCCACGAGAAGCTCATCGCCGTAGGAGTGTGGATCGCGCGGGGCTCCTGAGTCGCCGTGGCCTCTGGCATCGGGCATGATGCAGCGGAAACCGGCAGAGGCGAGTGCGGGAGCCACGCCTGACCTGATCCAGGTCCTCCGGTGGTCGGCAGCGAATCCATGGAGAAGGATAACGGTGGAGGGTCCCTCCCCCATGATCTCGAAGGCAAGCTCTACCGAGTCGATTGCTGTGTAGCGCTCCACCTCTTCTAGGTTAGGTGATGGAACGGCTCAGCGATTCGCGATACGGCGGCTCATGCCACACTCATCCAATCAGAGCATTGCCCGCTGCGGTGCGTCTCGTGCGGCTAGGTGGGGACCGCCCAGCCAACCACATCGACTACGACATCTGTGCTGCCTGTGTAGTTGTAAAGGTCTATACGCCCTCCACTACCCAGGGGCACTATGGTCGTACCGGCAACGGTTTGGCCCGTTGTCCAATTGAGCACCGAGGTAAGCTCACGAGTTGCGCCAGATGGGTATGCCGTTAGGTACGAGGCGGCTCTTGTGTTGGTCGCAGTCAAGTTCACTATCACTGCAGTCGCATCCTGAGGGACTCCCGCTAGGCCTGTGACCTGGACGTATAAGCTCGACCCACTACCTAAGGTCTTCCCCTCGCAGTTGGAAAGGGCGCTACCAGACAGCCCTGAAGGGTTTCCTGGCCTCGTGTCGCAGATACGCACAGGCGTGCTAGCTGGCACGAGCAGCGAACCGGTCGCCGAAGGGTCAGAGCCATTCGTTATATATCCCTCCACGTCGACTGCTATCTGGGGGGAACCAGCGTAGGAGTAAAGAGATACCTGTCCAGCCTCGCCAACCGGCAACAGCATCGAAGTCGAGGTGGTGCTCCCCGCGAGATAGTCAAGCTGGGACACGACAGGGCGGGCACCCCCGGCAGGGTAGACTGAAATATAGCCGTTCGACATCGGGTCTATGACGGTCACTACGGCGAGCACTGCCGCTACTCCCGTAGAAGGAACCGGACCCTCGCCATCCACTGGAAATGTCATGGTTCGCCTAGGTCCTGGCGCTCTCCCAGTGCATGGATTGGCAGGTTGGTCTGTGCGTGTATCACAGATGCGGGAGGGATCAAACGGATCGTAGAGGCCAGTTCCAGAGCTTGACTCGGGTCCAATGTAGCCTTCGACGTCGATGACGAGATTAGTGGTACCAGAGTGATTATAGATGGCGATCTGGCCATTGGATGAGAGGCCCACGATTACCATGTTCGAGATCGTTTCCCCCTTCTCGAAGTTTATGCTCGAGGTGCCCGGTGTTGATTGCCCCGCTGGGTAAACGCTCAGGAAGCCAGCCGTCGTGGGATCTACGACTGTCAGGCTCAGGACAACCGCTGTCGCTTGATCTGGCACGCCACCTAGTCCAGTCACTTGCACGACCAGCACCCCTCGGGGGCCAGGGGCTTTCCCCTCGCAGTTGCGCAGGGCGCTTCCCTGCAACCCCGAAGGATTTCCGGTTCGCGTATCGCAGATCCTCTCCGGAGCGAGCGGCTGTAGGCCTTCGCTGGGCTCCGTTGGCTGGGAAGTCAGATAGTCAAATGCGTCGGCGGGGGTCGAAGCAGAGGTGCCTCCTGGAGTGATCACCGTGATGTTCACCGTCTCGCCGGCGCTCCCCGGGGGCGCAGTGGCTTCAATCTCCGTTGAGGAGATTACCTGGAAGGATTGCGCGGAGGTAGCACCAAAGTCCACAACAGCAGCGTTAAGAAGATGTATCCCGGTGACCACCACGCTCGTCCCCCCGCTCGGAGGCCCTGACGAGGGAGAGATTGCGCTCACGACTGGCACGACTGGGGCCTGTGCCGGCAACGGTGGCAATACTACCGTGACGCTCGTGACCTGCGAGGTCGATGAGTCAAAGTCAGTAGCGCTGTCGTTGTAAGTGGCGCCGAAGGAGTAGGTCCCGGCTGAGGTCTCGGTAATCTTACAGCTCCCTGTGGAGGAGTTCGACGCCTGCGTGAGAGTCGCCGTGCAGGACTGGCCGGCTCCATCGGAGATGCTCGCCGTGCCAGGTGGGGCGCCAGCGCCAGGGCTCACAGGGGCTACCTCCACGTCGACGGTGATCGGTTCGCCTACCACGGGGTTCGAAGGAGAAGTGGAGGTGATCGTCGTGGTCGTCGAAGCCGGCTTGACGCTGACGCTCGTCGAGGAGGACGTCGAGGAGTCGTAGTTCGTAGTGGCGGTGTAAGTGGCGGTAAAGGAGTAGGAGCCCTTGGCAGTCTCGGTGATCGAGCAGCTCCCGGTAGAGGCGTTGGTGCCCTTGGTAAGGCTCGCGTTGCAGCTCTGCGTGCCGTCTGTCACTTTGACCGTGCCAGGTGGGGCGCCAGCGCCAGGGCTCACAGGGGCTACCTCTACGTCGACGGTAATGGGTTGGCCCACCACCGGATTCGAGGTGGTGGAGGTAATCGTGGTGGTGGTGGATGTCGCACCTACGGTCACGGGGGTCGAAGAGGACGTCGAGGAGTCATTGTAGTTGCTCGTGTTGGTCGTGTAACTCGCGCTGAAGGAGTAGGAGCCCTTGGCAGTCTCGGTGATCGAGCAGCTCCCGGTAGAGGCGTTGGTGCCCTTGGTAAGGCTCGCGTTGCAGCTCTGCGTGCCGTCTGTCACCTTGACTGTGCCAGTGGGAGCGCCTGCGCCAGGGCTCTTCGGAGCGACGGTCACGTGGACGGTGATCGGTTCGCCTACAACCGGGTTGGAGGTGGTGGAGGTAATCGTGGTCTGCGTGGAGGCTGCCCTAACGGTGACGTCGATGGTATATGACCGAGAAGGCGCAAAGGCGTAGGCACCGCTCCCCCAACCCTGGAAAGTGGCCAAGATGTTGTATGAAGCAACCGAAGAGTAGCTGACGGTACAGGTGGCGGTACCTGTCTCGGGGTTCACAGCAGCGGAGGCACAGCCTGATATGGGCGTTCCGTCCTGGGTGAAGTCGACGATACCGCCCACGGGCTCTGGCAGTATTGTGGCCAGATAGCTGACAGTCTCACCTACGACAGGCGATGTGGTCGACGGTGTCAGCTTAGTAGTCGTCGGTTCTACGGTGATCGGGACAAGAACGCCCTCAAGGCTGCTTGAAGTGATATATACTCCTGCGGCGACACAGGCTATGTTGCTCGGACAGTCGATAGCTCTGAGACCTGTGGATCCCGCTGCGGTAACGGCGCTAGAGGGTATTCCGGCATTCATGGGCACTACCACCGAGCCACCAACTGTGTCACAGGTACTAGGGGTGCTACAGGCAACTGCATTGAGCAGCGTGCTGCCAGGGGCAAGCTCTACTGTCCCAACTGAGACCGAGTTAGAGCTCAACGTAAGAGGCGTGACAGTGCCTTCCGTGGAGCCATTGTTGCTACCAACTCCATAGCAGGTAGTGTCACTCAGGCAGCTGACGCCGTCGATGAAGTTGTTTGGGGGGCTCCCCTGAAGCGTCGTCACGTTCCCTGGGCTACCGGAAATGATCGGAACCACAACCGAGTAAAAGTTGGAGTTATAACCTACGGCCACACACTCGCTAGTCGTTGGACAGGCGATGGCGGTAAAGGCCTGTGTCCCTCCCACTGTGGAGGTGGTCGGTCCACTGGAGGCTAACGCCATAGCCAGCACGATGCCTTCACTCGAGCTGCTCTCTCCTACGGCATAGCAGGCAGTGCTACTCGGGCAAGCAACGCTCGAGAGCATCTTGCTACCTGGCACATCGTAGACCACGGGAGAAGAGCAGCCGCTCGCGCATATAGGTCCCACGAACACGCCTTCGCCCGAACCACTCTTTCCTACGGCAAAGCAGCTTCCACCACTAACGCAGGAAATGCCAGTGAGGCTAGAGGTCCCCGACACGGAGCTGAGACTGCCCAGGGTTATGGTGCCGCTCGACAGGGTAAAGGGTTGAACCTCCCCTGGACCACCATCGGCGTACCCAACAGCCCAGCATGAGCTCGGTGAGTTACACGAAACTCCCGAAAGGGCGTAGGCGCCCGACACAGTCGCGGGTCCAGGACCTGTGTCGGTGACAGGCACTACCACGCCTTCTGAACCGTTCGTGCCCACTGCTTGGCATATGGCAGCGTTACCGCAGGAGATTCCATAGAGGGAGGTCGAACCCGATGCCCCAATCGCGTTACCAGGAGTCTCGTTCGTTACCGAAACCACGACGCCGCCAGAGGAGCCGTTCACGCCCGCGGCTTTGCAGGTGCTGGAGCTAATGCAGGAAACCCCATCGAGACCCGTGGAGCCACTGACGGGCATCACTGTTCCTAAGCCCAAACTAGTAGAGACAGAGAGCGCCACGCCCTCTGAACCGTTCGTGCCCACGGTCTCACAGGTGCTCGACTGGCATGATATCCCTTGGAGGGAAGTGGTACTCGACACGTAGGCTTGGCCGGTATATGAATTGCCGTCAGAAGGGATGGATACCACGACCCCTTCGTCTCCGCAGGTAGTACACGTGTTATTATTGAAGCCGACAGCCAGACACGTGCTCGAGCTCACGCAAGAAACTCCATAGAGCTCAGCGGCAGCCGGTAATATCCCATCACGAGATCCTAGTTTCCCATTGGTAATGGGGACAGCTATCCCGCCGCCATTCAGTACCCCAACCGCCATACACGTAGTCAGGTCATAGCATGAGATTCCATACAGGTCATTGACCGCAATCGCTATAGCCTCTCCAATTGAAGGTGTCCCGTCCGTAATCGAGATCGGTATGGTCGCCGACGGGTACGAGGTACCGCCACTACCTACGACCCAGCACGTGGTGGAGCTCGGGCATGAAATGCCCATGAGATCAGTGACGGCATAGTCCGGCACTGTCGTGACACTGCCAGCGACTCCATTGATGATCGGGACGACCACTCCCGCCTTCCCGTTCGTTCCTACCGCCCAGCAGGTCGTCGAGCTGACACATGAGATCGCGTTCAAGGTCGTGGTACCGCTCACCCCCGAAGAAGTACCCACGCTTGCCGCAGCAATTCCGCCATCACTGATAAGCACGCTGGCCAGGATGATCACTGCCGCGAGCACGATCCCCGCTGAAGCGCAGATGCGCAGGCCGGACCTGAAGGCGGGCAGCACCTTCGTCGCATAGGAGCTGCCAAGCCTCCTACCCACCCGCTCTGCCCATCCATCTGGATTATCCACGGAGACTTCCTCCTTCATCGGCATCATGGCTCTTCGGGGAATATGCACCACAGAGGCCGTGCGCGCATCAGTAATGATTACTGATTTATTGGAGTGCCCGATGGCTCATCCTGGCTAGGTGGAGATCACCATTCGGTTGGACAAGCTCGGCCCGCCAGCGGGTGAGATCGGAGAGTCCGGTGGCCCTACCAGGCACTTTGCCGGCTGGTTAGGCCTCCTCGCCCTCCTCGAGGACCTACTCCAGCCGCAGGTGCCACCCGAAGTGCTGGCACGCCCCGTCCGCGAGCTCGATCCGCGAGCTGAGCCCCGTCTTTAGGAGGATGTGCGACACATGGGTCTCCACGGTGCGGCGAGAGATGCTGAGCATCGCTGCGATCTCACGGTTGGACCGGCGCTCTGCTACCATCCGGAGCACGGTCAGCTCTGCAGGGGTGAGCGATCCCCAACCGTGGGCTACCTTGCGAGGGTGATCAGGCGACTTCGAGTGAACCCCCGCGAGAGCGAGGCGGCGTGAGGCCATACTTGCGAGCGCCGGGGCTTCGAGCGAGCGCCAGGCTTCAAGAGCGTCCTCCAGGTAGGCGCTCGCCTCCGGACGCCGACTGGCGGCGGCGAAGGCCACCGCCGCTTCCTCTGCTGCGAACGCGGCCTCGATTGGGCGCCTCGCTGCTCGGTAGTCCCCTACGCATGCAGCCAGCGCAAGGGGATCAGGTGAGACCGTCGCCTGGCAGGCTCGAGCGGAGGTAACGATTCCGAGAACGGTGGGGTTCTTCTCCGCGAGGCGGCGAGCAGCTCCAGCCACCTGGCCAGCTAGGTCTATCTGCCCGTCTGACACGGAAAAGCGTGTCAGGACAGGAGCGACTGCTGACATGGCGACGGTCGCTTCTCGCGACACGAAGCCTGCCAGGTCTGGTGGCCCCAACTGGGCAAAGGGAGCAGTGCTCCCTTTGCCGCTGGCAAGCAACAGCTTGTGGGCAAGTGCAAGCCACTCCAGGCGGTACCCGACCTCGCCAGCAGCGAGCTCCTTTCCAGCGAGGCTGATCTCCTCGCGAGCCTTATCGACTTCCAAGCGGCCCAGAGCAATGATCGCCCGGAGTCCCCGAGCGGCGGCCTTCCAACCCGTACCAGTCTCCGAGGCAAGCGCCAAGCCCGTGTCAAGATCCACCTCGGCCATGTCCCAGTCCCCTGACCAGAATCGAGCGAAGCCACCTATCACGTGGAAGATTGGGATCACGCCCAGGTTACCGAAGGACTCATGTATCTCGATCCCACGTGCGACGACCGAGAGAGCATCCGTGAAGCGGTCGGCGTCAATTAGGAACATTGCCAAGGCGTTGTGGGGAAGCGGAATGTGGTCGCTACGCGAGCCTCCTGACTCGGCTCGTGCAACGGCCTGGGTAGCGAGCTGCACAGCCTCGAGCACCTTGCCCTCACGTTCTGCAATGAGGGATCGGGTGATGAGAGCTTGGACTTCGAATGCAGCGACGCCCGATAGGGCAGCGGCCCTCGCTGTGTCATCTGCCAACGCACGAGCCTCATCAAAGCGTTCACGGAAGACTTCTGCCATCGCTGCCACGCCGAGCAGCGATGCGCGCTCTACGAGGTTGCTCTCGCCCGAGGCAGCCTTTACCTCGGAGACGACTTGGTCAACCAGGCCGCGCTGGAGCAGCGACTCGACAAGCCCGCGACGGAGAGCCGCCTGGCGCTGACCATCGACTCCATGCGTGAGCGCTTCGCGACACGCTGCCTCTCCGGCCTCGTAGTCGCCTGAGCCTAGTAAGGCAATAGCCAGGTCAGCTCGCACGTCGACGAGCAGGGGGCTTGTGGGTCGGCAGAGCTCGACCGCCTTGGTGAGTAGCACCACCGCATCTGCCGGTGAAAGCTCTACCAAGCTGCGCGCAGCTTGCGCCAGTTGGCTTGCTGCTTCCTCGTCGCCCGCCTCTGCTCCACGAAGCAGGTGCTCTGCGACGATGCCAGCAGGCGCTGCGGCAGCTAGAAGCACTCGGGCTGCTTCCCGATGCAGTGCAGCACGAAGTGGAGCAGCTAGGTCGGAGTAAAGTGCTTCGCGCACAAGCTCGTGAGCGAAAACCATATCCTCCTCCTGCTCCAGGAGAACTCCCGAGCGTTCGGCTTCGGAAAGCGCTTTGGTTACCTCGGCCGGGTGCGCTCTCGCCAGGTCCGCTAGGCGTGCTGGACGAAAGCGCATACCCAGCACCGTGGCAAGACCAAGCATCCTGAGCGTCTCCGGAGGAAAGATGCTGAGCCGGCGCAGAATGGTAACGAGGAGTGACGGCGGTGCAGCTATATGGTCGGCGTCGACTACAACGGCGTGCTTGTCCGTTGGCCCGCTGGTACTGGCCACTGCGACCTCGTGCAGGGAGCCTTCGGAGCGCAGGGCATCGATCATCTCGAGCACGAAGAGTGGGTTTCCTCCAGTCATCTCCAGCTGTGCGCGGAGCTTTTCACCCGGGGATGCCCCGAGGCAGAGCGTTGTTAGTTCTTCGATTGCAGTGCTGTCCAGAGGGCCCAGCTTTAGGATCGCGTCGGCGGGAAGCTCGGAAATGAGCCGCTGGAGCTCCGCTGGCCTCGGCATGGGTCGCGCGGTGCAGAGCATCATCAGCGGAAGCGAGCTGGCGTGGTGGTGGAGGCGCCTCAGAACATAGATCGACGATGGATCTGCCCAGTGGAGGTCCTCCAGGACAAGTAGTAGCGGTGCCCGAGCTGTAAGTTCCTCGACCATCTCGATGATCCGCTCGCTAACGACGAGCTCGGCGTCGGACAGCGCAGGCTGACCAGATGATCTATTGCCGACCACGGTGGCGGGAAAGATGGATCCGCTGGCGGATCGGATGTCCTGACCGAAGCAGCCCTCGATCAAGCCAAACGAGAGGTGCCCCTTTAGCTCGTCTGCACTGGATCCCAGGATCTGGAATCCACGGGCTTCGGCAGCGCTGGTGACAGCTCGGGCAAGAGCGCTCTTGCCTATGCCGGGCTCACCTTCTACGAGGATGAGAGGGGAAGTGGCCTTGCCGATCCCATCCAGGTGGGTCGCGAGATCCAGCAACTGACGTTCGCGCCCGAAGAACGAGCTGGGATCTCCACCGAGCATTCGAGCTCCAGTCCGACCGGTCTCGGTAAAGTCGGCCTGGCGTGTGAAGCCGCTGACACCCATCCCTACCAACGCTATAGCTTGGCTCGCCGATCGTGTGCGAGCTGCCGGCCTGGCTGTGTGAGCTCCAACCGGCCACTCAGCGCTACAAGGAGCCAGGTGGCTTAGGACAGGAACGGTCGGAGCTGGCTGTGTGAATGCCGCCGCTCGCTCAGCGCTACCGTGGATGCCGTGCGTGTGCTGGTAACGAACGATGACGGTGTCCGCGCTCCGGGTATAGCAGCATTGGCAAGGTATCTGGAAGGCGAGGGACACGATGTGACGGTCGTGGCTCCGCTGACCGACTGCAGTGGTGCGGGGGCGGGTGTCGGTCCTATACACCAGCTCGGGGGCCTGGCATATGAGACGGGGACCATAGACGGATTCGCCGGAGCCGTCTATGGGGTGGACGGGCTTCCTGCCATGGCCGTTATAACAGCATGCCTCGGTGCGTTCGGGGAGATCCCCGAGGTCGTCGTCTCCGGTATAAATCTAGGTCTGAATGCAGGCTTCTCGGTCCTGCACTCGGGGACGGTCGGCGCGGCGCTCACGGCCTCGCATTTCGGGATCTCCGGGGTCGCGGTCAGCATCGAATGGGCAGACGACGGCACCGAGGTCCACTGGGAGAGCCCAGCCGGCTTGGTCGCTCTCGTGCTCGGCGCTATGGACGGGCCCAGTCGTGGAGCCAGTGGAACCGATCACGGGACCAGTGGGCAGGGAACCAGTGGGCTCAGTCAGGGGAGCAGTGGCTCGGGGCCTGCTCCGTCCTTCGTCCTGAGCCTGAATGTCCCGAACCTTCCCGCTTCCGCCCTGAAGGGTGTCAGGCAGGCACGCCTTGCCGCCAGCGGGACCATACGCTCTGCGGTCGACCACGCCGGCGATGGGTACCTCCAGCTCCAGCTCGGTCGCCGCTCTACCCCGAGCTCCAGTGAGGGCATCGATGCGATGGACGTGAGCGACGTAGAGCTTGTCGACGCCGGCTATGCCGCCCTTACCATGCTGGTCGGCGTGCATGAGGACGAAAGTGCCGGTAGCGGGGCTCTCGCGGAGGCCTTCCTCTACGCTCTCTCGACACAGGCAGGAGCTCTCCGTTCATAGACGCGAACGGTCCGAGAGCCTGTCAATAGCACAGGAAGCCGGATAAGTCCCTGCTCGCATCCCTGGTGCCGTAGAATCTCGACGTGGGCCACATCTTGGCGTTTGCCAACCAGAAGGGCGGTGTGGCCAAGACGACCACGACCCAGGCTGTCGGGGTTGCTCTTGCACAAAGCGGGCATCGGGTGCTCTTGGTAGATCTGGATCCGCAGGCCTGTCTCACGTATGCGTTCGGGCTGGATCCTGACAGCCTTGCCAAAACGGTCCACGATGCGCTCGTTAGACGAGAGAAATTAGATAACATCGTGGTATCGCTTGCTACCCAACCAGCGCAGGACGCCGGAGCATTCAGGGAATCCGGGTCGGAGCCGCGTGGCGGCGGTCGGGCCATCTGGCGCGACGGGGTTGTCTTATCGAAGCGAGCCTTGCCGGGTCGCTTGGATCTGCTTCCAGCGAACCTCGATCTAGCGGGCTCCGAGGTTCACCTTCTAAGTCGTACTGGGAGGGAGCACGTGCTGGCTCGCGCTCTGGCTCCGGTGCAGGGCATCTATGATTTCGTCATGGTGGACTGCCCCCCATCACTCGGTGTCCTCACGATAAACGGGCTAACGGCTGCTGACCGCGTCGTAGTTCCGCTGCAGTGTGAGGCGCTCAGCCATCGCGGGGTAGGCCAGCTTCTCGAGACGGTGGAGGATGTGCGAGCCTATGCGAAGGGCCATGTGATAGTCGAGGGTGTCGTCGCCACCATGTACCAGGCCAGGGCACGCCATGCGCAGGAGATGCTGGAGGAGGTCGGCAGGGCCTACGGCCTGACCGTCATAGGGCCGCCGGTCCCGAAGTCGATACGCTTTGCAGAGGCGCCGGCTAGAGGCCAGTCGATCCTCGAGTATGCTCCGCGCTCCGATGGGGCTCTCGCCTATCGAGCTATTGCCGGCGAGATCGCGAGCCGCCTTTCTGGCTATCCGGGAAATGCGTCAGGCTCTCTCTCGTGAGCGATGTCGAGGGGGAACGCCCAGGAAGCACGCCTTCGGGCAGATCGCATCATGACGGGGGCAAGCCAGGGGAGCGCGAGGTGGAGGCGGCCAAGCGAGATCCACTAGGTCGTCACTCGATCTTCTGGGCGATGGCTTCGCCTCCTCCTGGTGCCAGGTCGCCTGGCGCCAGGTCGCCTGCCGGCAGCATCGAGGGCGCTTCGAGGAGGGGCAGGGCTGCGTCGGCTGGTAGGGGCAGGGCCGCTTCGGGTTCGACAGGAGATGGTGGGCGCCGCGCTCTCTTCAGCGGAACTGGCTCCGGTGAACGTGGCGGTTCTCCGCGCTCTAGAGATCGATCCATCGCTGCCAGACAGAATAGCAGGACCGGCGCGAACGGCTCGGCGAGAGGGAGAGCAGAGCTGCGAGGCGAAGAGCGGCAGGCAAGAGCCAGCGCTCCGACCGGGAAGGGCGGCGGCTCATCCCTCCCTCCAGGTGACGGCCTCGAAGCGGTAGTCCATGGGCCGCGCTGTGCGTCCGGGTTGCGTGGTATTCCCAAGGTGGCCATCTCCTGCAGCAGGTGCCATTCGAGCTCGACGGTAGGCATGATCCAGTTCCTCCGCATTCAGGTGCCGTTCTCGGCATGGTTGCCGGGCCGTCACTTCTCCCGCTTGCTTCGCTGCCCAGCGTGTGGGCGTTATGCCTGGGTGAAGGTCACCCTGGAGCTCGGGAGGCCTGGCGGCGCCTGAAGTGTCCAGGCCTGGCACCCGTAGCTGGCGGGGCCTGGCCGTTGCCTATGGCGCCCCTGGCGGCGCCTGAAGTCTCCAGGCCTGGCACCCATAGCTGGCGGGAGGGCCCGATATCTGGCGGACACGGGGAGCAGGTATACCGGGGCTGCACGCAGCCACGTCAGAACCGGGAGGCAGAGTCCGTAGCGGTGGGCAAGCGCAGAAGCGCCAGCGATCGACAGGTGCAGAAGCTCTGGCGGTAGGCAAGTCCAGAGTCCCTAGAGGCTGGTTGGTGATCTCGAGGGATCCCACCTCGTGGGTCCGGGGTAGTACCGGATAGGAGCTTTCTCTTCCGTAGTGACATAATCATGCAGGCTGAGCAGGACAAGGTGGGCAAGGGTCTCGCTCACTGCAGCGCGTTGCATGAACGGTGGTATCTCCTCCCATGGCCTGGACCAGGGAAGGGTGATGGTCACGTGCCATGCAGTGCACCCGGGCTGTTCCTCAACGATCGCGACGATGGCCTCGAGGCGCTCTCCATGGTGCTCGATGATGGCGTCGACACGATCCGCGAGCCCGTGGAATCTGTACTCGTGGGCCGGAAGGACCTCTTTCTCCTCGATATTGCGGACAGCGAGAAGTGACTGCAAGAAGTCTCCGAGCGGGTTCGCGTGCTGCTGGCTATGGACGCCTACGTTAGGTGTGATACGCGGCAGCACGTGATCTCCGGAGAGGAGCAGCTTCCTCTTCTCGCTGTAGAAGCAAACGTGACCCGGAGAGTGACCGGGGGTCCAGATCGTGCGCAGATCCCACCCAGCCAGGTCGACAAGCTGGCCGTGCTCGAAGGCTACATCCGGCTTTGCCATGGTGACGAGTGAGCGGACCATCATGGAGGCGAGATTCAGGTCAGGGAGGCGATCTTCAGGTACTCCGGCGTCTTCCAGAAGGCCTCGCATGCTCTCGAGCAGCAGATCCGTGGTCACGTAGCGATCCTGCAGAATCGCTACGTCAGCCGGGTGCAGGCCGATCCAGGCCCCGCTCTCCTCCCGGACCCTGCCGGCAAGCCCGTAGTGGTCCGGATGGATGTGCGTGACGAGCACGGCCTGTACATCCTCTATGGAGCTGCCAACTGACACCAAGCCACCGGTCAGGGCCTGCCAGGCTTCGTCGGTGTTCCAGCCAGCGTCCACTATGGCTACCTTCCCGCCCGGGAGCTCCAGAACGTAGACCAGCACGTAGCGAAGGGGGTTATCGGGGATGGGCACGGGGATCGACCAGAGCCCCGGGGCCACTGCCTCCACGGGTGGAAGGGTTCCCGCATCCCAGGATGCCTTCTGGAGGGTGCCTGTTACCGTGATTGCCATGTACTAGAAGGTACGCCGGGACCGGTTCCGAAGGCGAATGAGCCCGTGGCCCCTCCGGCGCCTGAAGCAGCCAGCGCCCTCGAGCGCTCTGATGGCCCTGTTGCGAACATCCAGCTGAGGCACCTTTACGAGGAATCCGGTTGACGTGAGACTCGAATATCTTTATGATAAACAAAAGGCCACGTGTTGCGACGTAATCGCTACGGAGCGTGGTGAAACTGGAAAGAGTAGTGCTGGAAAGCAACGGATGGTGAGAGTGTTACGTGGGGTAGCTAGTATTTCTCTTCGTTATGCTCGCAAGAGGTAGTGAGGGATCGTTAGCGCTATAGCGAGCCCAGAGCACGAGAAGTGGCGTTACTGGAAAACTGCATAGGCAGTGAACCTGGGAGCAGTGGGGTTCGTTGCCGTTGCCGGATTCAAGGCTATGGGAGGGGATATTGTGCCCAGGGAGGGACTGTTGCAGGACCACCGCCAGGATGCCGCACGCTATATGGTCGTGACGCGCTCTCCAGGTGGGCGATCCGGTAGACGCCAGGTCGGAGCTGGTGGGTGCCGCGCTGCAGTTCCGGGCGCTGCAGTTCCGGGCGCTGCAGGCGGGGTGTCATGGTAGCCGGGGTTCCTGAGCAGTCGAGCATCGGCCTGCATCTGGCCATCGTCGCCGGAGGGGGCGGGGTGTCATGGTAGCCGGGGTTCCGGGGGAGTCTGGCACGCCTCCTGGCCGTGGCTCGCTACGAGGTGTCGGCTCCACCAAGCATCCACTGGGCCTACCAGGCAGGCGCTCTGGCAGCAGGTCGCGCGGGCGGGTCCAGCTGGATCGCGTCCTGCCAGGGGGCGAAGGCGGAGCCTTCGGCGAGATGGAGATACTCCGGTATCAGAGATTGCTCGACATGAGCAGGGATGCTTTCATCGAGATAGCGGCATCCGGCGTGATAACGGAGTGGAACCAGCGCGCCGAGCAGTTCTTTGGCTGGTCGAGGGAGGAGGTTCTGGGCAGGGAGCTGCACGAGTTTCTCATCGTTCCCCGCTACGAAGCCTACTATCGCCGGAAGCTTGACGAGCTTATCGCTCAGGGCGATGGCGCACGCCCGCGCCGTCTCGTGGCCGTTCCTGCCATACGGAGAGACGGTGGGCTTGCCACGGTCACGACCACGAGCTGGGTATGTGGATCGGGTCCCGATCTAAGGGTCGGTATGCTGATACAGGACGCGACAGAGGGAAGGGAGGTGGAGGAAGCCCTAGCCCACGCTTACTTGCACGATGCGCTCACTGGTTTGGCCAATAAGTCCCTCTTCATGTACAGGCTGAGCTATGCACTGGCGCGTGCGGACGGCGCTGCCGGAACGGTCGCGGTACTGGTTCTAGATGTTGACCGTTTCAAGTCTATAAACGACGCGCGCGGCCATGAGGTCGGTGACGAGCTGCTTCTGGGCATCTCGAAGCGGCTCGTGTCTGTCATAGGGAACGAAGAGCGCGTCGCTCGTTTCGGGGGAGACGAGTTCCTGGTGCTATGCGAGGGAGACGACGTGGATGCGCGCGCCGAGCAGACCGCCCGTGCCATCTCGGATTCGTTGGGCGATCCGTTCATTCTGGGAGGTTCTGAGATATTCGCCACGGTGAGCATAGGCATAGCGATCACGGACAGTTCAGGCGGCGATGCAGCCAAGCTCCTTAGCAATGCCGATACAGCCATGTACCAGGCTAAGCAGCGCGGCGGGAATGGCTACGAGCTGTTCGGTGAAGTCATGCGGGTGAGGGTGCTCGAACACATGTCTACCGAGAACTCTCTCCACCGGGCGCTGGAGAGAGACGAGTTGCGTGTGTATTTCCAGCCCGTCGTCGATATACAGACGACAGGAGCTATAGGGGTGGAGGCGCTCATCAGATGGGCCCATCCAGAGCACGGGCTCATAGCGCCTGACAGGTTCATCCCTGTAGCCGAGGAGAGCGGCCTGATCGTCCCGATCGGCGCTTGGGTTCTCGAGGAATCCTGCCGCCGGCTGACGGAATGGTTGTCGGGTAGCCTGCCCCTTCCTACTGCCACCATGGAGGTGAACCTGTCCGCGCGCCAGGTTGACCACCCGCAGCTCGTTGCCACCGTGGACGCGATCCTGGCTCGAACAGGTGTCGCTCCCGAGAATCTGACGCTCGAGATCACGGAGAGCGCTCTGATGTCGAATGCGGAGATGGCGCTCGACGTGCTGAAGGCGCTGAAGGACCTGGGTGTGGTATTGGCGATCGACGACTTCGGCACAGGCTACTCATCTCTGGCGTACCTTCGTCGCTTCCCGCTCGACATCTTGAAGATCGACAAGTCTTTCGTGGACAACATAGGGGTCAACGAGTCGGAGGCCGCCATCGTAGCTGCTGTCATAAATCTGGCCCATACTCTGGGGCTCAGGGTGATAGCAGAGGGTGTGGAGACCGAGGAGCAGCTCGGCACGCTCCAGCGGCTCGAATGCGATTACGCCCAGGGCTACCTGTTCTCGCGGCCCCTGCCCGAGGCGGATCTCGCTGACATGTTCTCCAGCCAGCGGCTTAAGCTCCTAACTCCCTGAAGGCCTCGGGTATCTGACCCGAAAACCTCGAAGCCAGAACGCGCAACCGGTGCCCATCCAGAAGGAAGACACCCGTTGGCTTTTCGTTCCATCGAGTGGAGAAGACGACGTCGTATTAAGACCCGGCTGAGCTGCGAGAACGACTCAAGGTGCTGTCCCTGTTGGATCTGTTCGATGAAGCCGCCAGACAGCGATTTATCCACGTCGAACATCGAGAGATGCTGGTCATCGACTCGGACCCCGGCTCGCCGGTGGAAAGCGCGTCGGCCCACTGGGATAGTGGAAGTGGTACGATGGTCATATGAGTGGTACGCATACGGTAGTTGTGGGCGACAGAGGCCGACTTGTAGTGCCCGCCGAGGTGCGCCAGCGAGCGGGCCTTGTTGAAGGCTCGACTCTTGTGCTGTTCGAGACGCCGTCAGGGATTGTCCTGATGACCCAGAGACAACTACGTGACCGGGTACGGGAGGAGCTCTCGGGTCTCGACCTCGTCGGCGAGCTCCTCGCCGAGCGGCGTTTGACGGCAGCAAGTGAGGATGCGGCGTGAGCGTCGTTGATGCTTCAGTTCTTCTCGCATTCGTCCAGGGAGAGGAGAGCAGCAACCAAGCTGAGACTGTTCTGGCGG
>DAHXND010000162.1 GCA_027366675.1 Acidimicrobiales bacterium
ACCTTTCCTGCCGTCATACCCAACCCTCCCTTCCTCCGATCACCCTAACGCGCTCCGAACAGTCCTATCAGGCGATCGATTGACCATACATTCCAGGCGTGAGTGCCGAGCACCACGACCGCTGCCAGGATCATCATAAGATTCTGCCCCTGCTCTGCCCAGTCGCTTATCATGAGCACGAAATAGAGCAGGTTCAACACGATGCTGGCAAAGGCAGCTACCGGGGTCAGGAAGCCCAGCACCAAGCCGACCCCGGTAGCGAGCTCCCCGAAGACCACGGCGTAAGCCATGGTTCTGGGATGGGGCTTCACCAACGAATCGAACCCGGCACGCACGAGGGGCAGGCGATGCTTCTCGGCAACGCTGGCCCCCCAGGATATACCGGCACCACGCTGGAGCCAGGCTCGCTTGTCCTTATGGCGGAAGCTCTCCAGCCACCAGAGCCCCAGGCCTATGCGCAGGACAGCCAGCCATTCACCCGAGGTCAGCCAGGTCGTTCCCACCGATGCTCGAGCCTAGCTGTATCGCGCCGCACCCAGCCGCGGCTCTACGCACCCAGCCACTGCTCTATGCACGCTCCACGGTATGCACGCTCCAGGGAAGGCGAGAGAGGCAGGTCAGGCGCGATGGATGAGGTTGAACCGGCTGGTAACGACCGGATCGCCCGACTTGTCATCCTTCCATACCGTCTCGGTCACGACGAAGGTCATGAGCTTGCCCTTGCTCTCCTTCTCGTAGACGTCCACCACCCTCCCCTCCCCGATGAGCACGTCACCGACGTAGACCGGACGGTGGTACTCGAAGGCCTGCTCGCCATGAAGGAGTAGACCGCCGCCCTTCATGAGCTGCGCCACTATCTCCCCTACGGGGTTCCCCTTCGGGCCGTCGTCAGGCTGGATCTCCTCGAAGCGTCCCCAGTGCTCCATGGCGAAGGGAAAGGTAGGAGGAGCCGGGATGGCTGGAAAGCCGTGCTGCTTGGCAGCGTCGGCGTTCCGGTAGACAGAGCTGTCGTCCTCCAGGACGTCGGCGAAGTTCGCTACAGGTCCCCGTTCGATCACGACCCTGGATCTACCGGTTACCGTGCCGACAACGCTTCGATCGACAGCCATACCGGGCAAAGGTTAGCCGTGCGGACCAGAGGAGACAAGCCAGCGACCTGCCAGACCGGCTAGCTGCCAGTTCCCTCGCTAGCCAGCATTTCAGCAAGGGCCCTGAACGCCCTTCCCCGATGGCTTATGGCGTTCTTCTCGGCCGCTCCCATCTCCCCGAAAGTCTGACCGGTCCCTTCATCCGGGATGAAAACGCAGTCGTACCCGAAACCCTCCATACCACGGGGCTCCGTGGAGATCCTCCCGCTGACGCTGCCCTCGGTGAGGATGGAACGCCCGTCTGGCCACAGCAGTGCCACGACCGTTCGGAACCTTGCGCGCCGATCCCGTGTCCCGCCTCCTTCCGATGGCTCAGCCAGGGCACCGAGGAGCGCTCTCACATTGTCCTCGTAGCTGGCCTCGGGCCCGGCGAAGCGGCTGGACAGCACGCCGGGTGCTCCTCCCAGGCCTACGACCTCCAGGCCAGTATCGTCAGCGACTGCCGCCTCACCCGTCGCTTCGCAGAGGGCTCTTGCCTTCAGGCACGCATTGGCCTCGAGGGTCGTGCCAGTCTCCTCCACCCCCGGCACCCACTCCGGCCTCGGAACAAGCTCCAGCAGGGCAACCTCCCTACCCCGCCCGGTAGAGCCCCCGCCGTAACCCTCCAGGCTCTCGAAGATCTCCGAGATCTCCCGCACCTTGTCCGGATTCGCAGTAGCGAGCACTACGCGCATACCCACGCAGCACGCCTCAGCCGAGAGCAGGGGCAGCGAGCCCCAGGGCTATGATCGACTCGAGTTGGCGAAGGTTCACGCAGCACGCCTCAGCCGACAGCAGGGACGGCGAGCGCGGCCGCCTGAAGCTCCAGAAGCGTGGCAACACCGCTGCTTGCGAGCGACAGCAGCTCGAAGAGCTCGCTCCTCGTGAATGGCATACCCTCGGCGGTGCCCTGGACCTCCACGAACCTGCCCGAGCCCGTCATGACGACGTTCATGTCTACCTCTGCCGAGGAGTCCTCCCGGTAGTCGAGATCGAGCAGGCAGGCGGCATCGACTATCCCCACCGATACAGCCGCGCAGGCATCGGTGAGTGGGTGCACGCTCAGGTCACCTCTCTTGACCAGCCGTGACATCGCATCGTGAAGTGCTACATATGCTCCACAAACCGAAGCTGTCCTCGTCCCTCCATCTGCCTGCAGCACATCACAGTCCAGGACTATCTGGCGCTCACCTAACGCGATCAGATTACATACCGATCTTAGTGACCGGCCTATCAGACGCTGGATCTCATGGGTCCGCCCCGACTGGCGCCCTTTCGCCGCCTCCCGATCCGTCCGCTCGCTCGTGGAACCGGGAAGGAGGGAGTACTCGGCCGTGACCCACCCCTTCCCACGCCCCCGGAGCCATGGCGGCACACGCTCGTCGAGCGATGCCGTGCACAGCACCTTCGTGCGGCCCATCTCCACCAGGACCGATCCGAGCGCCATCTCGGTGAAGTCCCTGGTGAAGCTAACCGGACGGAGCTCGTCGTATGCCCGACCCGATGCCCTGCCTGCCGCAAGCCGGTCTCTCTGCGCGACACCTGGGGGCGACCCGCTGTCCATCACGACCCCACCCGACCCTCAGCAAACCTCATATGTCTACCTGATGCTCCCGGCACGCATCGTTCCTACCATGCCCGGCAGGGCCACAGCACGCCGGGACACCATCAAGCCACGGCAGAGCCCGCAGACACAGCACGCCGGGACACCATCAAGCCCACGGGACGCTCTCGACGCACTCGATCTCCTCTCCGAAAAGCCGCCGCCCAACTTCCAGAAACCAGGAGCGGTCGCCCGAGGAGAGAAACCGGTGCCGGCCCGGACCGCGCGCCCCCCTCCTGCCCAGCCCGGTCGCCACGAGTATCGAGCGGACCTCGAACGCGGTCTCGTCAGCCGAGGAGACCAGGACAACGTCTCGACCAAGCACCTCCCCGATCGAGCGAGCAAGGAACGGGTAGTGGGTACAGCCCAGCAGCAACGTGTCGATCCTGTCATCCAGCAACGGTTCCAGTCGCTCGGCCACGAGCTCCTCCGCCCGGGGCCCGCTCACCTCTCCGCGCTCCACCAGCTCCACGAACCCAGGGCACGCAAGAGAGGACAGGTCCACCGGGGCCCTGACGCGACCGAGCGCGCGCTCGTATGCACCGGACCGGATAGTCCCCTCCGTCCCGATCACGCCAACACGACCACTGCTGGTGACCTTCACCGCCGCGAGGATGCCGGGGTCTATCACGCCCACAACCGGAACCGTGAACTCCATACGCAGGCTGTCGAGCGCGGCTGCCGAGGCGGTGTTGCAGGCGACCACCACCATCTTTACCTCTTCCTTCTCCACGAGAAAACGGGTTATCTCGTGAGCGAACCCGGCCACCTCCTCCAGTGCTCGCGTCCCGTACGGGTAGCGCCCTGTGTCACCCACGTAGACAAGGTCCTCTCCGGGAAGGAGGTCGATCAGCGCACGGGCTACGGTCAATCCCCCGAAACCGCTGTCGAACATCCCTATCGGCCTGTCATCCACCGGCTCATGCCTCCGACATCATGGACATGCCGATCTACGGTAGCGGATCAGAAGTAGATGAGGTGGCGGGCTCGCTCCACCACGACATCGAGATCCTCTGTCCAGGCGCCAGTCGAGAGGTACTTCCAGCCCCCGTCGGGAGAGACCACCACCACCACGCCACTGTCTATGCTCTCGGCAACTCGGGCAGCGCCTGCCATAGCCGCGCCGGAAGATATCCCGGCAAAGATTCCGACCTCCGTGAGGCGCCGCGTCCACTCGATGGACTCCCTGGGCTTTATAATCGTCTTACGATCTAATATCTCTGCCCCCCCGAACTCCAGGAATATCGGCGGAATATAGCCGTCCTCCAGGCTTCGTAGCCCGTCGACCATCTCGCCAGCAGGTGGCTCTATCGCCCATATCTGCACCCCTGGGTTCCGCTCCTTCAGGTAGCGGCCCGCACCGAGCAGCGTGCCGGACGTGCCCAGGCCGGCCACGAAATGGGTCACCTCGGGACAGTCCCTCCAGATCTCCGGCCCTGTCCCCCTGTAGTGCGCCATGGGGTTCGCCAGGTTCGCGTACTGGTAGAGGAAGACGTAGTCGGGGTTCTCCCGCGCCAGCTCCCTTGCCAGCTTCACCGCACCGTTCGACCCCTCGCTCGCAGGCGAATCGATGATCTGAGCGCCCCAGAGCTCCAGTAGCTGCCTGCGCTCTGGCGACACGTTCTCTGGGAGCACCACCCTCAGGTGGTAGCCACGCAACCGGCACACGAGAGCCAGCCCGATGCCGGTGTTGCCCGAAGACGGCTCTATCAGCTCTTGATCGGGCTTGCCCCGCACGAGCTTCCCGGTCGCTTCTGCATCCTCGACCATCGCCAGCGCCACCCTGTCCTTCACGGACCCGCCGGGGTTCTGGCCCTCCAGCTTCAGGAGTATCCGGACCTCCGGATTAGGGCTGAGCTGGCTCACCTCCACCATCGGGGTGTCGCCTATCAGATCAAGGACCGAACCGACCTTCGCCACTTGGTTGACTCCAGCCGCCTCTAGCAGCTCCCGCCCGCCACGGCAGGCAGGATTGACACCACGTCCCCATCAGCTACAGGCGTGTCAAGCTGATCCAGGTAACGGACGTCGTCGTCGTTCACGTAGACGTTCACGAACCTGCGCAGGGTGCCGGAAGCATCCACGAGCTGCCCCTCCAGGCCTGGGAACTGCTGCACCAGCCCCGCTATCAGCTCCCCAACCGTGCTGGCATCCACGCTTACCTCGGCGCGACCGCCCGCTTGGGGACGGAGAACAGTTGGCAGGCGAACATCTACGCTCACAGAACCTCCTCTGCGATTCCCAGTATCGGCGCTTGGTCTCCGGCAGCCCACCCGATTCTCGACTCCCGTGCTCCAGATTTTACCCGCCGTGGCGCCGCATCGTTCGCCGTGCACGGGATGGCCGCGCCTCACCAAGCCGTGCCTCGGATGGCCGCGCATGGGATGGCCGCGCATGGGATGGCCGCCCCCCTCGGATGGCCGCCCCCCTCGGATGGGGCTCCGGCTGAGATGATCGCCTGAGATCTTATGGGCCTCCGCATTTTTCCTGGCCGGGCTGGTGCCGCTTGATCCAGAGATACCGTGGTACCACTGGAGCCAGTTCAGGGCTGGCTGCCAGACAGCTCGGGCACTACCACTGCCTCCTCCGATATCTCGCCACCCACGATCCTGTACGAGCGCAGCTCCGGCTCCACCATGCGCAAGGAGACGAGGACGTAGTGCCAGTTAGGGTCTGGTGCCTGCGCTACGTCGGTCGGCGACGGGTAAGGATCCGAATGGGTGTGAGAATGGAACACCCCGATAATCTCCCAACCATGCGCCTCGGCATCCCGGTCTGCCATCAGGTGCTCTGATGCGTCAACCGTGTAGAGGCGCGCTGATCTGGCTGCATTCGCAGTCGGGTAGACGCGCATCACCCGCCCCCCTCCACCCGGATCGCTCCCCGCTGGCGGGCCTGCCAGCAGACCG
This sequence comes from Acidimicrobiales bacterium, assembly GCA_027366675.1. Classification (GTDB taxonomy): domain Bacteria; phylum Actinomycetota; class Acidimicrobiia; order Acidimicrobiales; family JAMCQF01; genus DAHXND01. Next base: position 5,640 of record DAHXND010000162.1, read on the forward strand.
CAGGCCTCGTCGGGCAAGCCCGCTATGCAGTGCCCGACGATTGACTCGTAGGCGTGAAGTGGCAACTCCAACATGCCCACAGACCGTAGCGCAGACCGCAGCGCTGACCGTAACGCGCCTGGCAGCATCGCGGTAGCGTCACGTAGGTGAGCCCGAAGCGCCCTTTTCTGACTACACCTAACCCATCCCGCCGGCGGCAGGCGCCATCGCGCTCACCGGAGCCTGGTCGCCAGGTGGTAGCGAGGAACCGCAGGGCTTATCACGACTACGAGATCTTGGAGACGGTCGAGGCGGGAATTGCCCTCCAGGGGAGCGAGGTGAAGGCGTTGCGGGAGGGGCGCTGCATGCTCCGGGATGCCTTCGCCAAGGTGGAGCGAGGAGAGCTTTGGCTGCACGGAGTCCATATCGGCACCTACGAGTTCTCTCACGGGCTCGGGAGCCACGCTCCAGACAGGACCCGGAAGCTCCTGCTGCACCGTCGCCAGATTGACGAGCTGGCCGGCAGGGCACAGGAGAAGGCTCTGACCCTGATCCCTCTATCGATCTACTTCAAGCGCGGGATTGCCAAAGTAGACATCGGGCTCGCCAGAGGCCGGCGCGAGTACGACAAGCGCCAGGTGATAGCGGAGCGCGACGCTGCTCGGGACGCGGAGCGGGCCATGGCCGCTGCTCGCCGCCATGGGGTATCGACCAGGTAGCCTGAAGGCGTGGGTAGCCCGGCCTCGTGGGTAGCCCGGCCTCGTGGGTAGCCCTGCCTCGTGGGTAGCCTGAAGGCGGTCACGAGGCAGGGATGGGCTATGGCGACGGAGAGGACGCTCTGTTGAGGGAGCTTCCCTGGAAGCTTGTCGCGGTGGGTGGCGCTTCGGGAACCGGCTATACTGGCGTTGCCGTCATGAACAACGGGGGTGAAAGGTATCGACTCCGGTAGTCAAGACGGGTGAAGCGAGCCGTGGCCCCCGGAGCCACGTTAAAAGCCGGGAAGAAAACAAACGCCGAGCATCCGCTCGCACTCGCTGCCTGATAAGCAGTGACGTCCATCCGGTCTCAGCCCCACGGGCCGGGTATGGGCGCCATGAAGTGGGGCTTACCTGAGCGGTGTGGCTGGAGCGCTGCCAGGGACAACTCATCCAGCACTCGCCCGGTACGGCGCCGGTGGGCGGCCGAGGCGATAACTCCACCGGCTGCGCTCGGAGAAGCCCCGTTGAGAAGCCGGAGGACGCGGGTTCGATTCCCGCCACCTCCACATGATGTGACCCCATACGAACCGGGGTCCTGTTGGAAGCCCGGGCCAGCACTGGCCCGGGCTTCTTGCCGTCTGGGACCCAGAAGTAGGGGTAGGCGTGGCGGTCGGGAGAGATCTCGACGCGGTCGATGAGCTCGTCGAGGAGCTGCTTGACGGCACTGGGGTTGGCCTGGTCGCTCGCATCGTGGAGCCGGGCGGCGGCCGGTGTCGTTGAGCCAGCCCGCGACTGCGGTCTGCCAGTGCCACGCGGTCGTTCCAAGGCTACTCACAGACCACCGACTAGCCTTACACGGTGGCCGAGGAAGAGCCTCCGGGGAGCGGTCGCACGCCGAGCTACGTGCTGAGCCGGCTGCGCGAGGACAGCCGCCATACTGTCGCACTCGCCCAGGTCGACGGGCAGATTGGGCATCCCGGCGTCAAGGGGTGCTTCCGCGAGTTGTTGCTCAACAATCTGCTCCTGCCGTGGCTTCCATCTGCTGTCGGCTGTGGCACCGGAGTCATCGTTGATCATCAGCAGGCGGTCGTCGACGCCGGCCAAGACGACATCATCCTGTTCGATCAGCTCCTTGCCCCATCCCTCCTCGCATCGCCGAATTCGACCCACGGTGTGTACTTCTTCGACAATGTGCTCTGTCGTGTCGAGGTGAAATCGAAGCTGACAAATGCCGGCCTCAACGACTTCGCGAAGAGCTCCAAGGCCATCGCCGCTCTCAAGCTGGCCGCAAGGCCTGGCCAGCAACCTGAGGTCTTCGGAGCTTTGAACCTGATTGCGTCCTTCAATACGGCGATTGCCGAGGGGAAGGAGCTGGAGTATCTGGTTGAGGAAATGAGGGGCGAGGGTCTTGATCCCTGCGGCGGTGTTGTGTCCGGAGTGTGCATCGCCCAGCGTGGCTTCTGGCTACTCGGGGCGGCTCCGGATGGACAGCGAGCCTGGAAACAGCTTCGCACCGAAACCGCGGACGACCCCTTGGCATATTTCGTCGGCGTGGTTTCGAATTCGTGCTTCGACCAACGAGCAGCCCGCCAGGGATTGAAGCCCGTGGGAGGTGGCCTCGGCTTGTACCTCGACCATCCGTTCGATGTCGCTTCGCCGTGCGCCTGACCGGGGTGTTATCTGCGATCTGCGGGCCGCCTGACGGTCGACACCTTGCCTCCCGTCCATCAGGCTGGCGCGTCCACGATGATTCCGAGGGCTGTGGCCGCGTCTTGCATCCGACGGTCGTAGGTGACCACGGACCTGAGTTCTGCGCCTATGGAGCGCGCTGCTGCCAGGTGGATAGCGTCTAACGACCGCAGAATCGTGCCTGGTGCCAGGGTGGCTGCAGCGTCGAGCAGATCGCGGTCGATGGTGAGCTGATCGACGCGGGCCAGTTGCCTACGCGCGTGCGCGACCGCTCTGGGCCCGCCTACGGTAACCGCGCGGACGACCTCTACGCGCGCGAGGGCGCTCGTTATCCTCCTATCGGTGGGGTGCCGGCGTAGGAAGCGACGTAGCGCGTCGGACTCGGCTTCCCTCGTAACGAGTTTGACCAGGGCGGAGGAGTCGAGATAGAAACTCACCGCTCGTGTTCGCGCATCGCGGCCAACGCGGTGGACGCCTCGATGCCGTACTCTCCGGGCGGTTCGTCGACAAGGTCAGTGTGGTTGTCGGCCAGGGTGACCTTGCCGCTTGCCACCAGGTCAGCCCACACGTCCGAGCCGACCGGCACGAGTCGTGCGACGGGACGACCCCGGTCCGTCACCTCCAGGGTCTCTCCGTGGCGGACGCGCTCCAGGTAGCGGCTGGCGTGCTGTCGCAGTTCTCTCACGCCGATCGACTCCATGTGCTACATAGTAGCATCTCTGCTTGGGGGCTGCTTCGCTGTGATGCGGATGTTGTGCCCAGCGAAGCTGGAAACTCGGTTCGTATGCGGAGGCAGCACCTCCACCCGTGTTTCGTATTCGAATTCGGACACGCTGAAGATGTCGTCGAAAGACGGCCGGTACTGCATCTCGCAGAGCCGGCCGTCTTTCACGTCTAGGCACTCGAAGACGGCCGTGTTGAACTGCTTGCGGGTGCGGTCGGAGGCCTTGCGGTAGGCGTCGCCGCAGCGGGTGCCGAGGCTGGCAGCGAGCTCGAGGATCTCCTGCCACTCGGTGAGGGTGGCGTCCAGGTCGTCGAGGCAATCCTTGGCCGCAGTGAGGTCGGTGCCGATGCGGGCCTGGCCGTTGACAGCTGGCTTCGCATCTCACTCGGGTTCGAATAGCGACAACTCACCTCCACTCGGACGTTATGCACTGTGACCAGCAGCTTTGCTTGTTGCAGCTGAGGCGATTCGAACCGCAGCGCCACTGGATATCCGGATATACTTGTCGTGATGAGCAAGATTCTCGTGTCCGTCGACGACAAGCTGCTCGCCAGGATCGACAGCGCTGCAAGATCAGCTGGCCTGAGCCGGAGCGCCTACCTGGCTCGCTTGGCTGAGCGCGACTTGGGTGAGAGTCGTGGTCCCGGTGCCAGCAGGGAGGCTCGGCGCGCCGTCTGCCGGCTCCAAGACTTGTTCGACGCTCACCCTGGCGAAGTGGACGCGACCTCGGCGATCCGAGGCGACCGGGACACACGTTGAGGGAAGTCGTCCTCGATGCGTCGGTCGTGCTCAAGTGGTTCGCGGCCGAACAGCGCGGATCCTTCGAGGCTCGCGAGCTGCGCGACAACTATCAGGCCGGTCAACTTTCGGTAGTCGTTCCATCGCTACTCTTCCTGGAGCTCCTGAACGTCGCCGGGAGACGCTGGCGGTGGGAGGCAGAAGCCGTGGCGGAGCTCGCCGAAGCTCTCGCTGACCTCTCCTTCGAGGCGAGCGAGCCTGAGTTGCCATCGGTAGCTTCCTGGGTCTCGCGTGGGCTCACGGCGTACGACGCGGCCTACGTGGCGCTGGCCGAGAGGCGGGGACTGGCGCTCATTACCGACGACGACGCGATCATCGCGCTCACCCCTGGAATCAGTCGTGCACTTGTTGGAGGATCAGGTTCAGCTGGTTGAGGTGGCCCCGCACGGGGTTCGAATAGCGACAACGCAACACCACTTGATGTGACCGTTGCACCCGAGTGAGCGTTAGTGAGTCTCATCTCGGATGCACCCCTTGCGGGGTTCCTCCCCCATCGCTGGGTTCGGTTCTGGCCTCACCGTAGACGGCTGGCACCGGGGTGCCGGTCTTACATCCACTCACCAGGTGCACAGTCCCCTGAGCATCTGAGC
>DAHXND010000193.1 GCA_027366675.1 Acidimicrobiales bacterium
CCTCCGAGGGCTCGATGCCTCTCAGGCGAAACAGAAGAAGGATAGCATGCTTTAGCCACTCGTGGACCACCACGTCGCCAGATTCAACCACTTCGGCTACCCTCAGGCTCCCGTCATCGAGTCCTGCGATTGCCTCTTCCACGACGCCCCGCGCCTGCGAGTCGCGAGGATCGAGTGACGAGGCACGCTCCCACAGCTCCTCTACCTGTCTGACGATCCCGCCGGAACGCTGGCTGGATCGACGGGTCTCTGATGTCATCGCCTAGACGTTAGCCGGGAAGCAGGAAGTACCACGAGCGTTCACGACCTGAGGCAGGCCGCCGCGGACCTGCTGCCTGCCTCGTGGGCCGCGGTCCTCTCGTCCTTGCCGGCATTCATGAGCTCAGCCACGCTCCGAGTCCCCGCTCCGGCAACGTCCATGCTCTCAGCCAGACGGCAGCCTGCAGGCAACGGTCTACGGCGAATCGGCCGCCCGCGTGAGAGGACCGGCCGCCAAGAGCCGCCGTTCGACGAGCTTCAGCCTCTCGATCGGCTGAACCAGAGCTATCCGGACATGCGGGTCTCCTGGCACGGTGCGGTAAAGGTCCCCGGGAGCGACGAGACATCCTCCCTGCTCGGCTAGGAACCGAGCCAGATCCCATCCCGCTCCAGCCTCTGCCAGCACTCCTGTCCGACCACGAGCTCGTGACGCATCCCCTGGTGGCCCCCCGTCTGCTGCGGGTGATCCGGCACGCTCGGCCCACAGGTAGAAGCCACCCCCCGGAGCTGGGGCAACTATCCCAGCGCGATCTAGCACTGCGAGCATCAGGTCTATGCGCTCCCGGTATCTGGCCCGCTGCGCGTGAACGTGTTCGTCATCGCCCAGGGCAGCGATCGCCGCCTCCTGAGCAGGGCCTGGAACCATGAGCCCAGCATGCTTGCGAATCTCGGATAGAGAGCGCACCAACTCCGGATCACCCGCATAGCAGCCGACACGTAGCCCGGCCAGATTAGACCTCTTCGACAGCGAATGAAGGGCAAGAAGCCCGTCCACGCCTTCGCTGAGTATGGTCCTGGGGGGTCCCGACCAGGTGAACTCGGCATAGCACTCGTCGCTAGCCACCAGCACCCCGCGGGAGCGACCCCACCTGGCAGCAGCAGCCAGGTCGGTCAGGGCCCCGGTCGGGTTCGACGGGCTGTTGACCCAGCAGAGCACCGCACGCACGGCATCGCTCTCGCTAACCGACTCGAGCAACGGCACCCCGCGCTCGTCGCACATCACAGGAACTGCCCTAAGGCCCGCCATTAGTGCACCGAAAGCATACGTAGGGTAGGAGGTGGCAGGAAAGAGAACGGTGTCGCGCCAGGGTTCTCCTCGAAGCCGGTGTAGCCAGCCCGGAAGCGCAGCTACGAGCTCCTTCGTTCCTGCACAAACAGCCAGCGACTCATCGGGTAGCTCCACATCGAAGCGCCGGGAGATCCAGCTACGAAAAGCGGCCCTCAGGGCAGCCGTTCCCATGGAGGGCGGGTACCCTCGCGCTGATGAGAGCGCCCCTGCGCCACTCAGTGCCGCCCCTACGACCGCCGGGGGAGGGTCGCACGGGGTACCAACCGAGCAGTCGACAAGCCCGCCCTCGTGGCGGCTGGCAATCTTGCCCAGGGCCTCCAGGAGATCGTATGGATAAGGCGGCAGATCGAATGGCACGTCACGACCAGTGCCCCCCGCTGCAGTGCCAGCGCTCACCTGTTCTCCCCATGCCCTGAACCAGCCCCATCTCCTGCATCATCGCTCCGGTAGCCTGAGAAACGAGCAAGTGACGCCGGGCCCAGCCGCACGTACAGGCGCCATCCGTCCCTCTCCGCGCTCTCGGCAAGGACGGACCCGGCCCTATGCACGGCGGCACGGACGTCGCCCCGATCGTAGGGAACCACCAGCCCCACGAATGTGTCACCTCGCGAGAGCCACTCTGCGATCGCATAGCGAAGCTGGTCCATCCCGGCCTGCTGCCTCGCTGAGATGACAATGGAGCCCTCGTAGCGGCCGGCGAGCCGCTCTGCGGTCTGCGGCACCAGGTCTGCCTTGTTCACGACGAGCAGCTCCGGTACTTCTCCTGCCCCGATCTGACACAGCACAGACCTGACGGCTTCGATCTCACCATCCGGGTCGCTCGATGAAGCGTCGGCGACGTGAACTAGTAGATCGGACTCTGCCACTACCTCGAGGGTCGAGGAGAACGACTCTACGAGCTGGTGGGGAAGCTTCCTCACGAACCCGACCGTGTCGGAGCAGAGCACCACCTCCCCCCCAGGCAGCTCCAGCCTGCGCGCACGCGGATCGAGCGTCGCGAACAAGCGGTCCTCTGCCAGCACACCGGCATCCGTCAGGGCATTCAGGAGCGTTGACTTCCCTGCGTTCGTGTAGCCCACGAGTGACACGCTCCTCAGGTCCGACCGTCTCCGGCGACTTCGTTGGACACGGCGCCGGCGCTCCAGGGAACGCAGCTCCCTCTCCAGGCGGGCAATCCGCTGCTGTATGCGCCTCCGATCCACCTCGAGCTGCGTCTCTCCAGGACCACGCGTTCCGATCCCACCGCCCTGCTGGGAAAAGGAGCGCCCCCTCCCTCGGAGCCTCGGGAGACGGTAACGCAAGAGCGCGAGCTCGACCTGCGCCCTGCCCTCGTTCGTCCGTGCATTCTGGGCAAAGATGTCCAGGATGACGGCCGTACGATCTATGGCGGTCCGCCCCAGCAGGTGCTCCAGGTTCCGCTGCTGGGCTGGAGCCAGCTCGTCGTCGAAAACTACGGTGTCGGCATCAGTGTCCTCGGACACGGCACGGAGCTCCTCGGCTTTTCCACGCCCTACGTAGGTGGCAGGATCCGCTCGATCGCGCTGCTGGAGCACCCTGGCTACCTCGTCAGCTCCTGCAGTGTCGATCAGCTTCGCCAGCTCATCGAGACTGGCTTCCGTCTCGATCATCCTGCCCGGTGGGATCGCCACGCCCACTGTCACGATCCGCTCCCGCAGCCGCCTGTCGATGAGAGTGGTCGGGCTGGGACCCGTCAAAGCACCGTCCTCATCGGCTCACGGCCTCGCAGTCCATGGCACCTCCACACGCGCCACCCAGCATACCGGTCCGCCCAGTACGGCGTCGGGCTCGCTCAGGTCAACTTCCAACACGCCCCCGTCATTGTGGACGCTTACCTGCGCTCCTACCAGCCCCCAGGCCCGCGCTGCAGCAGCTGCGGCTGTCGTGCCCGATCCGCACGCGAGTGTCTCCCCCACGCCGCGCTCCCAGACGCGCATGTAGAGCATGCCGACCGGGGCCTTCCCCCAGTCACCCGTTATGAGCTCCACGTTTGTCCCACCTGGGGTGGCGTTCTCGATCCGGGAGCCTATCTGGGCAAGGTCGATCCGGGAAAGGCGGTACGGGTCCCCGGACGGAACCGGGTCCATCAAGACAATATGCGGATTGCCCATGTCTACCAGATAGGCCGGCCATGCGTCCTCACCTGCCTCCACGGAGACGGGGTCGCCAAGAGCAAGGACAGGCCTGCCCATCGTCACCCGAGCTCTTGCCTCCCGCTCGCCAGGGGAACCGGCATAGTGGATCATCTGGACGCCCGCACCCGTCAAGACAGCGAAATCGGCACCTACCCAGCCAGCGTCAACTGCCGCCTGGGCCAGGCAGCGCAGTCCATTCCCGCTCGTCTCGGCCTCGCTGCCGTCAGCGTTCAACAGCCTCATCGACAGATCAGCGCGGGGCTCGCCGGTGGCCACATAGGGCTCGCCGGTATCGCCACGGCGCTCGCCGGTTAGAGAAGCCGGCCGGACCCTTATCAGACCGTCAGCCCCGACCCCGGTATGGCGTGCGCACAGATCACGGGCTATCTGGCTCGACACCTCCATAGTCCCATGCTCATCCAGCAACACCAGGAAATCGTTACCAGCGGCCTGATGCTTGGTGAGCATGGCACACGGAGAGCGCCCCACTTTCCTGACAGAACCAGCCGCCTCGCTCACCTGGGCGAACACCTCTCTCCGGAGCCGATCAGCCATCCCTCTATAACCGAGACCGGATCTTCGCACTCGGGATCGATCCATCGTATCCGGGGATCCCTACGGAACCATCTCCACTGCCTGCGAGCAAAACGCCTCGTCCTTCGGATGGCGGACGCGCATGCCTCGTCGAACGAGCACGATCCCTCCAGGTGCATCGCCAGCTCCCGGTAGCCGAGGGCCTGGGCCGCAGTGCGGGAAAGACCCCGGGGATCATCGAGCAGCCGCTCGACCTCCTCCAGGAAACCGTGCTCAACCTGCAAGGCGAATCGCTCCTGGATCCTGGCGGAAAGAACCTCGGGCGAGTACCTTAACCCGGCCATAAGTACCGGCACGGCTTCGTAGAGGGATAGGCCCGGGCCCCAGGAGGAGAAAGGCCTCCCCGTCCCTATGGTCACCTCGAGCGCCCTCAGCACCCGCCGGCGGTTCCGTGGATCTATGCGGGACGCCGCTACAGGATCGAGCCTCCATAGTCGCTCGTAGAGCGAGGTCAGCGCCACTTCCCCGCCAGAGTCCGCTGCAATGTCGAGAGCTGCTGCGACCTCCGGGTACTGGCCAGGAATCGCCATTTCGTCGATGGCAGCCCGCACGTACAACCCTGAGCCGCCGACGACGATGAGGCGCTTACCGGCAGCACCGGCCCTGCGTGCAGCACCCATGGCATGCTCCCGATAGCCAGCCACAGATACCTCCTCCCAGGGATCGGCAAGGTCCAAGCCATGCCAGGCCACGACCGAGCGCTCTCGCCCCACAGGTTTGGCGGTGCCGATATCCATGCACCGGTAGACACTCATGGCGTCGGCAGACAGGCACTCAGCAGGGCCGAGCCGCAGCGCCAGCTCCACTGCCGTTGCCGTCTTCCCCGATGCAGTGCACCCGACTATGCAGACCGTTCTGCCCGGGGATCTTCCATCCCACCCCGTTTCGTCCGGGACCGTTCCATCCCGCATAATCGTCGCTGCTGGATCCGAGGCATCCACCTCGTTGCACGATCCCAGTGCGTCGCCGCTTGCCCGCATCAGCACCACCCCCGCCTGCATCAAGACGCCTGCGTGAACAGCTCTCCGAGGAGGTGATGCGGGGAAGCCCCGGTGATCCTCACCCTGAGGAGGGTTCCGGGCTGGCACTCGTGCAACGATCCATCGCCACGCGGTGACTGCCCCGGCGGGAAGTGGACAAGCTTGCCCTGGCGGGTCCGGCCAGTAATGCGGCTACTGTCCTTCTTGCTCGGGCCCTCGACCATGACTTCCTCTACGAGACCCACCCGCGCACGGTGGCGCTCCAGCGCAGAACGTTCCACAACTGCCACTAGACGATCGAAACGCTCCGCGACCACTTCGGGAGGGATGAAGCTGCGAGTCATCGCACCGGCCTCCGTCCCGGGCCTGGGCGAGAACTCGAACGTGTACGCACTGTCATAGCCAGCCTCGGCCACGACCTGGAGCGTGCGCTCGAAATCCTGCTCTGTCTCGCCGGGAAACCCGACTATTATGTCGGTGGTAACGGCCAGGTCAGGCACCGCATCTCGCGCCATCGCCAGCCGGGCCAGATATCGCTTGGCGGTGTATCCGCGATGCATAGCGGCCAGCACCCGGTCGCTTCCCGACTGGAGCGGTAGGTGCAGCTGCTCACACACGGCTGGTGTCTCTGCCATCGCGGCAACCACCTCGGGGCGCAGGTCCTTAGGGTGCGGGCTCGTGAAGCGCACGCGCCCTATCCCTTCGACGGCCCCCACCGCACGCAGTAGATCCGCGAAAAGGGGACGCCGCCGCGTTATATCGCGACCATATGAGTTCACGTTCTGGCCAAGCAAAGTCACTTCAAGGGTGCCAGCGGCGACAAGGGATCGTACTTCACCGAGTATATCGTCTATCGGGCGACTTATCTCAGGGCCACGCACTGACGGCACGATGCAGAATGCACAGCAGTTGTCACAGCCGGTCTGGATCGTCACGTACGCGCTGGGTCCCCTTGACCCCCTGACGGGTGGCCGGAGCAGTGCCACGCTGGGCGAGGCTGATGGATCCAGCACCTCCACGACGGGACCCTCGATCTCCCTGCGGCGGAGCAGATCCGTGGCAGAGGCGAGGTTATGGGTCCCGACCACCACGTCCACCCAGGGAGCACGCCTCATCACGGCATCGCGGTCCTTCTGAGCCAGGCACCCGGCGACTACGACACGCTTGCCCGGACTGCTCGCCTTCAATGACGCTGCGTGCCCAAGATGGCCATAGAGCCTTCCGTCGGCGTTCTCCCTTATGCAGCAGGTGTTGTAAGCCACGACGTCTGCCTCCTCCAGCCGCTCCGCAGGCACCAGCCCATCGGCCTCGAACTGGGCGGCCAGCTGCTCCGAGTCGCGCACATTCATCTGGCAGCCGAAGGTCTGGATGTAGTAGCTACGGGACGCGCTTTGCGGGACCACTGTCCCAGGATAGGATGATGGGGATGGCCAACCGGACCAACCAGGGAGGATCTCAGGGATCAGGACCGAAGTCCTCTTCTGGGGGCGGTAGGGCCGCGGGTGCTCAGAGGGCAGCTGCCCAGTCTGGGAACCGACGCCCTGGCGCGCTAACGGCGAAGGGAGCACCAGTCCCGAAGGGCGGCGGGCCTGGCCGCACTGCCGGTGGGGGATCGAACGCCACAGCCAGCTCAGGCGGCAGAGCTCGCCCGGGAGCCAGGCAGCCCAGCTCATATGGCGCGTTTGGCCTCCCTGCACAGGGCATCCTCACGGGCAAGCGCCTCGGCATAGGGGCGACAGCCCTGGTCCTGGTGGCCGCTCTCGTAGTAATCATCGTCTCCGTGACCGGGGGCTCTGGGTCGAGCAATGTACCTCCCCTCCCCGCCAACCCCTCCGCGAAGCTGCTCAGCGAGGTAACTTCCGGTGCGAACCCCACCTCCGCCCTGTCTACGGCCCTGAACAAGGTGGGAGCCGGGAACGGGAGTGCGACGCCTCCCTACAGGCTTACCGGGCAGCCGCCCCTAACCGCTGCAGGGAAGCCTGAAGTGGTCTACCTGGGCGCCGAGTACTGCCCATTCTGTGCCGCCGAACGTTGGGCTCTGGTCGTAGCACTAAGCCGCTTCGGCACTTTCACAGGGCTGCAGACCACGGAGTCTTCGCTTACTGATGTATACCCTGGGACGAAGACATGGACCTTCGCGAAAGCCACCTACGCCAGTCCCTATGTCGACTTCTCCACGACGGAGACCTGCACGAATCGCCCAGCCCCGACCACTAACCCGACTTGCGGCACCTATATCCCGCTCCAGAAGCCAAGCGCATCTGTCTTGAAGCTCGTCGGCACCTACGACTCCCCGCCCTACGTCTCATCGAGTAACGCGGGCGCGATACCGTTCGTGGACCTCGGGAACCGCTATCTCCAAAGCGGCGCCCAGTACAACCCGGGTGACCTGACCGGGCTGACTCACTCCCAGATAGCTGCCAGCCTCACCAGCACATCATCTATCCCAGCACAGGCCATCGACTCGGCCGCTAACTACATAACTGCCGCTGTCTGTTCGCTCGACGGGGGAAAGCCTGGCAACGTCTGCGATTCCCCTGGAGTGAAGGCTGCATCCCGCTCTCTCGCGAAAGCTCCGCTCGCGAAGGCTGTTGCCAGTGGCAAGGTGTCCAGCCCGGGATCATGAGCCAGAAGGCTCCCCTTCGACCGGAGGCTGGATCAGCAGCTAACGACAGAGCACGGGCAAGACTCCCGGAGAAGGCCAATGACGGGCGGACGGGTGGAGCCGGGGAAGCTGAGCCGTCCTCCCTTGGCTGGCGCCCGTGGACTGCTCTCGGCCTGACGCTGCTCGGTACCGGCGTTGCCATATATCTGACGATCGCCCACTACACGACAGCAGCGATCGTCGTTTGCTCCTCCCACGGACTGGTGAACTGCGCGGAAGTGATAACGAGCCCGCAGTCAGTGATATTCGGCCTGCCAGTGGCCCTCTGGGGCGTGCTCTGGTTCATCGCGATGATCGGCTTGAACCTGCCTCGCTCCTGGCGCTCGCCATCGCTTCGCCTGGCCCAGGCTCGGCTCCTCGCCAGCGTAGCCGGCATGGGATTCGTGTTCTACCTCATCTACGTCGAGGTATTCGAGGTGCACGCCATCTGCCTCTGGTGCACGAGCGTTCACGTCATGACGTTCCTCCTATTCGTCCTGATCACCACCGGCTGGGAGGCAACCGGGGCGGCCAAGGCCTTAGCCACAGCTCCCGCGTAGCCGGGAGCTGTGGCTGCGGCCTGGCTCATCTCCTGCAGTCCAGCAGCCAGACCTCTAAGGATGGCGTGCCTCCACAATCGTGTGGATGCCACCCCTCACGTTCCACGAGGTTCGCACCGTGCAGCGCTTGGGGGCAAGCAGCGCCACCAGGTCAGCAAGGATCCTGTTCGTTACATCCTCGTGAAAGGCTCCCTGATCACGGTAGCTCGCCAGATACAGCTTCAAAGACTTCAGTTCCACGATAGAAGCTGCAGGAATGTAGCTGATAGTCACCGTTGCGAAGTCGGGCTGCCCCGTACGGGGACACACGCAAGTAAGCTCTGGCGTCTCGCAGCTCACCTCGTAGTCGCGATCCGGCCAGGGATTCGGGATCGCCTCCAGGATGCCTCTCTGGCCCGCGCTCTCCCCACTCATCGCAGGGCCCCACTCATCGCAGGGATCGCCCTCCGACTATCAAACCCTCCCGATCTGCCTTGCACAACATCACCCTGCCCGCCACGCCGTGTTCTTCCAAGGCGCCCTCGCCCGCACGCCCGACACGCTCCGCCTTATCGGCCGCACATATGGCCAACAGAGACGGCCCCGCTCCCGACCAGCAGGACGCCGAAGCCCCCGCTGCGACCAGCCGACCCATTATCTCGGGCGCTTCAGGGAAAAGTGGCATGCGATAGTCCTGATGCAACCGATCCTCCGTGGCCTCGGGGATCAGGCGCCTGTGATCACGGAGCCCTGCTATCAGGAGAGCCATGCGCCCCAGGTTGAACACGGCATCCGCGTGCCTCACCGTCGGCGGCAGCGCCTTCCTGGCCTTGGCAGTAGAGAGCGCGCGATCGGGGACCACCAGCACGAAACAGATATCTGGATCCAGGTCCAGCGGCACTACGACTGGCTTCCCGTGAACCAAGGTCGCTGCCAGCAGGCCGCCATAGTAAGAAGCCGCCGCGTTCTCTGGATGGCCATCCACCCTCACGGCCGCTGCCATCGGATCCTTCGCCCCTGCCGCGGCCGCCGTTGCCAGGGCGAGCGCTGCAGAAGATCCCATGCCGCGAGCAACAGGTATCTCAGAATGTACACGCACTGCGAGATGATCGTTTCCCAAGACACTGATCGCAACTTGTGCGGCCAGGTGCGAAGCGTCCGCGTTGAGCTCCGACCCTTCGCCCCTCGACTCCACCACCAAGCGAGGAGCAGAGGCGACCTCCACCTCAACGTACCTGTCCAGCGCCACCGCCAGGGTGTCGAAGCCAGGACCTAGATTGGCAGAGGAAGCTGGGGCGCGAGCTCGCATGGCCTGCCAGTCTAGAACGCTTGCACGATAGCTGGTAACCTCAGCGCCAGATCCGCCACCACCAGGATGCCTGGCTCAGAGGAGATGAAGTGATGAGCCGTACGCCTGCCCGGCGGCCCGCTCCTGCCACGAGCTCGAGATGGGCTATCTCGTAGTGAGCAGGAATTAGCCCTCGGGACAACCTAGCGATATAGCGGTGGACGATGATAGGTGACGACCACCACACGGCTAGGGTAACGGCGTGGGCGGCTACGACAGGAACGGGATGCCTGCTCCATGGTGCCCTCAGGACCCCGAAGGCCTGGTGCCGAGTAACGAATGTATGTTCCACCACCCCCGCGGGCGCCACATCATCTAGACGGCTGGCGCTTGCCTGGACCCTCGTGAGTGCATTCGCGCCCTGCTGGCCGAGTACCGCCGCGAGCACGGTGACGGGACCGGCCGCGCTCTCCCGCCGGGCAGCCAAGACTATGCAGCCTCCCGCCTGGCTCGTGAAGCCCGACTTCACACCTACGATTCCGTCCTGACCTACTCCCGAGACGTAGTTAGGCACGCTTCCCGCTATAAGCGGGAAGCTCAGGCTGGATTGGTCGACCGTCGAGGCGAAGGCAGGGTAAGCCATGTCGGCCATAGCTATCTTCAGAACGTCCACTGCCGTGCTAACGGTCGTCGGGTCGAAACCACTCGGGCTCGTATACCTGGTGTGCGTCATAGCGAGATCAAGCGCTGTCGCGTTCATCTTGTGGACGAAGCCGGCAACGCTCCCTGCATCCCATCTAGCCAGTGCCTTAGCCACATCGTTCGCCGAGCGAATCAGTAGCGCCTCCAGGAGCTGGCGCTCGTTCAGCATCTCGCCTTCCTGCAGAGGGACCGAGGACTGGTCGGTGGCTAGATCTTCGTCCCAATCCGCCTGGTCTGCCGCAGTTATCTCGATATCCGGGCCCGACGCGCCTGGTCCCAACGGGTGGTCGTGCAGCACTATGTAAGCCGTCATCAGCTTCGCCAGGCTGGCGATCGGAACCGGAACCTGTGCTCCGTTCGATGCCACCAGGCCGTCTATGCCCAGAACCCCGACTGCAGCCTGCTCTCCCTGTGGCCATGGCCAGCTGATCGAAGGAGGGCTGACCTCGGCTTGCAATGACGATGCGACCGGCGCGCTCCAGAGTACTCCAGCTACCGGGAGCGCGCTGTTCTCACGGACCAGCGAACCAAGCGCCAGGACCGTACATACCAGGGCCGCTCCGATAGAGGGCCGGGCTACTCGGTGCCGTTGCAACTGCGTCGAAGGCCGTGACTCATTCAGCGCCGATCCAGCTCGTCAGGCGTCATAAGGACGGCACGGGCCCGTGAGCCCTCGGCGGGCCCTACCACGCCCCGTCGCTCGAGCAGATCCATCAGGCGCCCCGCCCGGGCAAAACCTATGCGGAGTTTTCTCTGGAGCATCGAGGTAGACCCTAGCTGAGAACGCACGACGAGCTCCAGGGCCTGCTCGAAGAGCTCTTCGTCCTCCCCGCCCGACTCTCCGGCCACCCCTCGAGCTTCCTCTACGTCAAGGGCCTCCTCGTAGGATGGCGACCCCTGCCGGCGCCAGTGCGCAACGACCTGGCGTACCTCTGACTCCGATACCCATGGCCCCTGCAGCCGCTGCGGGGTGCTCGAAGATGCTGTAACGAGGAGGAAGTCGCCTTTGCCGATGAGGCGCTCGGCCCCGGGCTGGTCCAGGATCACCCTGCTGTCAGCGAGCGACGAGACGGCGAATGCCAAGCGAGCAGGGATGTTCGCCTTTATAACACCTGTTATGACGTTCACCGACGGACGCTGGGTGGCAAGCACCAGATGAATACCTACAGCTCGTGCCATCTGGGCGATCCGACATACCGAGTCCTCGACGTCCCTTGCTGCCACCATCATGAGGTCGTTCAGCTCGTCGACCACGACGAGGATGTATGGAAGCTTCTTCGGAGGCTCCCCATCAGGGAACAGGGCGAGCGATTCCTGGCTGGCGTCCGTGATGGCTCCCCGGCGCTTCTTCTTCCGGTCGGGGCTTGCCGAAGCCATGGCCTCGGCACAGTAGGAGTTGTACGACCCTATGTCCCGCGCTCCGACACCGGCAAGCAACTCGTAGCGATGCTCCATCTCCTTCACCGCCCATGCCAGGGCGTTCGCTGCCCGCTTCGGCTCCACAACCGGCGCAGTCAGGAGGTGTGGCAAGCCAGCGTAGTGCCCGAGCTCGACGCGCTTCGGATCTACCAGAACGAGCCGCAGCTCCTCTGGCGTGGCGCGCATGACCAGTGACGTGAGAATCGAGTTGATGCACGAGGACTTTCCAGCGCCTGTTGCGCCCGAGATCAGCACATGCGGCATATCGGCAAGATTCGCGATCACCACGCGGCCGGAGATGTCGCGCCCTACGGGAACGTCCAGAGGATGCCTGGCAGAGCGCGACTCGCTGCTCGCCAAGAGGTCTCCCAGGAGCACGAGCTGGCGGGCTGCATTGGCCACCTCGACCCCGACTGCAGATTTTCCCGGTATGGGAGCGAGTATCCGCACGTCTGCAGCAGCCAGTGCGTAGGCGATATCCCTGGAGAGGCTTGTCACTCGCGAGACCTTCACGCCGGGAGCGAGCTCCAGCTCATAGCGGGTAATGCTCGGACCCACCGTCTGGCCGGCGAGGCGGGTCTCCACGCCGTGAGCCTGAAGCGCCGCGACGAGGGCGTGCCCTGCTGCCGCTACCTCCCTGCGGTCTGGCGGCTTCTCGGCTACACGCCTGAGAAGCGACGGCGGTGGGAGGTGCCAAACGGGTAAGCCTGTCCCGGCCATCACGGTCCTGTTGGCAACGTCCGGCTCGCCCGCTCGGGAATAGCCTGGAGCAGCACCGTCCCCGTAAGGAGCTGACGCCCCGGCGTCCCCGATGGCGTCTCCTGCGGGAGACTGGCCTTCTCCCTGAGCTATCCCGCCGGCTGCTATCCCGCCAAGATTATTCGTGCATTGCACTCATTCCCAATTTCTCTAATTCTCTTCATATCATATGGCTTTACAAAAAAGGATTGCCCAAGCATAATTACTGAGGGATTTATATTTTTACAAGGAACTGGATAAGAAGTTCAAAGATTATGATAAAATTGATCCCAACCTGAGAATGGCTGTGTCCACAGCCCATGCAATCGCAACCAATGACAGTGAAAGTCTTGTTGAATCAATGAAAAGACAGAATAACGACGAGGACAGGGTTAAACTCATATCATCAATGGGATGGCTTAAGGGAGAGAATAACTACAACAGGATCATGGAACT
>DAHXND010000200.1 GCA_027366675.1 Acidimicrobiales bacterium
GGTGCGCACCAACCTGCGTCATGTGGCGGCCCGGGTGCTTCCCAGAGCCGCTAAAGCGGCCCCGTTACCACGTGAGCGAGCCAAGGTGCCGTACTCGACCTCTGAGATCGCCTCCTACCTGCAACTAGCCGACGCCCAGCCAACCGAGACCCGCCGCCACCACGGAAGTGCCCTCATCTGTCTTGGGGCGGGGGCTGGGCTCATGGGGACAGACCTGCGCACGGTTCGCGGGACCGACGTTGTCTTGCGTTCGGGCGGGGTGCTCGTCAAAGTTGGCGGGCGCAGGCCCCGGATCGTGCCGGTGCGGGCGGTATTCCATGAGCGACTGATCGAGGCGGCCCGATTCGCAGGCGACGCCTACTTGATCGGAGGCAAAGCGCCTTCGCGGCGAAACGTCACCACGCCCCTTGTCTCTTCGCTTGCCGGCGGGGTGGATCTTCCCCCTATAGATCTCGGGCGCCTCAGGGCAACGTGGTTGACCGAGTGTGCGAGGCTCCTCGGACTTCGGGCATTCATGGATGCGGCCGGCATCGTCTGCTCTCAGAGGTTGGGCGACATCGTGTCTCACATAGAGCCGGTTGGTGAGGCGGCTGCGGTGAGGCGGCTCTCAGGGCGGCATAAGTGGTGACCTGCTCGGCCACGCTTGGGGATCTGGAGACAATCGTCGACGACTCCGGGGTTGCCGAGAGGCTCGAGCTTGCCCTGCCGATCGGGGTTCGCCCCCGCCAGCTCGGTGTGCGCACCCTTGTGATCGGGATGCTCGTTGCACTTTCCGATAGTCGGCCCGCTCATCTGTCCCGCGTCCATCGGGCACTCGTCTCGCTGCCCGAGCCCGATAGTGCGTGCGGCGCGTCGTATGCCATGAGGTCAGCATCACCACCACCAATATAACAAGTCCCTTTCCGCCGATACGCCGGTGCAGCGCAAGTCCGGGCACCACGGGTCTGCTGCACGAGGTTCCTGGGTGTGGCTTGGACCCGGGAACGTGTACGGCAGCATGGCGAACGGTTGCGTTGTGAGGGGCTTCGCCCGATCCAGATCTGGGTGCCGGACGTTCGCGCTCCCGAGTTCATAGCCGAGGCCCATCGCCAGTCCGCGGCCGTGGCCGCAGGCGAGGGGGAGGCGGACGACCAGACGTTCGTCGATGCGATCTCCTGGGACTGGGCGCAGGACGAAGAGCCCCAGCCGGAGTGAGGCGAGGCGACATCTGCGCCGCGGCGGCCCGTGGCGTCTACAGCGGGAAGCCCCGGCCGGTCGTGATCCTTCAAGACGACCGCTTCGACGCCACGGCTTCGGTAACTGTCTGCCCGTTGACCACCAATCCGACCGATGCCCCGCTGTTGCGAGTACCTGTCGAGCCATCCGAACCGAGTGGCCTGGACGAGCGCAGCTTCTTGATGGTGGACAAGGTGACCACGATGCCACGCGGCAACATTCGAACCGGACGGAACTGCGAGAGTCACTGAAACGCCTGTTACCGAGGACCGTCGATCCGTGATATTCGAGCGTCACTGCTTGGGTCTGCCGGCGGGACTCCAGGGGTCGACGAGGCGCACTCCTAGATCCCTGAAATGCCGGATGTTACGGGTGGCGACAGGCGCTTTCCGTGCAAGCGCTATACCCGCTATCTGAGCATCCCGTATCTCGACCGCCTTGCCGGCCCGCTGGCTTCGAGCGACAACTTCACCCGCTGCATCTGCTGCTGCGACGTCGAAGGCGAGGACTCGTTGGTCGAGGTCCTCGTTGAGGACCCGCTCGAAGGCAGCTTCGAGATGCCGACGTCGACGCGACGGCGTCAGGAGCTCTAGACCCGTTCGGATCTCGAACACCGTGACCGACGTCGTCCAGATCGACTCCGATGGCTGGGCGTCGAGCCAGTCGACCACGACCGCTTCGGGCTCGGATCGCATGAGTGCCGACAGCACGTTCGTGTCAAGCAGGATCATGGCTCCGAGAGGTCCGCCCCTTGCGCCGGGTGGCCACGCAACTCGGCGAAGTCGTGTTCGACTCCCTCTCCGCGGAACCGCGACGCGATCATCGACCCAAGCCGGACCGGCCCGGCTGGTCCGGCCCGCACTGCGTCGCGCAGGATCTCTCGGACTTCTTCTTCAGTGGAGCGCCCATGGGCTCGGGCCCTACGTTGGAGCGCGTGCTTCACGTCCTCATCGAGTTGGCGGACCAAGAGCTGTGCCATGCAGCAATGATAGCATGCTATCACCCATCCGGTGGAGGCGAGGGGACTCGAACCCCCGAACCTCTTGACTGCCAGTCAAGCGCTCTACCAGCTGAGCTACGCCCCCGGGCATTCCAACCTTATACCGGCCAGGCCAGGACCGCCCATCTGGAGCCTCCGGCGCTCGACGTAGCGGAGGATCGCGCTCTGCGTCGCCGCGTGGTTGCCCAGTGGGGTAAACTAAGTACCTAGAGAGGGTCACTGCCCGCATGGCCGGGTTGGCATGGCTGGGTTGGCGTTCCTCGGTATGGGCGTGCTTGCAGTGTCGTATACAGGTGATGCTTAGTATCCGCCAGTGTCGTTTTACCGGTCATGCCGGAGAAGGGGGGTCGAGATGGGAAGAGCAGGAGAGGTCGGTACTGGGGGTATCGGTAATGCCCGCTGCAGGCGGCACGGTCTCCTCGGTGCAGTGGGCATCCTCATGGCACTGGCCCTTTTCGGGGCGGCATGTGGGGCAGCGAGCACGAGTGCGTCCCCTAGAAGCATCAAGGCGCAGGATACAGCGCATGGAGCTCATGATGTCGCGGCTGGCAGCAGCACGACAGGAGCCGCATCGCACCCTGGCCCTGCTAACGCTGCGGCATCGAAGGTCCTTCTCTCTGCCTACAAGAAGACAGTCACTGCATCGAGCGCTGCATTCCAGGTGCGGGCCAGCATTGCCGGCAAGTCAGGCGCGCTTGCCACACCGCTTGTCATCACGGCCAGCGGCTCTGCCGATCTGGCAACCGGGGATCTCGACGCGACGGTGGACCTGCCCGGGCTGAGCAGCCTGCCGGGTCTCGCCGGCGGGATGCTAGGCGGCACTTCGCCCACTGGCGCCTCGCCATCGCCCGCGAGCACCATGAGCATAAGAATCGAGATGGTGCACGGTCAGGTCTATATAGAGCTCCCAGCGGCCGTAGCCAGCCTGTTCGGCAAGTCCTGGATCTCCATAGACCTGGCTTCGCTGGCCTCGAGCACTGGAGCGAACCTAGGTCCCCTGGCGTCCATATTCTCCGGCGATCCCACGGCGTTCCTCGACTGGATACAGGGAGCGACGGGCCACGTCAGCACCGTTGGCACAGCAACGATAGATGGACATGCTACGACGGAGTATCAGAGCACCGTGGACTTGGCGAAGCTCGCAGCGACTGCAGGCAAGAGTCTCCCGGTGCGGGTAAGCCAGAGCTTGCCCGGGCTCTTGGGGTTCTCGACGCTTACCGTGGACGTCTGGGTCGGAGCACACGGTCATGTGCGCCAGGTAACGACCGTGGTGTCCCTGAGCGGCGTGAAGATCCCAGGAGGCTCACCAGCAGCATCGGCGGCTGCCGGAGACTTGAACGGCGCGACAGCTACATTGCAGGTCGATTTCATGCACTTCGGGATACCCGTCTCGGTGAGCGCTCCCCCGGCGAGCGAGGTGCTGCAGATCTCGTCCCTCTTGAAGGGCGTCCTCGGGAACCTCGGGAGTCTCGCCAACCTCGGGGCGTCGGGAAAGAGCGGGTTCGGGAACCTCGGGGCGTCGGGAAAGAGCGGGTTCGGGAACCTCGGGGCGTCGGGAAAGAGCGGGTTCGCCAACCTCGGGGCGTCGGGAAAGAGCGGGTTCGGTAACTTCGGGGCGTCGGGGCAGACCGGACCAGGGTCGGGCGGGCAGGCTGGCTCCTTCGGGCCCCCGGGGTCGACCACAACCCCGACCACAACCCCGACTTCCGCTCCGCCGGGGAAGGCTTGGACCGGGCCAACTACCACCACGACGGTACCGGGCTGGGGACAGCCACAGACGTGGAAGACGGTCGGACCTGGTACCGCCAGCCTGAGCTACAGCGGCGTTGTCTCCGGTCAGCTCGTCAACGCCGTGTCGTACTGCCATCTCCGACCCAACGCCTCATCAGATATCAGGGTCAACGGCACGCTGAACGGCACCCCGTGGGTACTGTTCATTCAGAGCTACGACGGTGAGAGCGGAGTGTGGCAGGTGCTCACGGGGCAGGCGGGCGGTAGCACCGGGTTGCTCGGCCAGGGCTACGGAGCCGATGGCTCGTACCCGGCGCCGGTAAGCGGCGTCACGCAGATCGATTGGACTCATGGTGCGACGCTCGGCGTTCAAATGACGTCACGTTCGGGACAGACTCCAGCCGGAAACGTCACGGTCCAGGGTACGGCCAACTGCGGGTGATCCGGCTTCGGCACCCTCGGCACCGCTGAGCATCCTCGGCACCGCTGAGCACCCTCGGCACGGCTCCCGCCCCCTCAGCACGGCTCCCGCCCCCTCAGCACCGCTGGCGCCCGTTTCCACAGGCAGAGCTGCCAGCGATAGCATCCCAGGGATGGCCCGCGCCTACGACGTCAGAGCGGTAGAGCAGAAGTGGCAGCAGCGCTGGCTGGAGAGCCACGCTTACGAGGTCGACGCAGACGACCCCCGGCCTCCGCTCTACGTGCTCTGCATGTACCCCTACCCGAGCGGCCCCGCGCACCAGGGCCACGTTCGGAACTACACCTTCGGGGATCTTATCGTTAGGTACCGTACAATGCAGGGGAACGCGGTGCTCTCCCCTATAGGTTTCGACTCATTCGGCCTGCCAGCGGAGAACGCAGCTATCCGTACGGGTATACATCCTCGCGTCTATACCGATTCCCGGATAGCTGAGCTGAAGGCGAGCTTACGTGCCATAGGCGCGGTCTATGACTGGCGGCGCGAGATACGCAGCCACGACCCAGAGTACATGAAGTGGAATCAGGTGATCTTCCTGGCGTTCCTGCGGGCGGGGCTCGCCTACAGGGCGAAGGCTCCGGTGAACTGGTGCCCGGGATGCCAGACCGTTCTGGCGAACGAGCAGGTGCTCGCAGATGGCTCATGCGAGCGCTCGGGAGACACGGTCGAGAAGCGCGAGCTGGAGCAATGGTTCTTCCGCATCACGAAGTACGCTGACGAGCTCCTGGATGGGCTGGATCGTCTCGACTGGCCAGATCGCGTGAAGACCATGCAGCGGAACTGGATAGGCCGCTCCGAGGGAGCAGAGTTCTCGTTGCCTGTCGTAGGGCGCTCCGAGGAATGCGACATCAGCGTCTTCACCACACGGCCGGATACTGCCTTCGGGATGACCTACGTGGTACTTGCCCCGGAGCATCCTTTGGTCGATCAGCTCACGACAGCTGAGCATCGTAGCGAGGTAGAGGAGCTGCGGCGGCGCGCAGCGGGGGCTAGTGAGATCGAGAGAACGCGCTCGGAGGGATCGCTCGAGAAGAGGGGTGCGTTCACAGGCTCCTATGCTCGCAACCCATTCGATTCGCGCGAGGTCCCGATCTGGGTGGCCGACTACGTGCTGATGGGGTACGGAACCGGAGCGATCATGGCTGTCCCGGCAGAGGACGAGAGGGACTGGGCTTTCGCACAGGCCTACGGTTTGCCGGTGATACGAACCGTACAGCCGCCAGCAGGCTTCGAGGGTGGCGCGTGGACCGGCGGTGGGGTGAAGGTCAACAGCTCATTCCTCGATGGCCTTGGTATGGAAGAGGCGAGGGATGCAGCGATGGCATGGCTCGAGGAGAACGGGCTCGGGCGGCGGGTGGTGAACTA
>DAHXND010000217.1 GCA_027366675.1 Acidimicrobiales bacterium
AGTGTCGTCGGTGCTGCAAAGGCTACCGTTACACGATGGCTCGGCCGGCGACTGGCAGGCGATCCAGAGCGCGCTTCCTGCGGTTCACCTCCCACACGCTGAAGAGGCTCGCCACCTTTATGGCTCTCGGGGGATCGTTCCGCAAATCAGAATCCGGATCCGAATTGCGGCCTACGCTTCTCCCTGACGGCGGCGATCCCCTCCCTGGCATCGGGACCCATGAACCCCAGCATCTCGAGCGCCACCGAGTGCTCGAATGTTGGCCAAGCCTGGCGCCACCAGTGATTCAGGGCACGTTTCGTAAGGCGAACCGCATCCTGGGGCCCCCTGGCGATCCTCGCAGCAAGCTCCATGGCGGCCGGAAGCACCTCATCATCCGGGAGGCACTGGCTTACCAGTCCCATCCTTTCGGCCTCGGCACCGTCCACGAAGTCACCCGTCAACAGGAAACGCTTCGCCTTCGCCATACCCACCATAAGCGGCCAAAGCAGCACAGCGTGGTCACCGGCCGCCACACCGATCCGGACGTGCCCATCCGTGATACGAGCCGACTCGGCCATGATGCTGATGTCGGCCATCAGAGCGACTGCCGCTCCAGCCCCCACCGCCACGCCGTTTATGGCCGAGATCACGGGCTTTTCCATCTCCAGCATCCGCTGCACTATGAGCCGATCATCTCTCATCTGATCCATCAGCGTGCCGTAATCGCTGGACATCGCATCGAGCAGCTCCACGTCCCCTCCGGCCGAGAAAGCCCGGCCAGCACCCGTTACCACCGCCACGGCAGCTTCGGGGTCCGCATCGACCATGGGCCATACGTCCGAGAGCTCCCTGTGCAGAACGCTATTGCACGCATTCAGCTTCTCCGGACGGTTGATCGTGAGCACGACCACTCCATGCAGGTGATGTGCCACGCTGATGTGCTGAAGGTCATATGAGCTCATGAAAGCGATTCTTGCACCGAAGGCGCTCCACCGTAAATGCCAGGCATGAACCAGGGACACCAACGACCTGCCCCCTGTGGCGATCGCCCCGGACAGCGCAGCCAGCCAGGATCGTTAGGCCCTATTCTGTGACGACGATAGACAAGTGCTACGATGTGAGGTGGTGGGAGGGAAAGATACGAGAGAGGGATCACCCCCTCGGGGGGGGGTGAAGGGAGTGGGGATGATGGCTGGCGATGGGGCCACCTCTGCCAACCGGTATGGACATGACGGCGCGCCGGGCGGTGACACAGCTTCAGAGAGCAGATCCCTTGGGGATGGATCGCTCTCGACGAGGCTGGATAATGCCGAGCGCCGGAGAATCGCCGATATTGCGCTACGGCTCTTCGCCCAGCACGGCTACTCGCAGGTAACAATGAGGGATGTGGCAGAGGCCAGCGGCGTTTCACGGGCCACGATCTTCAGGTACTTCTCCAAGAAGGAGAACCTGATCCTTGCCTCTTTGGACGATCTTATGCAGGAGATGGCCAGGTTGATCGAGAACCTGGGCAGCACCCCAGAGCGGCCCTGCGTCCTGGATCTGGAACCTGTCTGCCACGACCTGGCGGTCCTCGTCACCGCCAAGATCGATGGGGTCTTGCCTCCTCGTACCGAGGTCAGCCAGGATTCATCGTTAGTTGATCATTTAGCTCGGGCTCAGTCGCAGGCGGAGGATCTCATGGCGGTGCTCCTGGCGAGGCGAGCCGGCATCTTCGCTCCAGACATCGAGATGCAGGTCTGTGCCCGGGTGACGATCGTGCTATTCGTTGCGGCTCTCGATGCCTGGCTGATCGCCGCACCATCCAGCTCACTGAATGATCTGGTAGATGAGGCCTTCCGAGCATTCGAGCGCGTCGCCACCCCGCGTCAGTAGCTCAACGTGGCGTTCACTGGAGCTGCTCCTCTCATGGGGCCCACCGACTGGCACGCTATGATGGCCGGGTGGGAAGGGTATACGAGCACATCGATGGCCGCCTGCAGGAGTTCCTGGTACGGCAGCCGCTTTTCTTCGTCGCGACAGCACCGCTCGCTGCTGATGGCCATGTAAACTGCTCGCCGAAGCGCAATGATGGAGAGTTCGCTGTTCTGGACGGCAGCACTGTCGCCTATCTGGACAGAACTGGAAGCGGTGCGGAGACCATCGCTCACCTGAAGGAGAATGGCCGGATCGTCTTCATGTTCTGTGCATTCGACGGCCCACCCATGATCACCAGGCTCCACGGCCATGGTCGCGTGACGAGTGATGGGGACCCCGAGATGAGCAGCCTCCTCCGTCACTTTCCAAAAGGCCCTGGGAACGACCTTCGTTCCGTGATCGTGGCAAAGGTCGAGCGGATCGCGACCTCATGTGGGTACGGGGTACCTATCATGGCCTTCGAGAACCACCGTCGCGAGATGGAACGCTTCGCCGAGCTCAAGGGCCCTGATGGTCTCATCGCCTACAGGGCCGGCAAGAATGCCGCGAGCATCGATTCCCTGCCGGCTCTCGGCCCCCTCCCCGGCTAGCCTTGCCTCATGGGCTGCCACAGCCCGGCCATTGGCCGGGGAGACAGCCGCCTCCCCGGCTAGCCTTGCCTCATGGACACGACGACGGAGGCGGCAGGTCCCACCTCGGACCCCCTATCCGGGCTGCTCGCGAAGTCCCCGCTCGCTGCCGGACCTCTGAGCACTCTGTTCCAGCCAGAGGTGCGAGCAGATCCATACCCGTACTTCGAGGAGCTACTGGCAAGCACCCCGGTGCTCCAGGGCGAGATGGGAGCTCTGGTACTCTCCCGCCATCGCCACTGCCTGGCCCTCCTGCGGCACCGAGGCTCGAGCACCGATGCGCGGACCTCTGCCCAGTTCGGCCCGGTAGTGGAAGAGCGCCAAGCGGCCATGGCGGCCAGCATGGGGCTGGAGGTAGATGGCGACATGCGCTCTTTCCTCTTCCTCGACCCTCCGGACCATACCCGCTTGCGCTCCCTCGTGAGCAAGGCCTTCACCCCGAAGATGATCCAGGGCATGGAACCACGAGCTCAGGAGATAGCAGGCAGGCTCATCGACCAGGCCCTAGAGGCTGGAGGGTTCGATGTCGTGAGTGGCCTCGCTTATCCCCTTCCCTTGCAACTGATCTCCGAGCTGCTGGGCGTCCCCGAAGAGGCCAGGGGGCAGTTCAGGGAATGGTCAGATGCGCTTGCACGCGGCTTGGACCCTGAGTTCCTCGTGCCCCCGGACAGCCTCGCTGAACGCATGGCTGCGGTACGCGGCTTCGTCGCGTACTTCCGCGAGCTGATCGAGGAGCGCCGCAGGCATCCAGAGCACGACCTCGTTTCGGAGCTTGCCTCCGTGGAAGAGGCCGGCGAGCGGCTGAGCGAAGGCGAGATGCTCGCCACCTTGATACTGCTCCTCGTAGCCGGGCACGAGACCACGGTGAACCTGATCGGGAATGCCACCCTAGCCCTGACTCGCGACCACGGCGCGCAGGATGCAGCGCGCGAGGATCCATCTCTGATGAGAACCATGATAGAAGAGGTTCTCCGCTTCGATCCTCCTGTCCAGCTCACGGCCCGCTTCGCCCGCGAGGATCTGGACCTGGGCGACGGCGTGGTGGTGCCAGAGGGCGGCATCGCAGTGGCGTTGGTGCCGGCGGCCAACCGCGATCCTGCGGTATTCTCGGAGCCCGGCCGCTTCGACGCGACGCGCAGCGAGAACCCCCACCTTTCCTTCGGATTCGGCATCCATCACTGCCTGGGCGCCCCACTAGCCCGCCTCGAAGCCCGGATCGCCCTCTCCACACTGCTCAGACGAACGCGCAGCATCGATCGCGACGGCGCTCCACTCATCTATAAGGAGAACTTCATCCTGAGAGGGCTGGAGAGCCTGCCCGTCATCCTGGACGGCGCGTGACCACTGGCACTGCGACTCATGGGCCCGCGCGAGCCTCCCGGCACAGAGCTCCGGGGCCACCCGACGCAGCTACCACACGCTTCACAGTCCGGGTCGTCCCATCCTCGAAACGAGACGAGGTGGCCGGCAGGTACGGTTCAGACGATCCACCGGTGCTGCTGGTAAGAGTGAGGGCTCCTGCCGTAGACGGCAAGGCGAACGAGGCCCTCCTGCGCCTCCTCGCCAGCGAGGTCGGCATCCGCCCCGGGAAGCTACGACTCGTGAGCGGCTCGCGCAGCCGCACGAAGGTGGTAGAGATCGACGGAGATCAGGTGCTGCCGGCTTCCTGGAGTGCGAGCAGCTCAGATGCCAATCCGCGTGCCAACTGATCTATCGCATCCCGAATCCCGCGTACTACGTCTAACGGCTGGCCTGCCGGATCCGGCACACTCCAATCCAGGTATCGCTTGCCTGGATACACAGGACAAGAGTCGCCGCACCCCATGGTCACGATACCGTCTGCGGCCTGCCCGGCGCAGGGCTGGCGGGACTGGGGTGGTCGACAGGATGGTTCGTTACATGTAACATGGTGGTGTGGCTTCCACCCGCGAACGTGTACGACAGCACAGGGAGCGGTTGCGGCGTCAGGGCCTTCGCCCGATCCAGATCTGGGTGCCTGACGTCCGCGCCCCAGAGTTCATAGCCGAGGCCCATCGCCAGTCCGCGGCCGTGGCGGCAAGCGAGGGGGAGGCAGACGATCAGGCGTTCGTCGATGCGATCTCCTGGGACTGGGCGAAGGACGAACAGCCCCATCCGAAGTGAGGCGAGGCGACATCTACATGGCGGCAGCCCGTGGTGTCTACAGCGGAAAGCCCCGACCGGTCGTGATCGTTCAAGACGACCGCTTCGACGGCAGCGCCTCGGTAACGGTCTGCCCGCTGACCACCAATCCGATCGACGCTCCCTTATTCCGCCTACCCGTCGAGCCATCCGAACCTAATGGCCTCGACCAGCTCAGCTTCCTGATGGTCGACAAGGTGACCACGATGCCGCGGGGCAACCTCCGGGATCACCTCGGGAAGCTCGGCGACAATCATGTTGTACAACTGAACCGAGCGTTGATCGTCTTCTTCGGCCTCGCCGAGGCCGCTCCCGGTAGCTGATCGAGAGAGGGCCGCGATCGACGGAGATCAGGTCCTGCCGGCTTCCTGGAGTGCGAGCAGCTCAGATGCCAATCCGCGAGCCAACTGATCTATCGCATCCCGAATCCCGCGTACTACGTCTAACGGCTGACCTGCCGGATCCGGCACACTCCAATCCAGGTATCGCTTTCCGGGATAGACAGGACAAGAGTCGCCGCACCCCATGGTTACGATAACGTCTGCGGCCTGCCCGGCATCTGCAGTAAGCCTCTTCGGGCGCTCGGCTGAGATGTCGAGGCCAACCTCGGCCATGGCCTCCACCACTGCTGGATTCAGCTGCGTAGCAGGCTCGGATCCAGCCGAGCTTACCCTGATGCGACCCTCTCCGTAACGCTCCAGGAGGGCAGCAGCCATCTGCGAACGGCCAGCGTTGTGCACGCAGACGAAGAGCACCTCGGGAGCTCGCATCGCTTCCGGTCCCATAATGGAACCCATGGTAGCTCGCCAACCCGCCGGCTACGCTTCCTCTTTCGGTCAGCGGGGGGCTGGGGCGGCTGTGGTGCGGAGGACCACGGCGGTGTCTTGCGCAGCTCGGCTTTGGAGCTGACGCCGACCTTGCGGTAAATGTGGGTGAGGTGGGTCTCCACGGTCCTCGGGAACAGGTACACGGCGAGGGCGATCTCCTTCACGGTGGCGCCGGTCACTGCCAGGTCGACCACCCGGGCCTCTTGAGCCGTCAGGGAACGGTCCTCGCCCCGGTTCTGGCGCCGCGTGCAAGCGAGCGTGCCAGCTCCTCGGCCGCTTCGGGCCAGGGTCGAAGCGTGGCCACGACCAGCACCGGCAGGTGCGACAATCGGCGGGAAAGAAAGCCGACGGCACCGAGCGAGGCAGGGTCAGCCCAGTGCAGATCGTCGAGAAGGATCGCGACCCCAGAGGTCTCCGCCCAAGCTCTCAGCTGAGCGCGTGCGGCCTCGTGAGCCAGCGCCCGGCGGTCCATGGAACCCGGGGCCACCGAGCCCGGGGAGGTCGCCCCGGGGTCCGCCCCGCCTTTGCCAGCCTGCCCGAGCCGGGCTGGCGGCTCCAGGAACTGCTCAGCGAAGGCGAAGGAGAGGTCCGCTTCCATCTCGCTTCCCCTGGCAGACACCACCGCCATCGATGCTCCGGCCAGGCCGGCTGCTGCCTGCAGCAGGGCGCTCTTGCCGGTCCCGGCCTCTCCCACCACCAACAGGACCTGGCCGCGCCCGCGACGGGCCTCGCCCAGCAGGCGTTCCAGCGTCTCAAGCACATGGCCGCGCTCGCGCAGCGTCGGATCGAGGTGGTGAGCGACCACGCCTCGTCGCGTAGAGGCGGTGGCAAAGGCCCGCTCGCCTGTCCTCTCTGGGGTCGCGCCCTGTCCCCGCCAGTTATCGCTCACCACCTCGAACCTGAACTTCAGGGCCGGTCAGACTGTGGCGAACCTGGTCATGGTGGGCCTTGGCGATAGCGGCACGATCACCGTCTCGGTCGGCCCTGCAAATGTGTCCTCGGATGTCGTGGTCGACCTGGAGGGCTACTATGCGGTGGCTTCGCAGGCAGGTCAGGGCCTGTATCAGCCGCTCAGCCCGAAGCGCATCGCTGACACGCGCTGTTCGGTCGCGATCCCCCCGTCCTACTGTGGGACGGAGAACCTACCGCCGGACAACGGAGGTCTTGGTGCGCTTACCCCAGGGGGATCCGAGGCCGTGCGTGTGGCAGGCGATGGTGGCGTTCCTCCGAGCGGTGTATCCGCTGTGGTGCTGAACGTCACGGCGGTCGGTTACACGAAGGCTGGCTACCTGACCGTCTATCCGGCAGGGGAGACGGCGCGAACCTGGCGGTAGCGAAGCTCAGCTCGACAGGTTCGATCACCGTCTACGATGCGTCTGCAGGGCCAGTGAACGTGATAGTGGACGTGATGGGCTGGTACGTGCCACCCTCTGGCGCCTGAGTATTTACGGCTCTTGTGACCGATCCGTGCGTCGATTGCGCCACTATATCGTGTGCCTATAACTTTCCGCCTTTCCGACGTGCTCTCAACCTCCTGGCCAGCGACTGTATCCCCCGGAGTGCCCAGAGTCAGCTCTCCACTCTCGAAGTCGGGCGTGCAGATGCTACGATATGATGACAATCCGCTAAATCAATTGACTTTTCAAGACAAACAGCATAATATGCAAAACAGTGGATAGTATAGCGTCGTGTAACATCGACCTCACCCAGGTGCATCCAAGTAATGGATAGGCGTAGACGGATCCAGCGCTTATCCTTATCAATGCTGCTACTTGTAGCCGGTGTTCCAGCTATCTTACTACTCTTATCAAGTCCTGCTTATGCGAGCGTGCCACCCATGCCACATACAAATTATAGTTTTTACGTGAGAAACACTAGCGGTAGTGAGATCTACCAGCTTGGACGCAACCAAGGTCACGCCGACGCAGCCCATAACAGTAATAGCCTGGTGTTTCTTGATTTTGGTGGGCAGAATAACGCCAACAATGGCACATTCCTACCTAAGAGCAATGTTCCTGTCAGTTATTCGACAATCGAATACCTTGCTGAACAGTTCGCCTACGGATATTATATCTGCACAGGCGCAGATACGACAACCCTTCTCACTCTCGCCGTCGGGACCAATAATTCTGCCTATGCTGTCAACTATGGCGGAGGACAGGGCTGGGGTAATGTTGTCAGTGCCGTTGGATCGGATGTTGCCTCGTTTGACTCGACAGGCCAAGTTATCGTATCAGGTGGAAACGACATCGAATCATGGGGTTCAGCAACCGGAACGCTCTCGTGGGCCTCTGGTTTTGCAGCGAATGCGCCATCTTACTTCTATCTCGACTACGGTTCAGCTGATGGTTGTCCTGAGACCATCTCAAGCTCTGATGCCTGTTCCGGCAACTGGACCCAGTATGACTACTGGGATGTGTCATGGGGCAATGGTGTAGGCGAAGCTGGCCCGGAAATCTACACGAGATCGCCTTCTCAAGCTAGCGAATGGGCTCTAATCAGCGGCTATGGAGCACATGTTTATAGTGATCCGATTGGTTTCTATACACTTCTAGATGAATACGATCTAGCTACCGGTACCAACAACCCAACACAGGCATGGACACAGATGTGGGATGCGTTGACCTTCTGGGGCTTGCCGTCACCAGGTGGCATCCCGTTCTCGAGTGAAGTCTTCAATGAAACATAGTTTAGAGAGTTGCAAGATGGAGGTTGTCACATGCGAGTAGCCCGGAAGCGCAGGAATATGGGAGACACCCAAGTCACGACTAACCTGTCGGGTACGGCTATATCTCGGACAGTTATTGCCTTGTGCCTACTGGCGGCTACCGTAGCGATCATGAGCGGTGTCGTACTCGTATCCAACGGCAGGAGAGGGATCAGCGCTTCCTCGCTCGTTCCCACAGCTCGTAAATCTCCTCAAGCATCCAACTCTACGATTCCATTGAACCAGAAGTTCCTGCTAAATGCGAACCGTCCCGCCCCGTCCGGTCCAAAAGCTGAACAACTGAAGAAGCAGGGCATGAAGGTAGCTAAGCAAGAAGCCCGACTGCCTCCACCCCCTGCTGGCCCGGGCATACCCGTGCAAGGAGTCTTGGATATCCGTCAAGCTCCTTTCTCTCAAACTTCTTTCGAAGTGTCTAATGAGTGGACTGGTTCTGATTCCGCGATAACCTCGGGGCTCATTACGATCTATGCTGGGATACAAATAACCAATGCCGCAACCATGGCGCAGGGATTCGGAGGGGTGCGAGTATATACGACTCCCTCATTGAATGATGTCGGCCAGTACTTATCCAACCAGAAATCGCCACTCAAGATAGTGAGTGTTTCTGGCAATCTTGTGAACCTGATATCTGGAACTGGGGTACAGTTGACCTTCAATATGGCTAGCATGTCCTTCTCTGATACATAGACTAATGCCGTATGGTGTAAACAGGATAGCGAGAGCGACAAGTTAGCCATAGATACAGCCCTCACGATAAGGGACGGTGGGTTTGCATGAGATCAAGATGGCTAAACGTGTTGGCTACGATAAGCATCCTGTTCGTAGCCAGCTGTGGTAGCGCGAGCACCCACATTGCGAAACCGACACTTCGCCCAGGAAGTACTTCGCCAACTACGCCTCCTACCGGCACTGCGTCCAGTACGCAGTTCTACCCGCTGTTCCTCGGGCAAGGTATCGGTGTTGCGGGTACTGAGCAATCGAACGGGTGCTCTGTATACCTAACCCACGACTTCGTTCACTGGCAAGCGGTCACCCCTCCGGTATCACCTCAGGTAAGACAGCGCTTGGGGTCATGCCCCTATATTTGGCAGGATGCTTCATTTGTATCTCCTAGCGATGGCTGGGTACTCGGACTTGTCGACGGGAACGTCACCACCGTCTTGTACCACACTCTTGATGGCGGGCGTAGCTGGGTACAACAACCCGGCGGGAGTACGGGAGCCAACGGCGGTTCGGAGCTGATCGGGTTCGCCAATACGCTAGACGGATGGCGCCAGCAGTTTGCCGAAGGGAGCAGTCGCGGATACACCCTTGAGTTGACCACCAATGGGGGTACGACATGGGGACGGGCGCCTTCACCAGATCTAGTAGGTGGATGCCAGCTTGCATCTGACGTGTTTGCCAATGCTCGTGACGGCTTTGCCGGGGGCTTCCTCAGAGCACTGTGGCATACCACCGACGGAGGACAATCGTGGCACCAGATGATCATCGCTCCACCTGCTTCGCTGGCTCATGCACTTGCAATGTACGGAACCCCTAGCTTCTTCGGCGGTTCTACAGGAGTACTTCCTGTCGCGTTCATTGAAGGAAGCCCTTCCTTTATAGCTTTTT
>DAHXND010000226.1 GCA_027366675.1 Acidimicrobiales bacterium
GCCTTCGAAGCCCGTGTCCATCACGCTGTGGCACTCGATGACAGACGTGAACCTCACTGCGCTGCAATACCTCACGCATCAGTTCAATACGTCGCAGCATGAAGTTACGGTTACGCTGGTCAACCAGAGCAGCTACACAGATACCCTCACAGCCTACGAGGCTGCGCTAAGCGGCGGGCCGATAGCGAACATCGTGCAGATGGAAAGCCACGACCTGCAACTCCTGATAGACAGCGACAGCGTCGTTCCGGTGGAGTCCTTCATAGATGCGTCGCACTATCTGACGAGTGACTACCTCCCGTCTGCGATCGACTATTTCAGGGTACGTGGCACGCTATGGGCGCTACCGTTCGCCATCTCCGGCCAGATCCTTTATTACAACAAGCTGAACTTCGATGCTGGCGGACTGGATTCGAGCGCGCCACCCTCGACCCTGGCGGAGCTGGAGGATGCTGCGAGGACTCTGACCGAGAGGAAGGTCGTTCCGTACGGGATGGCTCTAAGCCTTACATCCTCCACGTTCAAGGAGTGGTTGGCGATGGCAGGCCAGGAGCTCGTGAACCACGGGAACGGCCGGACTGCGCGAGCTACGGCGGTGGAGTTCGACGGCCCGATTGGCGAGCGGATTGCCGACTGGTATGCGACCATGTACGGGAAGAAGTGGGCCCAAGCGTCGCCTCCGTCGGGTTCTGAAGCCTATGACAACCTCCTCGCCATAGGCAGTGGCACGTCGGCTATGACGATATCGACATCTGCCACCCTGGGGACCGTGCTCAGCCTGTTGTCTACATATCCTAAGGTGAGACTTGGTGTAGGACCGCTACCGGGGCCGAATGGCACGAAGGGCGTATATGTGGGTGGATCGGGCCTCTATATCGTGAAGACGCGCTCGACCGCAGACGAGCAGGCAGGGGCATGGGAATATATCCAGCACCTGTGCTCCCCAGCGAGTCAGGCATACTGGGCAGCCAAGACCGGTTACGTGCCTGTGCGCCAGGCAGCGGCTAGCATACCGGTTCTGGCAAACGCATGGACCGCCCACCCGGAGTACAAGGTTGCCTTCGATCAGATTCTCTCGTCTCCAGTGACAGCGGCATCGTCAGGAGAGGTAGTGGGGCCTGCTGACAAGATAGGAACCGACCTGGATAACATGCTCACGCTGATCAGCGAGGGGAAGGCGCCTGCGCAGGTCCTGAAGTCGGCTGCCAGCCAGGCAAACTCTGCCATTGCCCAGTACAATTCGAGCGTTGGCGCCTGATCCTGCAGCTGTCGGGGTAAGATCTTCTTCCAAGGGATCAGCGGTCGCAGATCCGGCGGCTGGAGGACCAGCGGTTCTAGGACGACCGCCGGCCGGGATACGTCTGGAAGGGGTCAGCAAGTACTTCGGCACCACGGTGGCTATCGACGATCTGTCCCTGGATGTGCTCCCGGGTGAGATGCTGGTGCTGTTGGGACCCTCTGGGTGTGGCAAGTCCACGGTGCTCAGGCTCGTGGCTGGGCTCGAGGAACCGACCGCAGGCCTTGTCTATATAGCTGACGAGGTGGTGAACGGTGTGGACCCGAAGGATCGCGATATCGCCATGGTGTTCCAGAGCTACGCGCTCTACCCGCATCTGAGTGTCCGGCGGAACATCGAGTTCCCGCTTCGCGCTCGGGGAGTGGGGAGAGAGGAGCGCGAAGCTGCGGCGAATGCCGTGGCTGGTGAGCTCCATCTCGACAAGCTGCTCGACAGGAAACCGGGGCAGCTATCTGGTGGGCAGCGGCAGAGGGTGGCACTCGCTAGAGCGATCGTGCGGCGTCCGAGGGCGTTCCTGATGGACGAGCCTCTGTCGAATCTGGATGCCCAGCTACGAGCGGAGATGCGCATCGAGCTGGCGGAGCTGCAGGCTCGCCTGGGCATAACCGTTATATACGTCACGCACGATCAGACGGAGGCGATGACGCTCGGCCACAGGGTAGCCGTCCTGCGCGATGGCGTTCTACAGCAGCTAGGTACCCCTGAGGCCGGCCGGCATTACGACAAATCGCACACGGATCTTGGTCGGTGAAGTTGAAGCACACCGAACAATATTGAATCTTTTGGCGCGCACTCACAATGGCACGCGCCAAAAGTTCGGCTTCCCCTTCGGGACGATTCAGCAAGAA
>DAHXND010000234.1 GCA_027366675.1 Acidimicrobiales bacterium
TCGGATCGCTCTGGCTGCTGGACCATCTGTACCCGCCGGGAGCGGGGACCTACCCTTCCCTGGAGGCTTGGACGCTCGCCACGGCGCTCCTCGCAGACACGCGAACCCTACGTGTGGGTCATCTCACCCTGAACGCCCAGCTTCGCCATCCCGCCCTCCTGGCGAAGATGGCCGCTACCCTCGACCACATATCGGGCGGCCGCCTCGACCTTGGTCTCGGGAGCGGCTCCTACGCCGAGGAACACCGCCGAGCCGGCATTCGCTTCGGAGGCTTGGCCGACCGCAGCTCCCGTCTCGACGAATACCTGGCTGCGCTGCACTCCATCTTCTCTTCGAGCCCTGCCAGCTTCACCGGATCGTACTTCACCATTCGCGAGCTCCCTTGCCTCCCACTGCCCGTCCAGGAGACCCATCCGCCCATACATGTTGGTGGCATAGGCCGTGAGACCACACTTCCCACAGCAGCTCGCTGGGCCGATACCTTGAACGTCCCTGCTTACGGCGTGGACAAGCTTCCTCAAATCATGCGTGCGGCCGATGCGGCGTGCGAAGCGATCGGGCGTGACCCTGCGTCCCTACGCCGTTCCATCCAGGCAGTCCTCGTATGCGTGGCAGAGGATGCTTCATTACCCGCTGCCCTGGATACGGC
Source organism: Acidimicrobiales bacterium (assembly GCA_027366675.1). Taxonomy (GTDB): domain Bacteria; phylum Actinomycetota; class Acidimicrobiia; order Acidimicrobiales; family JAMCQF01; genus DAHXND01. The sequence continues at coordinate 650 of DAHXND010000234.1, forward strand.
CAGGCGTCGCTATGGTGGATCCGGCTGGAACCTCGAGTCGGCCGGCTACTTCGGGACGCCTGACCGGATAGCAGAACGCATGCTGGAGCACCGGGAGCTCGGCATCGATCAGTTCGTATTACTACCATTCGATCGTGGCAAGGGAGAGGTGCTCTCCCTCCTGGCAGAAGAGGTGCTCCCCCGCTGTGCCTAGGAAGCCGGAACCAGAGGTACGTGACCACGCCCCGTCGCCCGGTGCTGACACCGAGACCATGGCCCATCACCGGATCCTGCCTCAGCTTTCCCCAGATACCGAGCGCTTCTGGACCTCTGGCGCAGGCGGGCGGCTCCAGATACCACGCTGCGGCAACTGCCACCGCTGGCTCCATCCCTCCCTGCAGACCTGCCCGCACTGTCACGGAACCGACGTCTCCTACGCTGCAGTCTCTGGTCGCGGCACCGTGGTTGCTGTCACGGTGAACCATCATCCCTGGATCCCAGGGGTCCCGTTGCCCTATGGGATAGTGATAGTCGCGCTGGATGAGGATCCCTCGATCCGCCTCACATCGAACGTTCTTCATGTGATGCCTGATGACCTATATATCGGTATGCGTGTCTCGATGGCATTCGAGCCTCATGGAGAGATCTACTTGCCTCTTTTCGAGCCCGAGCATTCCGGCCCGGTCGACGATTCGAGCAGTGAGACCGCCGCCGGAGGCTCAGCCATCACCGGGGTCTTTGCCGATAACGCAGCTAACCCGGCAGCGAATGGCGAGCCCACTAGCGCGCTGAGCGCCGAGCCCAGTAGTGCGGCAGCGAATGGCGAGCCCCGTGGTGCGCTGAGCGGCGAGCCCATGCCCTCCATCCCCGAGTTCACGACGCGACCCCCTGCCAGCCCCTATCACTACGAGCACGCTGTTGCCCTTACGGGGATAGGAATGTCGTCCATAGGCCGTCGCCTGATGCGTCCTCCCATAGCACTGGCAGTCGAAGCTTCACTGGCGGCAGTAGCTGATGCTGGCCTGAGTATCCCAGACATAGACGGCCTCTCCACCTACCCGGGACCACTGGGAGCATCCGGGCACTCAGAAGGGGGCATAGCCGCGCTGGAGGAGGCTCTCCGCACTCATCCCACCTGGCACAACGGAGTTCTGGAGACTCCCGGCCAGACCGGCTCTGTGGTAGCTGCCATGCTGGCCGTCGCGAGCGGTCTTTGCAGGCACGTCCTTTGCGTCCGCACGGTCTGGGAAGCCACCCACGCAGAACTGGTGCGCCGTGGCGAGCTGGGTCAAGGCCCACCTGGCTCTATGCCGGCAGACATGCAATGGCGCCTCCCCTACGGAGCAGCCTCACCCGCCAACTGGATCGCCCTACATGCTTCACAGTACTTGCATCGCTATAACGCGGGCCGCGATACACTTGGTTGGATTGCCATAGTTGCGAGGGAGCATGCAGCCAAGAACCCTGCTGCGATCTACCGCTCCAGGATGGACATGGACGAGTACATGAATGCGAGGATCATATCCACTCCCTTCGGCCTGTATGACTGCGATGCCCCCTGCGACGGCGCTATAGCAGTGATAGTTTCGGCGAAGGAGACAGCGAAGGACATGCGGAAGGAACCCGTCCTGGTGGATGCCGCTGGAACTGCCGTAGCCGAGCGCATATCCTGGGACCAGGGAACCATCACCCATCTGCCTAATGTATTCGGGCCAGCACGCCATCTCTGGACGCGCACGACCCTCACGCCAGGAGACGTCGATGTGGCAGAGCTTTACGATGGTTTCACGTTCAACTGCTTGTCCTGGTTGGAAGCCATGGGCTTCTGTGAGGTGGGCGAGGGAAAGGACTTCCTCGATGGCGGAGACGCCATCCGTATCGGCGGTGCCCTGCCCGTGAACACCCACGGCGGCCAGCTATCAGCTGGCCGCACTCACGGTTACGGCTTCCTGCACGAGGCAATAGTGCAGCTCCGCGGCGAGGGAGGAGAGCGACAGGTTCAGAATGCCCAGGTCGCTGCCGTTGCCGTAGGCGGCGGAGTTCCGGCGGGATGCTTCTTGCTCACGATCGACCACTGACCAGAACTTACCCGGACTCGATCGTGTACCGAAATGCAACGACGGTGCATCGGTTCACGCCCTTTCACGACGCCCACGCAACCAACAGACCCTCCCACCTCTTCTTTCCGTTCATCCTCCCACTCTCGCTTCATTTCCCCCCATCCACTGCCCCAGGTACGCGATAGCCGGACGCGACCGACGAGCTCCCCAGCGCGCACGAGGCGGCCCCAAAAGCCCACAGGAACACCAGGAGACCCACACAGGCGGGAGTACCATCGCGTCAGGCCCGGTCAGTGACGTGGCTAAGGTACTTCGACTTCACCACCCACTCTTCGCGCCGGACCCGCTGGGCGGGCCAGCAGTCGTCGTTGGTGCGCTCATGGGTATCGGCGAAACCCCAAAGATCTCCAAGACGGGCGCCCCGCACTCGACGCCGAATCTCAGCCCACTTACCGTCATGGTGCCGCCAGGCAGCGCTAGCGTTAGACTCGATGCTGAGTCAGGCGCTGCTGGCTTGGCGCACGTCCCGGGGCTGCCAAGAGCGATGAAAAGGTCCTCCCCCGGTTGGACATCGACTCGCTTAGATGCGAGGCCTCCTCGAGCCACTGACTCCGTGCCACCGGATGTAGTGCCGACCTTCATGCGGGGTGCCCCCGTTAAGTAGCACGGCGCATCGGTTGTATTGGCTAGTTCAAGGCTCTCCCCAGTAAGTCCCTGATAAGCGCCTGGCCACATCGAACTCACCTTCAGACCACTCTTCACACATGACACCTGGGCTGGGGGCAGAACAGGCGGTGGGGGTAGTGCAGGGCAATGTAGCATTGGCTTACCAGGACAGGGTCCCCCCGGGAAACCCCCCTGCGAATCGGCCTGAGCAACATCCAAAGTGGCCCTCTGGGAAGAGACGAGGCTGATCGCTCCTACTACCGCTAAAGCAGCCACCAGCGTGAGGCCGAGCGCGATCGGTGCCCGATGTGAAATGGTCCGCTCAACGCCCGTGCCATGCATCATAAGTGCCTTCTT
>DAHXND010000026.1 GCA_027366675.1 Acidimicrobiales bacterium
CGGGCGGCCAGCCTGGAACGAGCCATCCGCCATCGAATAGTGCTCGCTGCCAACGGCGTGCCCATTCGGGAAGATGGGCACTTGAACGGATCCTCTCCTCACGCTGGTCTTCGGGGGGCAGGTGGGCCTCGACGAAGTCCAGGAACTGCCGCCGGAAGGCTTCGGTTGCCTCGTCGTAGTGAAGCTGCACGGTGCTAACCTTAGCGCGCGTCCGAAAACACCTTATGCTCTTAGATGAGAACTGAGTTTCTGGAAGGGTCGTGGAGCTGGGTCGCGAGCTGGGCAGGATGGTAGGCAGCGGGTTCCCCCGGAGCGGCCCGGCCAGCGAGGCAGCGCCGGCCAGGGCTCGGCCAGGGCTCGGCGAGCCATGCCACGCCAGCCATGCCACGCCAGCGAGGGGTTCGCCGCGAGGCCGTGTGGCCGGAGCGGCCCTGCCGGAGCGGCCCTGCCGGCGAGGCCCTGCCGGCGAACGGTTGCCAGGGCGCAGGAAGGGGCGGACGGGAGACGAGCTCTCGGGGGAAGCAGGTGTCAGAGCTGGACGAGGAGGGACTATGGAGACTGACGAGGAGGGACTATGGAGACTACGGAGAGATTGCCCAGCAGCGATTTCGTGCTGTACGAGCGAGATGACAGGGTTGCTGTTATCACCCTGAACCGCCCGGACGTAGCGAACGCGCAGAACATGGAGCTCTTGGATCAACTGGATGCTGCCTGGACCAGGGCAGCATCAGATGACGAGGTGCGCGTGATCATCCTGCAGGCGAACGGCAAGCACTTCAGCTCGGGGCATGATCTGAAGGGAACGTCGATAGCTCGAGATGGCGAGAAGCTCACGTTGGCACGCGTTTATGAAGCGGAGGCCAGGAGGTACCTCGGCTACTCGCTTTCCTGGAGAAACGTTCCGAAGCCATCGATCGCAGCCGTCCAGGGCGTGTGCATAGCTGGCGGCCTCCTGCTTTGCTGGCCATGCGATCTAATAATCGCAGCGGACAATGCTCGCTTCTCCGATCCTGTGGTGCACATGGGCATCGGAGGTGTCGAGTACCACGGCCACACGTGGGAGTGGGGGCCTCGCAAGGCGAAGGAGATGCTGTTCACCGGCCGCTCCATGACCGCTCTGGAGGCAGAACGCCTTGGGATGGTGAACAGGGTGGTGCCGCTCCAGGATCTACGCACCGAGACCATGGCTCTGGCACGCGAGATCGCAGAGATGCACCCCTTCGCTCTACGCCAAGCGAAACGGGCAGTGAACCAGACGCTCGACGTCCAGGGCTTCTACGCAGCGATCCAGGCGGTTTTCGACATCCACCAGACGGGGCACGGCCACGCGCTCTCCGAGGCTGGATACCCCGTGCTGATGCGGCTTGAAGGCATGAAACAGCAGCTCAAGGCAGATCGGCCGACCCCAGACTGACACTGACGTCAGTATCGTGTAAAATGGCCTCGAGCCTCGTCGGCTCCGGGGGACGCTTTATGCGAAGGAGGTTGACCATGGGTGAGAACGGCGCGACCGATGCTGCTCGGAGGACGCTTGGAGGAGCCGAGCGAGACGGCGCTGGCGGCCTGGCTGGGCATCACGCAGGTGACGCGCCACCGGTGGACCTGCCCGTAGACATGGCGCTCGGCCCCGATCAGCATCAGGCGGGTGACGCGCCACCGGTGGACCCGCCCGTAGACGTGGCGCTCGGCCCCGATCTGGCATCGCTGGCCGATCCCCGAGCGACAAGCCGGTGGCTCCGGCAGCAGGGTGCCGTGGTGCGCTTTGGCCAGCTGGCGCTGGTCACCCCGAGGAAGGGGGTGGAGGAGGTGCTTCACGACCCAGTCACCTTCTCCTCGCGGGCGGAGGCGGTGGTCCAGCTCGGCAACCATCGGCCCCTCATACCGTTGCAGATAGACCCGCCGAAGCACGTGAAGTACAGGAGGATCCTTGATCCGTTGTTTGCGCCTCGCCAAGTGGCGAAGCTGGAACCGGAGGTGACAAGCCTGGTCGGGAGCCTCATAGATCGCTTCGCAGGCAAAGGGTCATGTGACTTCCATGAGGAGTTCGCTGTCCCGCTGCCGTGCAAGGTGTTCCTGGATCTGGTCGGCCTTCCCATGGAGGATCTGGATCTGTTCCTGGATCTGAAGGAGGGCATAATCCGGGCTCCCGGAGCCACGCCGGAAGAGCAGGAGGCCGCGCGCCAGGCGGCGGCTTCCAGGATCTACTCGTACTTCGACGCCGTGGTATCAGAGCGTAGCGGCCGTTGGGCCGAGTACCCGGACCTGCTGAGCAGGATCGCCTCTTCGCATGTAGATGGGGAGCCGTTGACGAGCGAGGAGCTGGTCGACATAGCGTTCCTTTTCCTGCTCGCTGGATTGGATACTATCACTGATTCGCTGGACTGCTTCTTCGCATACCTGGCTGAGCATCCGGAGCAGAGGCAGCAGATGGTGGATGACCCGTCGATCATCCCCTCTGGCATAGAAGAGCTCTTGCGCTACGAGAGCCCTGTGCCGGCCGTGGTGAGAGTGGCCACCAGGGATACCGAGATAGGGGGGTGTCCCGTCCAGGCTGGGGAGCAGGTCATGGCGCTGATAGGGTCAGCGAACACTGACGAGGCAGTGCAGCCGGATGCGGGAATGGTAGATCTCCGGAGAAACCCCAACGCTCACCTGGCTTTCGGCGGTGGGGTTCACCGCTGCTTGGGCTCTCATCTAGCGCGCCTCGAG
>DAHXND010000034.1 GCA_027366675.1 Acidimicrobiales bacterium
AGATGTAGGAACGCTTGGTGCCTGCGTAGATGCGGGCAAACCAGCGGACGTCGGCCGGCGGAACTTGCGTGAACTGCTGGGCGTACTCCGGCGTCCAGGCAGCGACCCGCTCGGCGAGGAGCGTGAAGGCGGGACGAGCCGCCACGCCGTTCACGCTGTAGCTGCCCGTGAGCGCAGGGTGCGGGACGTTGCCGGCGGGCTGTGCGCTGCTGGTGCTCGGGTCGAAGGCTAGGATCGTCTTCCCGTCGCCGGCGCGCAGGAACATCCCGTCGTCGTCGCGCACGAGGAAAGGCAGGGTGGTCGCGCTGATCACGAACGCTTCGTCGTAGAGCTTCTCGGAGAGCAGCACGTTCAGGACCGAGAGCCCGAACGCGGCGTCCGAGCCCGGCCGGAGTGGTATCCACTTGTCGGCCTTGGACGCGGTGATCGAGAAGTTCGGGTCGATGACGACGAGGGTGGCCCCCCGGTCCTTCGCGTCGGCCACGAAGTGCCACTCCTGGACCATCGACTCGGTCAGGTTGCAGCCCCACATCACGGCCAGGTCGGCGTTCGACAGGTCGAGGGACTCGTTGCCGCCCATGAAGACACTCGGCAGGCCGACCTGGCCGGTGCCGAGGGGGATAGCCATGTCGATGCCCCCGGTGATGGTGGTTGCCTGGAACACGTTGGCAAGCAGGCTCGGGCCGTAGGCTGCGACCGTGCCGTAGTTGCCGCTGAGCGGCCAGAAGGCGAACGCCTTGGAGCCGTAACGGTCGCGGATGCTCGCCATCGAGGTCGCGATCGTGTCGAGCGCCTCGTCCCAGGTGACCCTTTTCCACCTGCCCGAGCCCCGCGGCCCGACGCGCTTCATCGGGAACTTGAGGCGCGCCGGGTTGTAGACCCACTGGGCATGGGAGAGCCCGCGCAGGCAGATCCGGTTGTAGCGGGTTTCGGGGAAGGGGTTCATCGCCGTCTTCGTGAGCCGCCCGTTGCGCACATGCGCCTTGAGGTAACAGGTCTGCCAGCAGTTCACTGCGCAGACGTCGTTGAAGACCTTCTCCTCGACGCTCGTCTCGTTCGCCAGGCTCTGGTTGGTGCCAGCCAGCGCCCTCACGACCGGCCTCGATCCAGCAGCCACTGCGCCGAAGTGGGTGGCCACAGCAGTGGCACCACCTACGGCGATCGAAGCCCCGACGAACGTCCGACGGCTGAAGCGAGAGCGCGAGGAGCTTTCGCCCGGCTCGCTCGCAGCTTCCCCTGCGACAGGGGTGTGCTCCCCGGGCGTTTGCACCGTGTCGTCCGTGCTCACAGGGGCGTCTCCTCTCTCAGTTGACAGCCAGTCATCTGTCCTTATAGGAGTATTTCTAGGACGGAGATATAGGAGTATTTCTAGGACGGAGATATGGCAGCTAATAGGGCCGAAAGTCCCTATTAGTCGTAAATGGGTCCTGCCAGCGATCTTCCAGGGTCCTGCGAGCGATCCTTCCGGGGTCCTGGGAGCGATCTTCCCGGGAGAAGCCCAGCGCCCTATCACACCGCTTATCACACCGCCCTTCCGCCCTTCCGCCCAGCATCGCGTCCCTTCACTACCACCACGATCTGCCGGTAGAATCTGCTGGGATTCGTCGAGCATCCACTAGGCTCTCCCGGGTGGAGGCGACCCCGGACAGGGAGCTCGGCATGCCTGAGATCATGATCGACGCCGCTGGCATCACGAAGTCTTTCGGGGAGACCCGTGCCCTCGACGACGTGGATCTCCAGGTGCATGCTGGCACGGTGCTAGCCCTGCTCGGGCCGAACGGCGCAGGGAAGACCACCCTCGTCCGGATCCTCTCGACGCTGCTGCTCCCGGACTCTGGCACCGCCTCGGTCGCTGGATACGACATCGTTCGCCATGCCGTGGAGGTCCGGTCGATGATAGGGCTGGCTGGCCAGTTCGCTGCGGTGGACGACATACTGACCGGCAGGGAGAACCTGGAGCTGGTCGGCTTGCTCTACCACCTGAAGAAGAAGGACCGGAAGGAACGAGCTGCTGAGGTCCTGGAGCGCCTGAACCTCACCGATGCGGCGGACCGCCTGGTGAGGACGTACTCAGGTGGGATGCGCCGGCGCCTCGACCTCGGCGCCAGCTTGGTTGGCCGTCCGAAGATTCTCATATTGGATGAGCCCACCACGGGTCTTGATCCGGTGACCAGAACGGAGCTGTGGCGCTTCATAGAGGCTCTCGTGGCAGAAGGGACCACGCTCCTTCTCACGACTCAGTACCTGGAGGAGGCAGACCAGCTCGCTGATCGCATCGTGGTCATAGATCACGGCCACGTGATAGCGAACGGGACGGCGAACGAGCTGAAGGACCAGCTTGGAAGTGACGTCATCGAGGCGACGGTTACCGATTCCGGGCAGATGGGCGAGGCGGTACGGCTGATTGCCGATCTGGGTCATGGAACCCCGATAGAGGACCCCTCCCGGCGGCTGATCACAGTTGCGACTGACGGGAAGGCGAAGACGCTTCTGGAAGCAGCGCGGCGCCTGGACGAGCATGGCATAGGTCTGGACGACATCAGCTTGCGGCGCCCATCACTCGATGATGTGTTCCTCTCGTTGACGGGCCACGGCGCCGACGGCTCGAGCACCGGCGGTTGGAGCACAGACGCCCTGGTCACCCACGGCGCAACCACGGATGCCCGCGACAGGGACGGCGCAGGCTCTGCTATGTCCGCAGGCGCTCGCAGCGCAGCATCGAGGGGTTCAGGGCAGCAGTCGTGAGTGTCGTGGAGGCCCCGGTGATTGGCGCTCCCGCCGGCGAGGCACCGCCCGGGCCGATCACGCTCGGTGTCGCGCTTGTCGACATAGCCGGGATCACGAAGCGTAACCTGCTCCGTATATACAGGACGCCTCGGCTGCTCATCTTCTCGAGCATCCAGCCGATCATGTTCGTCCTGCTCTTCCGCTACGTCTTCGCGGGGGCGATAAAGATTCCTCATGGGCTCTATGTCGACTACCTGATGCCTGGCATCTTCGTGCAGATCTCTATCTTCGGAGGGTCCTCTACCGCGGTGGGGCTGGCTACTGACCTGCAGGGCGGCATAGTGGATCGCCTGCGATCACTGCCCATGGCCCGCTCGGCGGTGCTGGCTGGGAGGACCCTAGCCGACCTGGCCCGGAACTTCCTGGTCCTCGTGCTGATGGTCGGGGTCGGCGTGCTGGTGGGGTTCAGGTTCCACGGGACAGCGGGAAGTGACATAGCAGGTCTGGGCCTGGTCCTGCTGTTCGGCTACGCGTTCTCATGGGTGTTCGCGACGATCGGGCTAATGGTGAAGGATCCGGAGACCGCTCAGATCGCCGGTTTCCTGCCGCTGTTCCCCCTCGTCTTCGCGAGCTCTGCCTTCGTCCCGGTAGCGAGCATGCCTGGATGGCTTCAGGCATTCGCGAAGGTCCAGCCCGTGAGCGTCACTGTCGATGCAGTGCGAGCGCTCGTGTCGGGCACACCCGCTTTCCACTGGGTGTGGCAGTCGCTCCTGTGGGCGGTAGGCTTCCTCGGCTTCTTCGCAGTTCTGGCAGTGAACCGGTACCGTAAGCTCTGAAGCACTGCCGTGGCGATCTGTTGATCCTCAGGCGTCCAGGATGCGGCCATCTCGCATGTGGATAACCCGGTCGGTCACGGCTGCGACGCTGTCATCGTGAGTGACCATCACGATGGTGGTGCCCGTCTGTTCCCTGAGCCGGGTCAGGAGAGCCACGACCACCTTCACTGACGCAGAGTCCAGGCTTCCGGTTGGCTCGTCCGCGAGCAGCAGCCTCGGGTCATTCGCGAGTGCTCGGGCGATAGCGACCCTCTGGCGCTCTCCCCCGGACAGCTGTGCAGGCTTGCGATCTGCAGCGTGCGCCAGCTCCACCAGCTCGAGGAGCTGGGCTGCTTTCTCCTTGTGACTCGGGGCACCGTGCTCGTGTCTGACCATGGCTATCTCCACGTTCTCGAGCGAGGTGAGCTGGGGGAGAAGGTTATGGAACTGGAAGACCAGCCCTACCTCCTCGCGCCGGTACTTGGCCAGGTTCTTCATGCGACCGAGATCTGCTCCGAAGATCCGGACGGTACCTGATGTCGGAGTGTCGAGCGCAGCCAGAAGATGGAGAAGGGTGCTTTTCCCGCAGCCGGATGGCCCCGTTACAGCGACGAATTCTCGCTCAGCCACCTGCAGGTCCACCCCATCCAGAGCGCGGACGTTCCCATCGCTATAGACCTTGGTCAGGCCTACTACTTCTACCGCGAGGCCCGCGCCCCGTTCGTCTACCTGGTATGCCTCGGCCACCAGAAGACCCTGAAAGAAGCGGAACCTTCAGCCGCCGGAGACGCCACCAAGGCCACCTTATTCGTGCCCCAGTGCATCCATTGGGGAGCGCATGGCGGCGCGGACGGCTGGATAGAGCGTCCCGAGGAAGGTCATCGCGAGAGCCGTGGCGAAGCCCGTGATGAAAGCGCTCGCCGTGAAGTGCGCATGGAGCACCCCTAACAGCTGTGGTAGCTGGGTGAGCAGCAGCACGACTATTACCGCCAGGGCTAGGCCCGCTGCAGTGCCGACGATGGCAAGGAAGAATCCTTCGCCCATTATCAGCCCTACGATACGCTTCCTCGACCAGCCCACAGACAGCAGCATGCCGAACTCCCTGGTGCGCTCGAAGAGGGAGAGAAGCATGGTGTTCCCTATGATGATCGCCCCTATGACCACGGCCAGTATGGCGCTGCCTGTGGCTGCTGCCTTCACGAAGACGAGCGTAAGGTCAGCCTGGCCGAACTGCGCCGCTGTGCGCAGGGCCATGAGCTCCGGCTGGGCGTAGGTGATGCGGTGCATCACTTTGCTGACAGGTACCCCATGGTCGACCTTCACGAATATCAGGGTCACGATTCCTGGCACGCGGTTGTATCCCTGGAGCGCCGGCAGGGGGAAGAAGGCCGCGTCGTTGCCGAAGGAGCTACTCGTGGACACGATGCCGGTGACAGTGTTCACAGCTCCGTTGGCCCTGAACTTGTCACCTACGTGGAGCCCGAAGTTCTGAGCGGCGGTGTAGCCGAGCATGACCTGGTTCGTCGCGTCGGCACTATACGAGTGACCGGCCAATATCTTCACTCCGAAGGGGGCCAGGTCGGACGGGGCGATGCCCACCTCGATGAACACGGGGTTCGCTGCATTTATCTTCTCGGTCTCGACCAGCACGCCCACCGCGCTCGCGACCCCGGGGGTGGAATCGATTTTCTTGAGCGTTGGTTTGTCGATAGTGCTGTTCAAGATGTCGGAAACGCCCTTCTGGGAGAGTACGAAGTTGGCCTCTCCTATGTGCATCACTGCAGTAGCCGAGCTCTCGAGGCCGCTTCCCACCACTGTCAGAGCCACCACGGTCATCACTGCGAAAGCTATGGCAAGGGCCAGTCCGATGGATCGGGACTTCTTCCCCCAAAGGTTGCGGGCTACCAGCGCGAGAGTGGACATCAGAGCTAGGAGCTTACCGGTGGCGTTCTCAGGGTGGGGCCGGGAGGCCGGCTCAGCGTGTCGCGCACCAGGTCAGCCGGCCCGGACACGTAGGGCGTCTTTCCACGAAACCGAAATGAGGGACTTTCGGCCCTGGCAATCCTCTTCCTTCGTGGTGATCATGGAGGGGTGGACCGGGATCGAGGCTGTGATGGTGCCTCTGGGGGAGGATCGACTGTAGCGCCTGCTCCGGCAAGGGCCCGGTACCTGGAGGGAGACGGCTCCGGGTCGCGGGGGGAGCTGCTCGTGGCAGCGGGACGATGCCGGTGGCGTTAGTGTTTCGTGATCGTAGCGAGGCTGGGCAGCTCTTGGGCCGCCGCCTGGCTCATCTCCGAGTGGAGCATCCGGTCGTGCTCGGTCTGCCCCGGGGCGGCGTCCCGGTAGCTGCCGAGGTGGCCAGAGCCCTGGATGCTCCGCTCGATGTCCTGGTAGTGCGGAAGCTCGGTGTGCCGTTCCAGCCAGAGCTCGGTATAGGAGCAGTGGCGGAGGGCGGTGTAACGGTGGTCGACAGCGACATGGCTGAGCGCTCGGGGTTGGGTCGCTACGAGATCGGGGTTGTCGCTGCCAGGGAACGTGACGAGATGGCTCGCCTTGTCAGGCTCTACAGAGATGGCATCCAGCCAATCGACATCTCCGGTCGTACCGCCGTCATCGTCGACGATGGCCTGGCAACTGGGGGTACCGCTCGAGCAGCGATACGAGCGGTCCGTGCCAGGGGCGCGGCGAAGGTCATACTGGCTGTGCCGGTCGCACCGCGCGACACCGTGGCCGAGCTCGAGCACGAGGCGGACGAGGTCGTGTGCCTTCGAGCGCCGGGCCAGTTCCAGGCCGTGGGGCAGTGGTACGGGAACTTCTCCCAGACGACCGACCAGGAAGTGGTGGATCTGCTCGAGACGAATGGCAGCCTGGATCCGGGGGGGCTCAGGCTGGATCCGGGAGAGCTCAGCCTGGATCCGGGAGAGCTCAGCCTGGATCCCGGAGGGCTGGCATCGAGCCCTGGCAGCGCTGGGAGCGCTGGGAGTCGCCTGCCGGGGGACAGCTCTGGCGGCGGATGTGGCAGCTTCGAGAGAGATGTCGTCATAGACGCGGGCAGCGTTGAGCTAGCTGGTCGGCTGGAAGTTCCCGAGGGGGCGTGGGGGCTCGTCGTCTTCGCTCATGGTGCTGGCAGCAGCCGCCACAGCCCGCGGAATCGCTCGGTTGCTCATGCTCTCCAGGCGAGAGGCATGGGCACCCTGCTTTTCGACCTCCTGACGGAGGAGGAGGCGCTCTACCGCGCGAAGGTCTTTGACATCGCTCTCCTCTCCAGCCGCCTGGTCGAGGCCACCATGTGGGCGCGCCGCCAGCCTGGAGTTGGCGAGCTGCCCGTCGGCTATTTCGGCGCGAGCACAGGGGCGGCAGCGGCTCTGTCGGCAGCAGCGAAGCCTGGTAACTACGTGAGGTCGGTAGTCTCCAGGGGTGGTCGGCCTGATCTGGCTGGCAGCGCGCTTCCGTTAGTTCCCTGCCCAGTGCTCCTGATCGTCGGGGGAGCAGATACCGAGGTGCTGGAGATGAACCGCGAGGCGGCTGCGAGGTTGTGCAGCGTAACGCGATTGGTGGTGGTCCCAGGGGCCACGCACCTCTTCGAAGAACCCGGGGCCATGGAGCGGGTCGAGAGCCTGGCCGGCGAGTGGTTCGAGGAGCACCTGGCTTTGCAGGCGTCTCGCAGGTAGGGGGGCGGGTCGGGCACCTGGTGAGGGTCGGTCAGGCGCACCTGCTTGACCGCCGTGAACGGTCGGGAACCCGGCAAGGGCGGTTAGGTGAGCTCCCATACAGGGGTGCTCCAGAGAGAGGAGAGAAGCGATGGCAGGAGTCAAGGGCAAGACAGTCGTGGTTACTGGGGCTGGTCTGGGGATAGGCAGGGCAACGGCACTGCTCTTCGCCAAGAGAGGTGCCAGGGTGGCCGTCACGGACGTGAAGAAGCAGGAAGGAGAGGAGACGGCGAGCCAGATACTCGGCGCAGGTGGTGAGGCAGTGTTCATATCACATGACGTGTCGTCAGAGGAGCAGTGGGCACGTGCCCTGTCCGATGTCGCCGACCGTTTCGGCGGTATAGATGTTCTGGTGAACAATGCAGGTATCTACTTCATCGCCCCTATCGGGGACATCACACTGGAGCAGTGGAACCATCTGTTCTCGATAAACGTGAATGGTGTGTTCCTCGGCGCCAAGCACGTTGCACCGTACCTCGCATTGCGGGGCGGTGGCTCGATCGTGAACCTCTCATCTGTGGCGGGGCTGCTTGGTGTTGCCGGCCATGCGTGCTACGGGGCGAGCAAAGGAGCCGTGCGGATACTTACGAAAGATCTGGCAGCGGAGCTCGGTGCGCAGAACATCCGAGTGAACTCCATACACCCCACGTATGTGAAGACTGCTATGGCTGAATACGGAGCAGCAGTGGCGGGGAAGACCCTGGACGAGCTGGGACGGGAGATGTCGGTGCTCGGCCGTATGGCAGAGCCTGAAGATGTGGCGAATGTGATCGTGTTCCTGGCTTCGGACGAGTCGAGCTACCTGACGGGGGCCGAGTTCGTTGTCGATGGAGGAGGAGGCGCGTCGGTATTGGCTGTCTGAAGCAGGGCTCGCGGGTTGGCTAGCATCGGCGTGAGTGGATGAGCGCGCTTTGCTGTGGAAGTCTTTGCTGTGCAAGAAGGCCAATGAGCGGGCTCTACCATGCCTCTAGTCGACGTAGCGCTGCTCATATGTGCGGCACTCCTCACGGCAGTGGTGAGTGGATCGAACGACGGGGCGACGCTCGTCGCCCTGAACACGCGGACCACCACCATCACTCCAGGGCTTGCCCTCATGGGCCTCTCGGCATTCGTGGCCTTCGGGCCGTTTCTTGTCGGGACGGCTGTGGCGAGAACGGTCGCGCGCGGACTCGTGGCTTTCGAACAATCCGGTGGGTCGCTCGCCTTCCTGGTGGCCGTCGCCTGTGCTCTGGCTGTAGTTTTCTTCCTGAGCCATCGAGGCATGCCGACGAGCGTTACGCTTGCTCTTACTGGCACCATCGTTGGCTCTGGCCTCGGGTTTCGCCTGCCCGTTCACTGGGCGACAGTGGGTGCGGTGCTTCTGGCGGGTCTGGTTGCTCCGCTTGGAGCAGCGCTGGCCGGGTATATCGTTGCCAGTATAGAGTTGCGGCTGAAGCCCCCGGCCCTTCCTCCAAGGGCAAGGCGGAATGCTGAACGGCTCGGGTTCCTGCTCGAGTGCTTCGCATACTCTTCCAACGATGCCGAGAAGCTGGTGGCGATCATGGCGATAGCCATAGGAACCACGAGCGGTGCCATCAGGCTGTCTCCACTCGGTCAGATCGGCCTTGGCCTATGCTTCGCTCCAGGGATATTGCTGTCGCTGCGCCAGGTGGCGAGGCGCGTCTCGGAGAGGATGGTGCAGGTGCGCTCGGACACGGTGATAGGCGTGACGTTCTGCGCCTCCGGTGTGGTTCTGGCCTGTTCGGCCCTTGGCTATCCGATATCGTCGACCCAGGCTGCTACGGCCGCGCTCGTCGGCGTGGGTGCCCGGGTCGCGCCCAGGCGGGTTCAGTGGGGCGAGGCAGCGGCTATAGGATTGGCGTGGGTGGTGACATTGCCGTTGGCGTTGGGGCTGGCTGCCGGCGCCGGCTTCGTCATAAGGGCGCTATGAGCAGGAACGCCGGAGGGCCTGAGCCGGTGGGCTCACCTGCATCTGCAGGGCCGGGGCCAGGGCCAGGGCCGGGCCGTGGGTCAGGGCAAAGCCCAAGGGAAGCAGGGCCAGGGCCAGGGCCAAGGGAAGCAGGGTCAGGGCCAAGGGAAGCAGGGAAACCATGGCAGCTAGAGCGACTCAGGGCCTTCCTGCGGAGCCTTGGCAAGGGCGCAGGTCGGGATCTGGTTGGCACGCTGGGCGAGCACCTGGACGTGGTGGAGGAGGCTCTGAGCGTCGTTACGTCGCTACTGGCTCGGGGTCTGGAGCGAGAAGATGCCTCGGAGCGCATACGGGATCTCGAGCACAGAGGCGACGATCTACGCAAGAAGCTGGTTGCCATGCTCGGTCGCGCCCTGGTTACGCCGATCGACAGGGAGGACATCTATAGGTTGTCGCGATCCATCGACGATACCCTGGATGGGCTGCGTGACTTCGTACGTGAATGGGACATCTTCCACTTGAAGGATCCGGAAGCCCTTTCCCACGTGGTCGAGGCCATATCCCAGGCCGCGCGGGACATGCGGAGGGCGGTCGAGTGCATCGTGGATTCCCCCGAGGAGAGCTCCCCGTACGTAGTGGCCGCAGTGCGCGCGGCGAATCGTGTTCGCCTGGTTCATGAGGACGAGATAGCGCTACTGTTTGCAGGTGATCTCTCCATGAGGGTCATCAGGCAGCGCGAGCTTCTACATAGGCTCGATGCCATAGGCCTCCATCTCGTGAGGGCTGGGCAGATACTCTCGGATGCATTCGTGAAGAGAGGCGAGTAGGGTGCTGGCTGCCCGCATACAAGGTCCGGCTAGACGGGAGGAATGTAGCGGTGACTAGCGGAGAGGTGTCTCCAGAGAATCAGGGTTCGAGGCAGGCAGGCACGGCAGGTGGAGGTGGCTCCAAGGCGGGCCAAAGCCAGCTTATTATCGTAGTGGGACTTGATGGGTCAGACGCATCGTCCAGAGCTTTGGAATGGGCTGTAGAGGAAGCCCGCCTGCGCGGAGGTGTCGTGAAAGCCGTGCGCGTCTGGGAGCTTCCGGTGCAACCGTACGAGGCATACATACCTCCCGAGGTCTATGGTGACGCTGCCAAGGATGCGGCAGTCAGTCTGCAGGAGCAGCTCACGAAAGTGCTTGGAGCGGAGAGGCCAGTAGAGGTGCTCAGCGAGGTCCACGAGGGAGACCCAGCCCATGTGATCCTGGATCAGAGCAGGGACGCAATGATGATCGTGGTCGGATCCAGGGGCCTGGGTGGATTCGCGGGTGTTCTGCTCGGGTCTGTGAGCAGCCGGCTGGTTCATCATGCTCACTGCCCGGTTCTCGTTGTCCGTAGCTAGGACTCGAGAGCTGGGACTCGAGAGCTGGGAGTCGAGCCGGGCTCAGGGCCCGCGCTGCCAGGGAAGGTGACCGGCCAGGTCTTCCAGGCGGGCGCCGAGGGCTGCGGCAGGTCTTCCAGGCGGGCGCCGAGGGCCCGCTGAGCCAGAGCAGCTATCTCGACAGGCCAGCCAGGCGGAAGACAGGTCCCTTCATTGCCTCAGCGACGAAGAGGTAGGCCACTCCCGCTCCCATTCCCAGGCCTAGGGCAGAGAGCCCGATAGGCGTCATGAGCCACCCTCGCCAGGCCAATACACTGACTACGATAAGATCTCCGAGAGAGCTGGCACCGAGCCAGGTGCTTGGTAGCGATGACCAGAAGTGCCTTCTTTCTCGCACGGCATAGATGGTGGCCTGGGCAGATGAGACTAGCCATATGAAGGTCAGGGTCTGGAGCGCTCCAGTGTGCAGCCCGAGCCCATAGTCTCCTGCCAGCCAGATCCCGAAGGACATAACTATTAGAGGCAGGGCAAGCCCCACGGAGGCCAGTATCAGCGAGCGCACGCTCCAGCGCTCGGGCTCGCGCGGCGTGCCTACGCGGTCTGTTGCGAGCGACATCGTGGCGAAGTTATTGGCGAGAAGCAGCAGTACCACGAGCAGAGGCGTGGTGACGAACTTGCCGAAGACGATCAGGCCGATGCTCAGGAAGAACGATACCTGCAACGTCTTCACGATCTTGTTCAGTGTATAGGTGAGCATGCGCTCATGGATGCGCCGGCTCACCTCCACGCCATGCACCAGGTTGTCCAGCCCGAGCGTCGTGAGCACGAGGCTGGCTGCAGCCTTTGCGACATCGGTGGCACTGGCGACGGCTACTCCTACCTCTGCCTTCGATAGCGCAGGGGCATCGTTGACGCCATCGCCCGTCATCCCGACGACCAGCCCCCGACGCTGGAGGCGGTCGACGAGCCGGAGCTTGTCCTCAGGTAGCACCTCGGCATATACGTCGCAGGCACCGGCAGCCTCGCTGGCGGCTGTAACAGCGGGGCTGCCAGCTGTAACAGCGGGGCTGGCGGCTGTAACAGCGGGGCTGGCGGCTGTAGTTCCTCCGTGACTGGCCGCGCGCTGAGACTCGATGGCTCGAGGGTTCCCGGTAGCACTGCTCGAAGCGGCGCCGTCCCCGGCAGTGCTCGAGCCCTCGCTATCGCGCAGGACCGCGGCAGAGCAGGCCCTGCTTCCTATCCCTACCTTCCCGGCTATGGCACGTCCGGTGGCGATTGAGTCACCTGTCACCATGATGACCCTGATCCCCAGGTCATGCAGGTCCTTCACGAGCTTCGCCGAATCTGGCCGGGGAGGGTCTGCCATCGCGATCAGGCCCAGGAAGGTGGGCGTTCCCTGCGGCTCGCCCTCGGCCACCCCGAGCACACGCGATCCACTCGAGGCGAGTCTGGTCACCTCGTCCCTAACCTGGTCGGGCGGGATAGAGCAGAGCTCGGCTACCACCTGGGGCGCCCCTTTTATCACGCGGACTTGGCCAGAGGTAGTCTCGACGATTGCCTCACAACGTTTCGTATCGGGAGAGAATGGCGTCACCTTTATTGCGTGACCCAGGGGGGTCAGGCCTTTGTCGCGTGCCGCGCCAAGCACTGCGAGGTCGAGGGGGTCCTGGGTAGCTTCGTCGCTGGCGGCCGCTGCCACCTGCAGTACCAGATCCGCCGTCGCCTTCGAGATCGGTACGGTCTCGTCCACGGCGAGTGTGTTCTGAGTGATCGTCCCCGTTTTGTCAGTGCAGAGGACCTCCATGCTGGCTGCTTCCTCGATGGCTGCCAGGTGCGTCACCAGGACTCCCTCGCCTGCGAGCTCTCTGGCGCCGAGAGCGCTTGCCAGAGTGAAGGTGGTCGGGAGCGCTATGGGGACGGCTGCTACCACCAGGATCACGATGAAAGGCAGGAGTTGCTCCCAGCCCAGGTGGCGCAGGAACCCGTCGCCGAGGGCCACGACCGCGAGGCCCACGTCCAAGATGAGTAGGGCCTTCACGAAGCCCATGATGAGTTGCTCCAGCCGGCCTGGGGCATGCGTGGTCGCGACGAGCTCTGCGGTGCGACCGTAGTACGTGCCGGATCCCGTGCCTGTGACCTCCCCAGTCGCCTCGCCCCGTACGACGAGGGACCCCGAATAGGCCGTGGCGCCCTGCCTGGAGGTGACGGCCAGGGATTCGCCTGTCAGGGCAGACTGGTCCAGGGACACCTCCCCGCCCTGAAGCTGCAGGTCGGCTGGCACGAGGTCTCCCTGTCTGATGTGCACGAGGTCGCCCTTCACGATCTCGGCTGCTTCGATCTCCCTCCACGAGCCGTCGCGTTTCACCCTGGCCCGGATGGAAAGGCGTTGCTTCAGCAGCTCCAAGGCCTCTGCCGCCCCACCTTCCTCCCGGAAGGCAAGGGTGGCGTCGAGAGCGACAAGGATCGCAATGACTATGGCCTGGGCGTAGTTGCCTAGCGCGAGCTCGAGAACTATCGCAGCTTCCAGCAGCCAGGGCACCGGCCCCCAGAGCTTCGCCAGGAAGGCAAGGAGATGATTCTGTTTCGGATCAGGGATGGCATTCGGGCCGTCGCGCTCGAGCCTGCGGCGAGCTTCGGTGCTGGTCAGTCCTGGCGGATCGTCAGGAGGGGGGCTCGGCTGGTCCCCATGCGCTGGCTGGCCTTCCTGGTGCCAGGCGAGCTCTTCAGTGCCCAACGCTGACTCCGCCCCCTCCGAGCAGCCGAGCAGCCTGGCGAGCCATGATCAGATCTTCACGTGCGTGGACGACGGCCGCGGCTGGCATCCTGCGCGGGGCTTCTGCGGCCGGGGCTGGAGCGTCGAGCGATATGATGCGGTCCCCCGAGGCATGCTCGTTCTTCCCGGCGTCGAGCTCGAAGCCTAGGAACGATAGATGCTGGCAAACCTCACGCCGAAGCGCGGCGGAGCCTTCTCCTGCGCCAGCCGTGAAGGTCAGGACGTCCACGCCGCCCATGGCTGACACCATCGCAGCTATGGCTGCACACAGGCGGTGGAGGTACAGCTCCCAGGCCAGAATGCAGCGCTCGTCTCCGGCAGCAGCGCCATCTATCACCTTGGCCAGATCAGCGTGACCGCTGAGGCCGAGCAGCCCCGACTCGTGCTCCAGGGCCTCCTCGACGGCTGAAGCTTCCATGCCTTCTCTCTGGATCAGGTGAAGTATCACACCCGGATCCAGCGAGCCCGATCGTGTTGCCATGACCAGTCCTTCGAGCGGGGTGAATCCCATGGTCGTATCCACGGCGCTCGCTCCTACGACAGCGGCGAGCGAAGCACCGGAGCCCAGATGCGCGCTCACGATGCGCAGTCCATACGGGTCGGCACCGAGAAGCTCGGCAGTCCTCTGCGACGCCCACTGGTGCGAGAGACCATGGAATCCGTAGCGCCTGATGCCGAGAGCTCGCGTCCAGTGTTCAGGCACTGCGTATGCTCTCGCGGCAGGGGGCATGGTAGCGAAGAATGCTGTGTCGAAGCAGCCGACTGAGGGAATGTCAGGTGCCAGCGAACGTACCTTGTCTATCAGGGCAAGAGCTGCGGGGTTATGAAGGGGGGCTAGATCAGCGAGGTCCGCGAGCTTGGATTCTTCCAAGGGATCAAGGAGAATAGGCTTCGTGAAGAGCGTTCCTCCGTGAACGATCCTGTGAGCGCTGGCTTCAGGCGAGTAAGAGGCGACCATCTCTGATAGAGCATCGCTGAGTGAGGGTGTGCCGGGTGGCGGCAGATTCCTGACCAAGACGTCCCTGTAGGCCGTGTCCCTGTAGGCCGTGTCCCTGTAGGGCTGATCCCTGCCTGGCTCATCCCCGGGAACGGAAGCCTGGGTAGGCGAGATGCCACTCGGTTCCCCAGGCTCTGCCGACGCCTCACCTACGTCCACGATAGAGCACTTCGTAGAGCTGCTCCCGGCGTTCACCGTGAGAACCCTCACGTGCGCTGCTCGGAGCGAGCCCCAGCTTTCTTGGCCGCCCCGCCAGGCTTCTTGGCGGACGCAGGCGCGGTCCTCTTGGCCGCCCCGCCAGGCTTCTTGGCAGGCACCCCAGGCTTCTTGGCCGCCCCGCCAGGCTTCTTGCCGGTCCCAGGCGCAGAGCGCTGGCTTGCTGCATCACCTGCCCAACGCCAGCTCTGGATCTCGGGGAGGTCCTCCCCAGTCTCGACTATGTAGCGCTCGTGCTGATCGAGCTTGTCGCGCACCCACTGCTTCGTGTAGGCGGTGTACGGTGCCAGAGATGGAACGCGCTCAGATACGTCACTGACCAGATGGAAGCGGTCCATCTCATTCGCGACCGTCATGTCGAACGGCGTGGTGACGCTGCCCTCTTCTTTGTATCCACGTACGTGAATGTTGCGATGGTTCGTCCGTCGGTAGGTGAGCCGGTGGACCAGCCATGGATAGCCGTGGAATGCGAATATGACGGGCTTGTCCCTGGTGAACAAAGCATCGAAGTCGTTGTCGCTCAGGGCGTGAGGGTGCTCGCCGGGGGGCTGGAGCACCATGAGGTCTACCACGTTCACCACCCTGATCTTCAGCTCGGGGAAACGCCCGCGCAGTATGTCGACGGCTGCCAGGATCTCGAGGGTCGGCACGTCTCCAGCGCATGCCATGACGACGTCGGGTTCCCCTCCGCCATCGCTGCTGGCCCACTCCCATATGCCGATACCGGCAGCGCAGTGCCGCATCGCAGAGTCCATGTCCAGCCATACAGGGGCTGCAGTCTTGTCCGCGACGATCGCATTCACCTTGTTCCGCGAGGTAAGGCAGTGCTCGGTCACGGACAGGAGGCAGTTCGCATCCGGCGGGAGGTAGATCCTTACGAGGGAGGCCTTCTTGTTCACCATGAGGTCCAGGAATCCAGGGTCCTGATGGGTGAAGCCGTTATGGTCCTGGCGCCAGACATGAGAGGTCAGTAGGTAGTTCAGGGAGGGGATGGGCCTGCGCCACGGTATCTCGTTGCACTTCGTTATCCACTTCGCGTGCTGGTTGAACATGGAGTCGACTACGTGAGCGAACGCCTCGTAGGTATCCAGCAGCCCGTGGCGACCCGTCAGCAGGTAGCCCTCCAGCCATCCCTGGCAAAGATGCTCACTCAAGACATCCATCACACGTCCGTCTTGTGACAGGAACTCGTCGGTGGCGAGGATCTCTCCCATGAACTCGTGGTTCGTTACCTCGAAAAGATGGGTCAGCCGGTTGGATGAGGTCTCGTCCGGCCCGAATATCCGGAAGCGGTCAGGGTTCGCCGTGATCACATCCCTGAGCCAGGCGCTGAGCACCCGGGTGGCTTCTGCGTCCACTTCGCCTGGGGCCTCCAGATGGACGGCATAAGGCTCTATCGCCGGCAGCACGAGATCTTTGGCCAGGATGCCACCATTGGCGTGGGGATTCGCACTCATCCGCCGCTCGCCTTTCGGAGCTAGGGCCAGTACCTCTTCCATGGGTGCTCCGGACTTGTCGAAAAGCTCTGCCGGTTCGTAGCTCTCCAGCCATGCGACTAGCTGCTTCATCTCCGAGGTGTCCGTGCGCGGGTTCTCGAGCGGGGTCAGGTGGCAGCGCCACGTACCTTCGGCGGGCTGGCCGTTCACGATCTTCGGAGCGGTCCAACCCGCCGGCGTCCTGAAGATGATCATCGGCCAGCGCGGGCGGGCGGGGTGTTCCGCAGGGGCTCTCAGGGCACGCTCTTTCCGCGCAGCAGATCGGGATGTGCCGCCTGATCGCAGTCCTGGTGCCCCTGCCGGGATCTGTCCCCTCGCCGAGCTCTGGATCTCGCGTATCTCTTTCACGCAACGATCCAGAGCTGTTGCCAGGAGCTGGTGCATCTCCAGCGGATCGTCACCCTCAACGGTGATGGGTTCCCATCCATAGCCACGCATAAGGTCGTCCAGCTCGCTGGCTGGGATCCGCGCGAGGACGGTCGGGAGAGCGATCTTATAGCCGTCCAGGTGGAGGATCGGGAGGACCGCACCATCTGTCTCGGGATTCAGGAACTTGTTCGAGTGCCAGCTAGCTGCCAGCGGTCCCGTCTCCGATTCCCCGTCGCTCACTATCGCGGCGACAACGAGATCTGGGTTATCGAAAGCGGCTCCGAATGCGTGGAGGATGCTGTAGCCGAGCTCGCCGCCTTCGTGAATGGAGCCCGGTGTCTCCGGCGCAGCGTGGCTGGGAACGCCGCGCGGGAAGGAGAACTGCCGGAACAGCTTCCGGAGCCCTTCGCGGTCGAGGCCGATACCCGGGTATACCTCGCTGTAGGTCCCGTCGAGGTACGCACCCGAGATCATGGAGTGCCCGCAATGGCCCGGGCCGGTTATGTAGATCATGTCCAGGTCGTAGCGGGTGATCAGGCGGTTCAGGTGGGCGTAGATGAAGTTAAGGCCAGGGGCGGATCCCCAGTGGCCGAGCAGGGTCGGCTTTATATCGGAGGTACGAAGCGGAGTCTCGAGAAGGGGGTTGCCCATCAGGTAGGTCTGCCCGAGGGTGAGGTAGTTCGCCGTGCGCCACCAGTTGTTCATGGCCCGCAGCTCTTCTTCCGCGAGGGGTCCTGGTGGGATGGTGGTTGTTCTGCTGGTCATGCCGTCCTCTTGTCCTTGTCTGTGTCCTTGTTCTTGCGCTGGGTGACATCTGTGCCGGTGGCACGTCCGCCGGATCTGCCCTTGCCAGGTAGGCGGGCTGCCTCGGGTTCACGACCGGCCGGCTGGGAGGGTCTCGGGCCCGCAGCCATGTGGGGGATGGCCATGGTGATGGTGGAGCCAGCCGACAGCTTGAAGCCTGTGCCATGATGTGTGATCGTAAGTGGCTCGTCACCTAGCAGAGAGTACGACGCGTTGTCGGGAGTGATGGAGACGATCACGAGGCGTCCCTGGTACGTGACACGGAAAGCCAGACTGGCGATGCCGGTCGGCAGTCTGGGCGAGAAGGAGATCTGGCCATCGGAGGCCCTCATGCCACCAAGCCCGGCTACGAGGGAGAGCCAGGTGCCTGCCAGAGAGGCGATGTGGAGCCCGTCACTCGTGTTGCACTCGAGGTCGTCGAGGTCCAGGAGGGCAGCCTCGCGCACGTAGTCATAGGCGAGGTCCATCTGGCCGACCTCTGCTGCGACTATGGCCTGGATGCAAGCTGATAGAGAGGAGTCTCGAACAGTGAGGGCCTCGTAGTAGGCGAAGTCCCTTTCCTTCTGGGAGATGGAATCCTCGGGCGTAAGCCCCTCGTAGAGAGCGCCTCCCTGGAGGAACATGGCAAGCACCAGGTCCGCCTGCTTTACGACCTGCTTGCGGTAGAGCTCCATGTACGGCCTGTGCAGGAGCAACGGGTACTCAGAGGCGTCGGTTGCCTCGAAGTCCCAGTGCTCGTGGCTGGTGAAAGATCGGTCCTGAGCGTGGATGGCTAGTATATCGTCATAGGGCACATATATGGAGTGGGCCTTTACCTCCCATGCGCTCACCTCCTCGCTCGTGACCGCGAGCCGCTCGGCTTCGCTCGGATGGCGCCGGGCAGCTTGGGCGGCTGATAGTAGGTTCTGCCTGGCCATCAGGTTCGTAAAGATGTTGTCGTCAACGAGAGCGCTGTACTCGTCGGGCCCGGTCACTCCGTCTATATGGAAGGAGCCTCCAGCATCGAAGTACCCGAGGGAGCTCCACAGGCGCGCTGTCTCTACGAGGATCTCCACTCCGGCTGCCTGCTCGAGCTCCAGGTCGCCCGTGGCATCCACGTATCGGGTAAGAGCGTCCGCGATGTCGGCGTTTATGTGCATCGCAGCAGTACTGGCAGGCCAGTAACCGGAGCTTGGTTCACCGTTTATCGTTCGCCAAGGGAACGCTGCGCCTGCCAGGTGGAGCTCCCTCGCCTGGCGCCTGGCCGACGGGAGGGTCGAGTGGCGCCAGTGGATGGCGTCTGCTGCAGCGCGGGGATACAGGTAGGTGAGCACCCGCAGGACGAAGGTCTCCATGTCCCAGAAGACATGGCCCTCGTAGCCTGTGCCAGTCAGCCCCTTGGCCGGGATCGGGTTCCTTTCGGCTCTGGCC
Source organism: Acidimicrobiales bacterium (assembly GCA_027366675.1). GTDB lineage: Bacteria > Actinomycetota > Acidimicrobiia > Acidimicrobiales > JAMCQF01 > DAHXND01. The sequence continues at coordinate 18,590 of DAHXND010000034.1, forward strand.
GCCGCTTGTAGGACGTGGAACAGGGCGAACCGTACAGCTTGCTGGATCTCTGGATCTCCGCCTACCTCGACATCTGCTCGCGCCCAGAAGTTCGCCAGGAATGCTTGCTGCTCGCCAACCAGGCCATCCCATCCGCTATCGCGTGCCGACGCGAGCGCTGCAGCCACGGCATCACGTACTGCTAGGTCAGATAGATCGCTAGAGGAGTCATATGCTATGAGCTTGGTGAGCACGAAGCTCTCACCAGGATGGAGGGCAGTGGTGACGGTGCAGTGACCGCGGCCTTCCTCGATGCTTGCCTCGGCGCGATAGGCGTTGGAGGCGGCGGAAGGGCCAGAGGTGCGTCGGGAGTGCCGCAAGAGATGATCAACAGAGGATACCACCCTCAGAGCGCTCGACGCGGTGCGGCATATCATCTCCATCCGAAAGCCCTCGATGTAGCTACTCTCTAGCACGAGGCGCGCTTCCTGCGGAGTCGCCGCCCGGGGATCGTCGGTGCTCCGTTGGGGGACCTGCTCGTCCGCTACGAGCTCGGACTGCACGACCAGGCGGATTGCATCATCGCGTGATTGGACCTCGTGATCGTCGGATCTGGCCTTGCGCGGAATAGATACCTCGTAGCGGATAGCTGCCACTGATCTCTGGGTGAGTGATACCATGCGGGAGCTTCGCAGCTTTACCGTGCTGCCCCCAGGCGACGTCCAAGTGAGCCTGCGGACGAGTGTGCCGTTTCGCATGTCGAGGATTCGCGAATGATTCTGGAGCGTCCCGGTACGCAAGTCAAAGGGCTCGCCGTCGACGAGTAGGCGTATGAGCTTGGCGTCGGGGACGTTAACGATGGCCTGTCCCGTGCTCGGGTAGCCATAGGCAGGCTCCGCATTGGGGAGGGGATGGTAGTCGTAGAAACCGCTCAGGTAGGTGCCTGGAAGGGCGCTGGGACTTCCCTCGTCGAGGTTGCCCCGCATGCCTATATGCCCGTTCGCGAGCGAGAACACCGACTCCGACCTGGCCAGTAGGTCGAGGCAGAAGCTACTCTCGCGGATCGCCCAGGGGTCGACCGCGAAGGAGCTATGACGAATCACGATTCAGCGGTAGTAGAGATCCCGAACGAGCGGCCTGTCACGTCATGAAGCGGGATGCGTAGCCAGTGCTCGTGCGCTCCAGGAACCCACGGATGCAGTGGAAGAGCACGTGCCGCCTGTGATAGCTCGTCGAGCGAGGAAGTCACGTCGAAGCAGGGTCCCTGCAGCACGACGCTCCATCCCCAGCGACCCGAAGCCTCGGCATCGTCTATCTCGAAAGCTACAGATGACAGCGGTGCTTGATCGAGCTTCTTCCCTGGAGCGGTACGCACCACTACCGCGCCATGATCGTAGATGTAGTTCACGGGGAATATCATCGGCTTCCCGTCTATGGTAACGGCGAGCCGCCCGAGCGAGTTGTGCTCGATCAGGTCTATGCACTCTTCTCGGGTGAGCGGCCTGAGACCGCCCGCCTCTGCTCGCGTCATGATCTGTCTCTTCCGGCGTTATGGCTCATGAACTGCACTCTAGATCCTCGCACGCCAGAGGGTGGGCGTGTAGGGCCATTGGTCCCTAATCAGGACGCGATGCCAGCTGGTTGGTAGAGGCTTTTTGCTGGCTGGTCAATCGCTGGATCTTGCAGCGGTTCTGGCGAATGAGGAGAAGGGAGAGCGCTCTGCCTCTAGGCTGGGGTCTCAGATGGCGGCTGATCCGGAGGTGGCGGGCATGGGTGTGGATTTGTTCTCCGGAGCATATCGCGCGTGCCTGTTCGATCTCGACGGGGTGCTGACCGACACGGCTTCGATTCATGCGAAGGCCTGGAAACAGGCCTTCGACTCCTTCCTCGCGAGCTGGTGCCAGATGCATGCTGAGATCCCCACGCCTTCAGAAGGCGAGCCGTCGGAGCCCCTCCGTCCGTTCGATCTGCGAGATGACTACGACGCCTACGTGGACGGGCGCCCGAGAGAGGCGGGTGCCAGGGCATTCCTCGAGAGCAGGGGGCTGGACGTTCCATTCGGCGATCCCGCGGAAGGAACGGACGCCTTGACTGTATGTGGAGTCGCTGCTCGGAAGGACGCGCTCTTCCTGGAGATGCTGGGCGAGGAGCATATCGTGGTGTTCCCGGATTCCATGGCGCTGTTGGAGGCAGCAGTCGCAGGGGGGTTCGCGGTAGCCGTCATCTCCTCCAGCGCCAATACCAGGCAGGTTCTCGAGGCGGCAGGCATCGCTTCCTACTTTCCTGTGGTAGTAGATGGAATCCTTGCAAAGACCCTGCAGCTCCATGGTAAGCCCGCTCCAGACACCTACCTGGAAGCCGCTCTGGAGCTAGGGGTCCTTCCGGCCGAGGCCGTTGTGTTCGAGGATGCCATGGCTGGGGTGGAGGCAGGTCACGCGGGTGGCTTCGGCCTGGTGGTCGGCGTGGCGCGACATGGTCAGGGAGAGCGCTTGCTGCGTTCAGGCGCAGACGTGGCCTCTGAGCGTCTGGACGAGCTGCTTCCTGGAAGGATGCCCCTGGGTGAGGGCAGGGACGCGCCGGGTTCCCAGGCTGTCGCCAGGGACCCAGCAGGAAGGGAGCTTCTCCTGGATAAGACGTCCGTCGGTGAGCGTATCTGGGATGCCGTCGTTCTAACCGGGGAAGCGGTCGGGGTGCTGGCGGGATCGCCCCTTGCTTCCGAGGCTTCCCGCCTGGCGGGGGCGCTTTCCTCCGGTAGTGGTGTGGTTTTCATCTCGCTCGGCGATCTGGCGGCTAATCCACCCTGCGACGTTCAGTTGGCTTCCGATATGAGCCGCGCTCGGGAGATCCTGTGGGAGATGGGGGTGCCCCGGGGGAGAGCCCTCGCCTTCGGTGGTGGACCCGCGGCCGATCGCCTGCTCACGTCCCTGCTGCGTGGCCAGGTGCATGGTCGCTCGCACCTTCCGGTTCCACGGCCGGACCTGGTGGAGGGTTGGTACGTAACGGTGGATGCTTCCACCCCCGGAGGGCACCGTGCTCATGAGTCACTGCTCTCTCTGGCTGATGGGCGGATGGGCACGCGTGGGAGCTTGGAGGAGGCCGGTGAGTCATCGAGGCCGCTTGTCGTTGCCGCGAACCTCTACATGCGCTCGGCTGACGGCTTCCAGGAGCTGGTATCCTGCCCGAACTGGGCACTGGGGATCTCCTGGCAAGACGATGATGGGTCGGGATCTGCCCACGGCGGCGGAGTAGATCCCGACCAGGCGGGTGATGCGCGTGATTGGCATCAAGCCAGCGCGCCGGGACAGATCAGGAGGGTTCTCGATCTGAGAAGCGGGCTTCTTTATCGGGAGGGCCCCTTCCAGGGACAGCGCTCCGTGCGCTTCGTATGCGCTGCGAGACCAGGGGTCGCTGTGTTGCGCGCCAGCGGTGACGCGGGGTCTATGCACGTAGGACAGGCCCTGGCTCCTGCGCTACAGCCTGCTACAGCCACACAGCTTGCTGCAGCGACCTCGAAGACCCCGCCACTCGCTAGCGGTGTGGAGCCGAGAGGCCAGGATGCAGTGCCATTCGGCGAGCGCGGCGACAGCCAGGAAGCCGTGCCATTCGCTGCGAGGAGCGAAGAGCAGGAAGCAGTCTCGTCGAGCGCGCCTCCGGGAGGGGTGGCTGCGGCAGCTCGCCAGCGCTTCGCTTCGGCTATGGGGTCTGACAGGCTGGAGCGGCTGGCCGCCTACGTGGCAAGTGCCGATGCTCCTCCCGATCCAGGATCTGCTGGCGCGAAGCTGGCAGAGGTGGCCCGGGCTGGATTCGATGCGCTTTTATCCGAGCAGCGGCGCTCCTGGGCAGCTAGGTGGGCGAATGCGGGGGTCTCCATATCCGGAGATCCGGAGACCGAGCTGGCAGTGCGCTTCGGGCTGTTCCACCTGCTCTCCAGCGTGGCGGGCGACGGCGAGGCCGCGCTCGGGGCACGTGGCCTCTCCGGCCCGGGCTATGGAGGCCATGTCTTCTGGGATGCAGACGTCTTCGTGCTCCCGTGCCTGGCAGCGATCCGCCCGCAGGCGGCCAGGGCCATGCTCGAGTACCGGATCAGGCGCCTCGAACCGGCGAGGCGGGCGGCCGCAGCCAGCGGGAGGGAGGGCGCCCGGTTCCCCTGGGAGTCCACCCGCGAAGGCATAGACGTGACCCCGCGTAAGGCCACCAGGCCGGACGGGACCGAAGTGGAGATCCTGACAGGCGAGCTCGAGGAGCATATAACCGCTGATGTCGCCTGGGCTGCATCCTGGTATGCCCGCTGGACTGGCGACGACAGGCTACTCGCAGGTACGGCCGGCGAGCTCGTAGTCGAGACGGCGCGCTACTGGGCCAGCAGGCTGGAGCGGGATGCGGACGGTAGCGCTCATATCCGGGATGTGATCGGCCCCGATGAGTACCACGAGCATGTCGATGACAACGCCTTCACGAATCTCATGGCTCGATGGAACCTTCGCTACGCTGCATCGCTCATCGATAGGGAGCCCAGCTTGGTTGGGGGCGCTCGGGAGGCGGCCCGGTTGCGCTCGGAATGGCTGGATCTCGTTGCCACGATAAAGGACGGCTACGACTCAGCTAGCGGTCTCTATGAGCAGTTCGATGGCTTCTTCGCTCTGGAGCCGCTGGTTATAGCGGAGGTAGCTGACATCCCGGTGGCTGCCGATGTGCTGCTGGGGTCGCAGCGGGTAGCTGGTGCCCAGGTGATAAAGCAGGCAGACGTTCTCATGGCGCACCACATGATCCGAGAGGAGGTAGTGGCGGGCTCGCTCCGGGCGAACCTCGAGTTCTACGGCCCGCGATGTGCTCACGGAAGCACGCTGTCGCCTGCCATCCAGGCGGAGATGCTGGCCAGGGCAGGTAGACCGGACGAGGGTCTCAGGTTCTTGCGTATGGCGAGCCGCATCGACCTCGATGACATCGGGAGCACTTCTGCCGCCGGTCTTCACGTGGCTTCGATGGGAGGCGTTTGGCAGGCACTGGCCTATGGATTCCTCGGTCTGTGGCCCAGGGGGGATGCGCTGGCTGTAGATCCACGCCTCCCGTCTGCCTGGCATGAGCTGGCGCTGGTACTCACCTTCAGGGGTAGGCGTGTGCGCGTGAGCGCTACGAGCGAGAGGTTGGAGATCGAGATCCTGGGGTGGGACGGTAGTGGTGACGCATCACTCGATGTGGTGCTCGGGTCCGAGGCGTCGGCAAGGAGAGTTATGGGTTCGGCGGCGTTCTTTCACGGATCAGAAGGGTGGGTCGCGGCGAAGGGAGGTGCTCTCGGTGGGTGAAGCGGGTAATGGAGGGCGAGGAGGTGTCCTGAGCGAAGATGCTGGCGGATCTGAGTCGAGGGGAACGGTGCTCGTTGCCCTCGACTCCTCCATGGCGGCAATGCCTGTAGCACGGGCGGCATCTGCACTTGCAACGCTGATAGGAAGCAGGCTCGAGGCAGTTCATGTAAGCGAAGAAGGCACGGGCTCGCTTGCAAATGGCGCTGCCGGCGCAGCAGGGATCTCGCTCACGCGGCTGGAGGGGGGGAACGTATCGGCGCAGATAGCCGAGGCCGGGTCCCGTGAGCCCGTGCTGGCTCTGGTGATGGGTGCCAGGAGCTCTCCCGGGGGTCGTTACCCGGCTGGGCATGTAGCCATCGAGGTCATGTCCGGATTGGGCAAGCCAGTGCTCGTCGTGCCGCCAGAGGAGAATATGTCTGTGGTCGAGCCAGCGAAGCATGCCAACCGTTTCAAGGCTGGGGTAGGGGTGGCTTCGCCACTCATAGCGGCAGAGGGCTCACCGCTTCACGTGCTCGTAGCCCTGGACGGTACCGAGGCAGGCAAGAGAGCGACCGACCGAGCACTCGGGCTCCTTTCCAACGCCAGGGTGGAGCTGACGGCTGTGCACGTGTTCAGCTCTGACACACTCCCGCGCTTCTGGGACCAGCAGCAGCATGCAGGCGTGTCGTGGTCGAAGGAGTTTCTCTCCCGCTATCTACAATCCTTGCCAGTGAGGCTTAAGTTGCGCACTGGCTCGCCGGCAGGCCAGATCCTGGAGGCAGCGAGTGACGACAAGGCCGGCATGATCATCATGGGATATGGGTTGTCTGGATCGGGCAGCAAGGGACTGACCGGCGGCTTCCCGGGAGATGTCGTGAACGAGGTGCTCAGCAGGTCGAACGTCCCGGTGCTGCTCGTTCCCGAGCTGCTCGGTTCTTAGCTTTCGAGGCGCGTACCGGCTGCTAGCCGGCTACTGCCTCTACACCGGCTGCTAGCCGGCTACTGCTCTGGCAGCCCGGGATATGCCTTCTGCCGCCATGGGATGCTGGTCGGCGAAGCGTGCCATCTCGAATGCTGTGGCCCCAGTTGCCACAGCTATGCCGATCTCGCCGATGAGCTGAGCGGCATCGATGCCCACGACCCAACCGCCTACGATGCGCAAGCTCTGATCCTCGAAGAAAAGACGGATCTCTCCGTAGGTCTCGTCCAGTATCTGCGCTCGTGAGTCGCCTTCCAGGGAGTAGGCGCTCTCGATCACGGCCACATCATGTTCCTGAGCGCTTTTCCTGGTCAGGCCTACGTATGCTCCTGCGGGAGCAGTGAATATCGTCGTTGGCACGGACGCGAAGCTCATTCGATCCACCCCGTTGTTCCCTGCCAGGATGTTGTGAGCGGCGACCAGGGACTGTCGAACCGCCGAGTGGAACAGCATGGAGCGTCCGTTCACGTCGCCTGGTGCGTAGATGTGCCGGTGGTTCGTCTGCATGGTTGGTTCTACAGCTAGCCCATGACCTTCGAGCTCCAGTCCTATATCGGTGGCCCCTTCTGGTATCACGGGTCGCCTCCCGACAGCCATGAGCACGAGGTCACTGTCCAGCTGCGATGGCGCGCCTCCCTTCTCGTAGAGAACCCGGCGACTGCCCCCCGATGCCTCTATGCCGGTCACCTTGGCACCCAGGATCACCTCTATTCCTGGGTCAATCCCGCCCGCAAGGAGATCCACGAAGCCAGGGTCCATTCCCCAGAGGAGCTGATCCAAAGCTTCCACGATCGTCACCTCGCTGCCTAGCGCATGCATCATGCAGGCGACCTCCAGGCCAATATACCCACCACCTATGACGGCGAGGCGCCCGGGCAGGGACGTTACGGACGCCCCCAACCGAAACAGGTCATGGCTCGTCACGCAGAGGTTCGCGCCACTTATGCCGGGCACGAAGACGTCGCTGCCGGTGGCGATTATGATGTGATCGGCCTGAAGCTGCTCCCTCCCGGAGGGGCCATCTACCTCGACGGTGTGAGGATCCATTATCCGTGCAGTGCCCTTCAGTAGCTCCAGGTGCTCTGTTAGCTCGGATAGCTCTGCATCGTGCTGGCGGTAGCGGGTCTCCTGGACGCGGTCTTTGTGGGCAAGGACAGCGCTGTAGCTGACCCGTGAAGAGGTGGGTGATGTAGTGTGCTCCGGGAGGGTGACGCCAATCCGTGTGCCCGCTGCTATGGCGCGCCTGCGCAGCTCGGCTACCTCGCGTACTGCCTTCGAGGGAACGCATCCCTCGGCAAGGCAGTTACCGCTCATGATGCCTTTCGAGTCGATCATGACCACGTGCTGGCCGGCACGGGCAAGGGCGAACGCCGCCGGGTAAGCGCCTCCTCCGGCCCCCAGCGTCACAGTGTCCAGTTTTCTCATGGCGCGCTTCCTCCCTCTGGCAGCCCCGTGGATTCCGACCGTGACGCCACTACGGAGCCATGGATCGCGACGCTACTTCTCCACGGAGACCGCGTCTCGGCGGGCTCGAGGAGCGCTCGGAAACGTAGTGTGGCATGGTGGTCCCTGGGAGTCGTTTCGCTGAGCTTGAAAGGATGAGGAGAAGCCGTGGGAACCGAAGAACCTGATAGGCCGCGAATGGGAGACCAGAAGGATGCTGGTGCCAGCTCGGGCAACGCGAACCCCGGGGATCTGGGGCGCCGTATAGCAGAACGTAGGAACGAGCTCGGTCTCACCAGGGGAGAGGTGGCTGCCAGGGCCGGTATGGACGCTAGCTACCTGGCGTACTTGGAGGAGCGCCATAGTGCCATACCTAGTCGTTCCACGTTGCTTCGCCTGGCGGCAGCCCTGGAGACGACAGTTCCAAGGCTCGAGGGAGCGGGGATGGGGTGGCCACCTGGAGCGGGCAGCGTCCCAGCCGGTGCGCCACGGCTCGAAGCCCTCGGGCGAGAGGAGTGTTTGAACCATATACGCCGGGGCGGTGTAGGAAGGCTGGTATTCGATGACGAGCGCGGCCCAGTGGCCCTGCCGGTCAATTACAGGATGCTCGGGAACGATCTCGTCTTTCGCACCGGCGATGGCTCGATCGCCGCGGCGGTCGAGTCGGGCAGGCAGGTCAGCCTCGAGACGGACCACCTCGACGACGCGCTCGGGGAGGCGTGGAGCGTACTTGTCACGGGTAAGGCTCACGAGGTGGATGACGCAGAGGAGCTCAGGCGTGTAGATGCGCTGGACATAGTGCCATGGGCTGGCGGAGACCGCCATACCGTAGTGCGGATCGTTGCCAGCGAGATAACCGGAAGGGTTATACGGCGCAGCGCGTGAGGGGAGACGATCGAACCGTCGAGTGAGGACACCAGAGCAGTGTCTAGAAGGGAGGGTGCCTGGCGTGATCACGGGCGAAGCGCAGGATCGCTATATGCTTACTCGTATCACGTTCCATCAGTTCAACGAGGAGATCCCAGAGTGTGGTATCTTTCACTGCCTTCAGCTCTTGGCGCAGGTGCTTCAGCTCACGCAGGTCGGTCTCTTCGCGTGCGAGGAGGCGATCCGTCATCTCCAACACTCCAGCCCTGTTCTCCTGGTCGAGATCTAGCCTCGGCACGGCCGGGTTCTCTATCCGCATCTCGGCTTCGTTCTCTAGTGACTCTGCGAGCTGCAGGAATAGCTCGTGATGGCGCCGCTCGTCCGCAACGAGCAGGTTTATCAGGTAGGACAGCGCCTTGGACGCTGTCTCACGGGAGGCTTCTATGTACTCCTCCAGCAGGCGTTGCTCCTCCGCAACATGGTGCCTGAGATGTTGGAAGATCTCGCGCTCCCAGACGCTCATGCCTGCTGGCACCCGAGAGGCTGTGTCCGACGGGCTGGACGGGATAGACGAGCTCGGATCGGTCTCCATGTGAACCTCCATTTTACATAGAAAGCGGGTATCCCCGGGGGCTCCTCCAGCGCCGATCCAGGGAAGCTCTATTCGTTCCCGGGATAATGTACTGCCAGGCCACTGGACCTCTCTGGTTACTGGGCCTCTCTGGTTACTGGGCCTATCTGGTCACGGATCACTCACGTAACGCTAGCGGATGCCAGGGCCAGGTATGTGCCTACGATCGAACTGTGGCTGTCAGCGGAGCTCCGATGACCAACATCGAGCACGAGGTGAAGCTGGATGCCGGCCCGACGGTCGCGCTTCCGAGCATGGACGGCCTGGTGGAGGGGGTCTCGGCGTCCAGCCTGCCTGATCAGCGCCTGCGGGCGGTGTACTACGATACAGTAGATCTGCGGCTCGCCCGAGAGGGGGTGACACTACGCAGGCGCACTGAGCGCTCGGGTCCGGCTGAGGCCAGGTCACTTTGGACCTTGAAGCTGCCCGTCCTCTCGGGTGCCAAAGGATCGGAGCGTAAGGAGCTGTCGTGGCCGGGCAGGCACAGGGCGATGCCGCGGATGGCCCGCTCTCTCGTCCGGGCCTTCTCGCTCGACGAGCCTCTCGGTATCGTCGGAGTGCTGGTCACGGACCGGAGGAGGGTTGTCGTTCGCGGACCTGAAGGAGGGCTGCTGCTCGAGATCGACGATGATCTGGTGTCTGTGATGGAGGGGTCCCGCATAGCTGCTCGGTTCCGCGAGGTGGAGGTCGAGGTGGTTGGCCCAGGTGGGGAGAAGCTTCTCCAACCTGCCGTCACGAGGTTACGGGTAGCAGGCGTGGTGCACGCTACAGGACGGCCGAAGTTGGTACGGGCTCTCGGAGAACGAGCCATGGAGCGGCCAGAGGTATGGCCCGTGAAGCTCGGACCTCGTTCGACCGTGCGGGAGCTTCTTGGAGCGGCCCTCGCTGACGGCTACAGGAGGTTGGTGGTGCACGACCCTGGAGTGAGGCTTGACGAGGATCCAGAGCATGTCCATCAGGCCCGGGTCGCCACGCGCAGGTTGAGGTCGGATCTGCACGCGATGCGGCCGCTCGTGGATGCGAGCTGGCTGCTGCGTGCGAGCCCCGAGCTCGGCTGGCTTGGCAAGGTGCTTGGACACGTGCGGGACATCGACGTGCTGAGCCTGCGCATCGAGGTCGGCATGGGGATGCTGGATGAGCGTGACAGGAACCTCGCCAGACCGCTTCTCGCGAATCTGGCGAGCGAGCGAAGGGTAAGGCGACGGGAGCTCGCTTCGGCCATGGATTCGAGCAGGTACACGGAGCTCCTCGGGATGCTGGCTGGCGCATCCTTGAATCCTCCCGTTGCAGATCGATGGGAGCTCTCAGCCCGCGTGATGGCTGAGTGCAGGGATGAGAAGCCGTTACCGGACATGGCCATTCCAGTTGCCGAGGCGGCCCTGCCCCGGTCAGCGCCTCTGGCAGCCGAGGAAGGGGCTTTCGCTCATGATGTGCCGGCTGGGGAGATTCCAGGCAACGATGTGGTTGGCTGGATAGCTGCCAGTGCTTGGAATCGTCTGTCGAGGAGGGTTGGGAAGCTGGGGACGGAGCCGTCCGACGCCGATCTGCACCTGGTGCGCATAGGGGCGAAGAGGCTTCGATATGCTTGCGAGGTAGCTGCTCCGGTGGCTGGCAAGCAGGCGTCACGCCTTGCTGTGAAGGCCGCAGCGTTGCAGGATCTTCTCGGCGCGGGGCGAGACGCTCTCATGGCAGAGCAGTGGCTCAGGGCAGCAGCTCGTTCAGCGCCTCGAGATCGAGCGCTGGTGATAGGGCAGATGATCGCCTTCGAGAGGGCGAGCCAGAGGGAAGCACGAGAGCTATGGCCGGTTCTGTGGGAACGGGCACAGCTCAGAGTCAGGCGGGATCGAGGGTGGCTGCGGCCTGGCCGATGAGGAGCCGTCGCAGCGACGACAGCCTTAGGCGGTCTCGGGTCCAGATGCCGGGCAGCATCCACGGCTCTCGCCATCTGATCTGGCGTCGAGCGCAGGAAGCCCGTGACCGTTGCGGGGGCGCAGGCAAGGCGGCAGGCACCACCACGCCGACGCGTAGATGATTTCCCAGGGATGGGCCAGCGGCCGGAGGGCAACTGGCTATTCCGCCGCGGACTCCGGCAAGGTCATCGGGTGGAACGGCTTACGTGTTGACCTGGCACTCAGCCACGGGTGACCGGGATCTGGCGGGCAGGTTCGGCCGTGCTTGCACCGGGCATAGGGATTCGCACCTCTAAGATGCCATCCTTGTACGAGGCGTCTATAGCGGACTCGTCCACGCCGTCAGGAAGCGGGATCTGGCGGGCGAAGGAGCCATATCGAAGCTCGTGCCGCCGGAAATGCCGCCCGCTGCTGCTCTCTTCTTCACTGCGCTCGGCCGAGATCTGGAGCATCCCGGCCGAGACTGTTATCTGCACGTCCTTCTCGGGGTTGATCCCAGGTATCTCTGCCCGGACAACGAGCCGGTCTCCTTCGGTGAACTCTTCTACCTGTATAAGGTTGTTACCGTCGCCGTCTTGCAGTAGATCTTCGAACCATCGCCAAGGCGTGAGCATGGAAGCTGGCCAGTCGACACGCTGCTGGAGGTTCGGGTCGGCGCGCTTTATGAGCGACATATGATTCTCCCTTCTCGTCTGCGCAGGAGAGGCATCTGGGCCGGAACTGCGCAAGTCTCCACTTGGTAGTTCTCCTGTACTCGTACCCGCCGTGCTGACACCCGCCGTGCTGGTAACCTCGTACTGTTTCCAACTATGCGGCGGGGATTGAGCGCATACTAGGGCCGAACGGCCTGTTCTGGGACGCTCGCTGGGACGCTCGCTGGTGAGGGCTTCGTAGCCTGGCGGGCTCGACCTCATGTGTAGCTGTGCCGCACCTCCAGTTACCAGGTGGACGGCGCTGACACCTAGCCCCAGGGCGGAAACGAGGAGCGCCGTGGTGGTCGGCAGGACCGCGAGAGTTGGGCATAGCTGCGCGTCTGGCCGTGCTTCCGGGCGATAGCCTGTACAGGCACAAGAAGGAGTGGCGCGTTACAGGCATGCACGAGGCCGGGAAGCCTGCGTGGAAGTGACGCCCGGCTAGGCCCTTTTGGCATGCGACGGACGGAGACGGACATGATCGAGGGTCGAGACGGGAATCAGGCCGATGGGAATCAGGCCCTCGTCACGGCTACCGGCCAGCCGGGACAGCTCCGGCTAGGACAGCTCCAGCCAGGGGACGGCCCGCCGCCGCAGGGCCCGCCGCCGCAGGGCCCTGCGTCGCAGGGATCTCATGGAGGCGAGCTGCATCGAGCCCTGTCGTCGGTGATGATAGTAATAATCGTTGGCCTGATACCGTGGACTGCTTACCTGGCGATCAGCCTGCCTGGCCATTTCCGTGCTCATGACTGGAGCGTGGCTTGGGTCGGTTTCGACGCGGCACTGATCGCAGTGCTGGCATACACAGCGTGGGCCGCATGGTTCCGCAGGCAGATCCTTGCTCCGACAGCGATTATCGCCGCGACCATGCTCCTCTGCGATGCATGGTTCGACGTGAATACCTCCTTTGGCACGGGGGGAGAAGCAGTGGCCATCCTGACTGCTGTACTGTGCAACCTGCCCCTGGCGATCTTCTTCTTCTGGCTCGCCAGGAGGATAATGCTTCGCACGGCTGCGGTTATTGCAGCGGCGACAGGTGATAGTACCCTGCCGCGGCACGTTCGTGACGTGCGTATGCCCTTCGCCCGCACCTGGTCGCATCCGTTGGCCGAAGCCCGCCCAGAGGCCCAGTCCGCAAATGCACAGTCCGCCGATGCCCAGTTCGCCGATGCACAGTTCGCCGATGCACAGTCGGCAAGTGCACAGTCCGCCGACGCACCGTCGAGCGAGCAGGGCGAGGCAGCTCCGGGCAGCCGCGACTAGTGATCACGGGGCGTTCCGAGTCCCGCGCCTAATCCGCAGATGTGTTTCCCGGCTCAGTCTGTGCTTTGGTATCGAGGGCCTTCAGTTGCCTGCGCCGCCTGCGGATCACTGCTGCAGCCCCGATCCCCGCAGTGATCAGCAACAGCGGCTTCCGCCCGGTGGGCTGATCATCCCAGCCAAGCAGGCGGTCGAGGGAGAGCGAGCCGGGCCCGCTCAAGGCCAGGCTGGTCGCCGCGACGGCGAGGGTCATCGGGAACTCGAGGCCGCGGTTCGAGTTGAAGAAGCCGTTTGGCACGTGGGTGCTTGCTGCTACCGTCATCGTAGCGGCAGCGGCACTTGCTCCGAAAGGAGTGGCAAGTCCCGCTGCGATGAGTAGTCCGCCGCCAGCCTCACCCAGGCCCGCAGCTAGCGCGCTTTGTCGGCCCGGGTGAAATCCCATGGCCTCGAATCCTGAGCCGGTAGCTGCCAGCCCGCGCCCACCGAACCAGCCGAAGAGCTTCTGGGCTCCATGGGCGAACAGCGTGAGGCCTATGCCGAGGCGCAACAGGAGCAGGCCGCGGTCGTACATGGTGCGAGCGGGACCAAGGGTCGCTGTTGACGGGTGCTTTGATCTGACGATAACGTCAAGTCTACCTCTTCGGCGTGACCGTCGGGCGGGCGGCAGGGCTCTTTATAGCAGAAAGGACGTACCATGGGTGGCATAGGCGATATAAGAGCCGGTTAATACTCGCAACGAATGCAGCACATCAATTGGCCGAGGAGTTTCCGGAGAGCGACCGGTGCAACCAGCATCAGGGGTCGGTCGCGTCGGCACCTGCATCTCGGGATGCACCCGCGCTGGTGGCTGGAACGAGGAAGTCTTACGGCGTTCCTGTCGATAGCGGTGTTGGGCGCGACCCTGGCTGCCTGCTCGACATCTCCCGTATCGCGGTCAGGCTTTGCCAAAGCAACTTTGCCGGAGGCGATTGCTGCTGGCTATACGCCCCACCGTCCGTCATCGTGTCCGATTGCTACGCCCGCCCAGACGGCGGATTCTCCAACGGCAGGTCAGGTCGGTAGCCTCACTGGATCGTTTCCATGGCCTCCGCTGCCAGCTGGCCTGAAGAGCCCGTCCATCGTCGCCCAGTTCGACCATACACCCGTGCAAACGCCACCCGTCAGACCGTCCAACTGGGACAATAGTGGTGGCAACTGGATGCTCTCCAGCGCTCGCACAAGCGACAAGCATGTCAACCGGAATCCTCAGGAGCTGTGTGGAGTGAAGGGCAATAGCGTGGATTCGGCATGGCAGGTTACGACTGGGTCTCCATCTACGCTCATAGCTGTTACCGATTCCGGCATAGAGTGGTGCGATCCTGCCATAGTGGGCAAGCTCTACATCAATCCTGCTGCCCTGCCTCTACCGGAAAATGCAACAGGACAGACGAAAACCCAGCTCGAAGCGAAAGGCATCAAGTTCGCGGGGAGCAATCCCTACGACCTGAATAATTCAGGTGTCATCAACGTCTTCCAGTATGCCAACGATCCTCGCGTGGCGGCCGTAACGAGGGATTACGGGGGCTACTTTTGCTCCACTCATACGCATAATCACTACGGATATGTGGGAATATCTCCGATGGATCTCATCAGGACCTTCGGAGTTCCGACCCTTCCTGGAGGCAGCCCGAACCCGTACTACTACGGCCACTCGGGGCCCGCTGGTTTCATCGAAGCCATCTCGGGATGGAACTTCGTTGGCAACAACAACAACCCCTACGATGTAGTGCATTACGACCACGGTACCGGCGAGGCCCAGGACTCGGGTGGTGTGGCAAACTCTCTTTCTCACGAGGTTGGTGGGTGCCCGAATTGCATGATCTTGCCTGTCCGGGTAGGCGACTCCTTCATAGTATCGGGAAATACGTTTGCAGAGGGTGTGCTGTTCGCTGTGGATTCAGGCGCATCCATCGTGCAGGAGGCATTGGGCGCTATCGATGTGACCAACACCGCGCATCAGGCTGTGAACTATGCACAGGCCCACGGTGTGCCGGTAATCGCCTCTGCGGCTGATGAGGAGTCACAGCACCACAACGAGCCTTCGACACTCGCTCATATGATAGTCGTGAACAGCATCACGAGGTCACCTACTTCGAATGGAAAGCCGGAGTTCTCGCCGGCCAGCTATCTGTACCTGAATGGCTGCACCAACTACGGTGCAAATATCGCTGTAGCCGTGGAGAGCCAATCGTGCTCGTCGGAGGCCACAGGAAAGGCATCCGGAATTGCCGGGCTCATTGAATCGGCCGCCAGTGCCGCCATGGTTCGTCACAGGATATCGCCTTATCCCGGCCTCAGGACCGTAACCGGTCGCCCCGTGGCGCTATCGGCAAACGAGGTAAAGCAGATCGTGACAATGACTGCAAGCAGCGTAAACTTCCAGACAGCTGCGCCTCCGTACGGGCCTGCAAACAACTACGAGGTAAAAGCCCCATTCCCCACCAGTAGATACCATACCCAGCCAGGATTCAATATATATACGGGATACGGTCGTATAGACGCTGCCCAGGCTGTTCGGTGGGCGAGCAAGGGCTGGATCCCGCCTCAAGCGGAGATCACTGGCATGCCATGGTTCGGACTGTACGGACCCGCGGGCACGCTCACCCTACGCGGGCTGATGGGAACTACAAGAGCATGTCCTGGCCAGCCGTCGCCGTCGCAACCCTGTCCGTGGAGCTACCAGGTACAGGTAGGCATTGGAGCGCAGCCTGAGCCATCGAGCTGGTATACGGTCGCCTCAGGTGCTGGCAAGGGAGTCAGGAAAGGAGTATTGGCCCACATACCTCTCGGCAAAGTGGCGAAGCTCTTTCCCGCTTCCCTGCAGCGCAATGGTTTCAAGGGCGGTCCCTCGAATAGCAATGGTTCTGCCAACCCGAATAAGTTTACCTTTACTGTTCGTGTCGTGGTCGAGGACCACTCAAAGATCCCCTTGGTGGGAATGGCACGGCGCGCGGAATTCCTCCATTCGACTTCCGATCTCCTGTACGGTAAGCCAATACACTTCAATAGCTCGATTATTACGTCGCCCACCCTTGCCCCTATCGGCCCCCATGGTGAGAACGCACTGCTGGTGGCCACTGCTGATGGCTATGTTCATGCGCTGCTCCCGAACGGGAAAGAGCTGCCCGGATGGCCGGTTGCCACTGGTCTCGACAGTGGAGTACACCTGCAGGAAGCTGCTTACCGTTCGGGGGCCGTATCGCCACCTCGTGCCGAACTGCTCGATGTGGGTGGGGGTCTTGCCGTGGGTGATCTTGCCAACGCTGCCGCTCCCTGCTTGCACGGCATCCACCCGAATGGCAGGTGCCTGGACATCGTAGCCACTACCTGGGCAGGCAGCGTCTATGCGTGGAATGCGCAGGGCAAGAAGCTTCCTCATTTTCCTGTAAAGACAGATCCCTCATTTTCGGCACCGGGAGTCGCGAATCCGGATAACAGGGTGCAAAGAGGCATCTTTTCGGCAGCGGCACTGGCTGATCTGCAAGGCAATGGCGAGCTCGATATTACGGCATCGGGCATGGATCGCCACCTTTATGCCTGGCAGCCTAACGGCAGTCCAGCTCCGGGATTCCCGGTGCTTGTCGTCGATGCCGCCAAGGTGGCGAGTGTGAATCCGGCGAATAACCAGGTTACGTTCCTGGCTTCCTCCAATGTCATGCAAGGAACCAAGCTCATGGACACACCAGCCGTAGGTAACCTCGACGGCGGGTCGGGACCTCCTGACCTGGTCCTCGGTTCTAACGAGCAGTACGGCGGAACGCCGAACGCGAACCTTGGTGCCCTGGGAGGGCTTTTGAAGTTGGCTGGGCTCTCCTCGCGGGCCGGTAACTCCATGCTATACGCGGTATATCCCGATGGTTCGCTTCATCCTGCCAGCCCTGGTACGCCCGATCCGCCAGGTTATCCGAACCCGGGAGCTTTCCTACCTGGATGGCCAGTCGCTATAGCCGACCTCACGCCTGGAGTGCTTCCCGACGTCGGAGATGGAATTGGCAGCAGTCCGGCTCTTGCTGGGGCTCTTGCTGCGCCATTGGGTACCTCGCCAGGCTCTTCCAACGCGGCTGTATCATCTTCGACCTCGGGCACGGGATCATCGAGCTCGGTTGGCAATACCGGCACGGCCACCTCTTCCGGCAAGACGAGCCTCACGAGTCTCACGAGGAGGCCAACGCCTCGCGTTGGCAATTCGTCAAGCCCTCCTCTCGAGATAGGCGTCATTGCAACTGCGGGGCCGGCGTACCTACTCGACCCGAATGGTGTATCCGCTCTTGGTACGACATCAGGACTGCCAAATGTCATGGGCTTTGCCGCACCGGGCAGCGCGGCTGCAAAGGGTGCAAGCATCCAGGCAATGCTTTCCCTGAGCCTTCCTGCTCTGGGTGCACCATCCTTTGCGCATCTCGGAGGGGGGACGGGCGCTAGGCGGATATCGGGCGGATTGGACATGATAGCCCCCGCCCTGAGTCTGGGTAGAGGACTGGACGAGGCATTGCCGGCGAACCAATCTCCCCATAGTTCCCAGTTGGATGCCTGGAATGCTGCTACCGGGCAAATGCTGCACGGCTTTCCGGCGACCGTTAACGACATGGAGTTCTTTGATCAAGCGATAGTTGCCAATCTGGTTCCAGGTCACACGGGGCCATATATTGTAGAGGGATCTAGCCTGTATGATCTGAGGGCGGTGAATGCTGAGGGTATGGCAGCGCCGGGCTATCCCAAGTTCACCGGTGGTTGGATGGTGAACAGTCCGACTTTTGGATCCTTCGGCAATCTTGGTTTCAAAGTCCTAGCAGCAGGCACCAGGGAAGGTTACCTTTTCGTGTGGAAGTCGCCGACCAGTAGCTGCGCAACCAGCGGTCCCTGGCCAATGTCGCACCATGATCTATATAACAGCAATAACCTGCAGACCACGGGCACTCCCGCTCCGCCTGCCAGTGACTGCAAGCCGAGCTGAGGCGCAGGTCGCAAAGGCGCCGAGCGAAGGCACAGTCCGCCGAGGCCCCATCGAGCGAGCAGGACGAGGTGGCACCGGGAAGCCGCGACCAGTGATCACGGGGCGCTCTGAGTCCCTGGCCTAATTTGCAGATGTCGTTCAGATGTCGTTCAGACGTAGTTCCCGGCTCAGTCTGCGCTTCGGTGTCGAACGGCTTTGTAGAGTGCAAAGTGGCGATGACCGTCCCCAGCGCTACGCTGGCCTAGGGTGGCGCTTACAGTGTTGGAAGGGTAGAGGTGCCAGGCGCTATAGCGACCGGAGGTCCGGATATGGGCGAGCCTACGCGCGAAGAGCTGGAGGCGCTGTCTGCCATCTTCGCTGCCATCGGGGCTGCCGTTGGATCGGTGGTGCTGGGCCAGCCTGGTGCCATACGTCTCGCTGTGACCTGCCTCGTGGCGGGCGGGCACCTGTTGCTCGAGGACGTTCCAGGTGTCGGGAAGACGACCCTCGCTCGTAGCCTCGCTCAGGCCACCGGGACGTTATGGCAGAGGATCCAGTGCACTCCGGACCTTCTGCCGAGCGACCTCACGGGGGTCCACGTGCCGGCAGGGCAGTGGGATGAGCTTGCCCTGGATGACACTCCAGGAGCGAGCCAGCGTGCCGGACTCGACCACCAGGCATTCTTTGGCGGTTTCGTGCTCAGGCCCGGCCCGATCTTCGCTCAGCTCGTGATGGCCGACGAGCTGAACCGGGCGTCGCCCCGCACGCAGGCAGCCCTGCTCGAGGCCATGGAGGAGAGGCAGGTGAGCTTGGATGGCACCACGTATCGCCTGCCAGAGCCCTTCTTCGTCATAGCCACCCAGAACCCAGGTGACTTCGAGGGCACCTACCCCCTCCCCGAGAGCCAGCTCGATCGGTTTCTGATGCGTGTGAGCCTGGGATACCCGCCGGCTCGTGAGGAGGCTGCTCTGCTCGGTCGCCAAGGGGTCACTACAGCACCCGTGGTTACTCAGGTAACGACCCCCGAGCGCCTGATCGAATGCGCTGAGGCGGCTTCCAGGGTCTACCTTGCCGAGCCACTTCGGGACTACCTGGTGTCGCTGGCACGAGCCACGAGGGACGACTCGCGTCTTCACCCAGGGGCATCTCCTAGGGCCCTGCTCGGCTTGGCTGCTGCTGCCAGGGTGTGGGCGGCGTCGGAAGGGCGATCGTACGTGCTCCCCGATGACGTGATCGAGCTGGCGCCGCATGTCCTGGCGCACCGGCTGGCCCTCGGGCTCGTCGCTGATCGACTGGAGGTCATGGAGCTACTGGGTGAGGTGCTGGAGAGGGTGCCGGTTCCTCTCTCCTCTGCCCGGTGAGCGCCGGCCACGGCTGGTGCCGTGAGTAGAGGGGCCGCCCTTTCGTCGCAGAGAGAGGCCAGCCGGGCCCGCCGCCGGATACGTTTTTCTCCGAGTCGCCGCGGGAAGGCGCTCGCAGGCTTCGGGGCTGCCGCCGCCCTGTCGGGCGTGGCCCTCGGTGCTCGGCCCTTTGCGCTTATCGGGCTGTGCTGCCTTGCCATTGTGGTCCTGGCTCTCGGGGCAGCGGCCGTGCAAGGCGTGCGCCAGCTCGTGACTGTGAGGATATCGCCGTCATTCGTACCGGCTGGCTCTCCGGCTGAGGCTCAGGTGTTCATCGGGAAGGGCCATGAGCGCTTGGTGGGAACGATGCCACTGGACACGACACAGAGGGGCATCTTCCGGGACGCGGGCGGTGTGCTCACCTTTACAGGACCCCTTGGCCTGGCGCGTTGGCAGCCTCGGCTATCTGAGTTGTCTGAGAGCACCCTGGTTGTCCACCCAGATCCTCGCCTGCCCGCCAGGCTCGGCAGGGGCACCGAGGAGGACTGGTTCACGAGCGGCCAGCTCAGGGGGTATCGGAGAGGCGACGAGCTGAGGCGCATCCACTGGAAGGCGACGGTGAGGCGCGGGGCAGCGATGGTGATGGAGACGCCCAGACCGGCGCCAGCGACCACCACCATCCTGCTTGACCTGAGAGGCGATAGCTACACTTCTGCTCCACCCGGTTCCCTGGAGGAGGCGGTATCCCTGGCGGCTGGGTTGTCGATGCCACGGCCGGGGGAGCCTCCCAGGCGTCTCGTTACCACTACGGGTTCGGACTCCGGTCCTCTTGCTACGAAGCAACGCTGGAGGCCTGTACTGACCTCTCTGGCACAGGCGCGGCTCGCTCCTGGAGCGACGCCCGAGGCCATGGTCGAGCGGCATCCCGTGTTGCGGCGTTCTGGTCACGTAATTCTCGTGACCACCCAAGCCGGCCTGAAGTCGCGCCCGCGCAGGATATCCCGCTTGACGACAGTTCTGGCAGGAGCACCGAGTGTGCCGGCCCCGGTTCCCGGGATGCCCGTCTCGAAGCCTTCGGATGGCTCCGCTGAGAATGCCGCCCTGCTGACTGAGCATGCTGTCGGTGGGACCGAGGGAGCTGCCCTCGACGCCGGTGAGCACATCGCTTCGAGCAGCAGGAACAGTGGGGGAAGCAGGAGCGGCAGGAGCAGGAGCAGGGCCAGCAGCAGGAGCACGGGCGCAACGGAGCCAGCAACTCGCATGCAGGGACGGCGACTCTCTCCTACGGGGAGCAGGTGGCTATACGGTGGAGGTTCGCTGCTTGCCTCGGCCGGTGCCGTGGTTGCCCTGGGGGGGCTGTTCTCGGGGGCAGGTTGGATCGTTCCGCTTGCTGTTGCCGTTGTACTCGGACAGTGCTGTGCGATCCTGGGGAACAGCCATGGGATCTTTGGGCGCCGGGGTGGCTTGCTGGCTCTGGCATTGGGAGTGGTCGGGTCGCTTGCCCTGGCATCGCTGGTTGCCGCGTCCTGGCGTATCGGCTGGGGTGACTTCGGTGCATTGTTCGGTGCAGGGCGAGCATTCCCGCAGGCGCTCCGCTTCGCTGCAGTCCCGGCTCCGACGGTTCCATCGTTGCTGGCAGCGGCGACATTGGCAGCGGGGATTATCTCGCTGGCGAGCGCCTGGCTGGCCAGGCGGGGAGCTGGGCTCTCCGCCGTGGCGCCTCCTGTCGTGGCCATAGCGTTCGCCTCGGCTGAAGCGGGGAACCACTTCAGCCTTCCATTCTCTACGCTTCTCGCCGCAACTGCAGTGGCGGGCGGCCTCATGTCGGCTCTGTCGCTACCAGGCTGCTCCGTCATTGCGAAAACAGGATCGGCAGCTCTTTCGAAGGCAGGATCACCCAAGGCAGGATCATCAGCGGGTAAGGGTGGGTGCCACGCGAGCGCCACGGTGGTCCTCAGCTCGCGCAGGCTGGGCGCCTGGAGGACATTCGGATGTCTGGCCAGCTTCGCCCTCGCTGTCGGGATCGTACCGCTTGCCGGTGGTCCGTTCATTCACATCCATGGAGCAGGCGCGGGCGGGGTCGTCCATGTCGACCCCGAGGTATCTCTGGTGCCGGATCTAACGAACGTATCCGGGCCCGCGCTGTTCACGGTGAAGAGCTCGGTGCCGGACTACTGGCGCCTCACCACGCTGGACGTGCTGGGCGGGAATGGCTTCGTTGGCAGCGTTCCGGCGGATCCAGTCCACCCCGCCTCGAAGGGAGGGAGGGACGTCGTGGAGACGTTCCATCTCCTGCACCTGGCGAGCCGGTGGCTGCCTGTGGGCGGTGTTCCCGTGGCAGGGGCTCTGCCGGAGGGAACGACCTGGGAGCCCTGGATGGCAACCCTTGCTGTTCCAGAGGGGGAGCAGGCAGGTCCGGGTGTCACGTATCAGGTAGTGGCACGAGTGGGGGCACCGAGCCTGGCATCGCTCTTTGCCGCGAAGGTTCCTTCCGACGCGTCCTCGCTTCTCACCTACGTACCGCCGGAGCCGGAGGCTGTTCGCATCCTGGCGGACCGTATCACGGCTGGTCTGGTCGGTCCCTATGAGAAAGCCGTGGCGATCCAGGATTACCTGAGGACGCACGAGGTCTACGATCTGCATCCCCGTAAAGTGGCAGGTAGCCCACTGGTTGCGTTCCTGTTCGATACTCACGAAGGCTATTGCCAGCAGTTCGCGACTGCCTTCGCGATCCTGGCCCGTATGGTCGGGCTTCCGACAAGGCTGGCCGTAGGATTCACCACAGGGCAACCGGGACCGGGTGGGTCCTACGTAGTGGGAACCGAGGATGTTCATACCTGGCCGGAGGTCTACCTCTCACCACTCGGCTGGGTTCGCTTCGAGCCCACGCCCGGGAGGGGAGCACCAGGGGACGCGCGCTACACGGGCGTAGCGCCAACGCAAGTGGGGACGAAGGGTCCGGACTCGGTAGCTCCGATAAAGACAGCAACGGCCGCCCCCCTTCCGAAGGCGAGCCCCATCCCCGTTAGCTCTCCTGCCCGTCCAGCAAGGTCTATGACGGGCAAGGCTCCTGCTGGCGAGGGACCGCGCCTCCCGGAGGGAGCTCTGGCACTGCTCATCCTTCTCCTGGCAGTTGCGGCCATCTGGCACAGGAGGACCAGGTGCCGGCGATTCTTCGCATCCATGCGGATGCCAGATACCCCCGGGGAAGCCGTATCAGCGTGGCGCAAGGCCAGGAAAATGCTGGATCCGCTGGTCGGGCCGGTTCGGCTGTCGGCAACTCCTCGCGAGTACGCGCTTCTCGCTGGTTCCCGGTTGGATCCCGGGGAGGCCAAGCGCCTGTCGGAGCTGGCAGAGCGCGTCTGTGGCGCCTGCTACGGCCCGCCGCCGCGACATGGCAGGTGGGAGACTTAGCAGGATCGGCGCAGGAGACGGCCAGGATCCCTCATGCCCAGGCATTCATCTCAACGGCTCATGATGAAGCGGGCGTCGGGTCGCTCGCTGGCCCAGGTAGCGAGCTCGTCGCCCTCCAAGCCGGATCGCTCGCGAGCCCATGCGAGCAGCCGGGGGCGCACAGCGGCGCATACTGATGCGGTCGTAACACCACCGTACCGTCAGGCCATGACGGCCTCCCGCCGAGGCGAGGTCGCCACGGGACTCCATCCCGTGAGCGCCCTCGGCAGGAGCCGGGCCAGTCCTCGGACGGGTAGTGCGGCTCAGTCGTCGACTTCAGCTCGCTTGATCCTCGGGTTGCGGCCTTCGCCGCAGGTACTGCTCTGGCATGGGGACGACCCGGACTCCAGCAGCCCCGGCCCGGAGGGTCATGCCCGTGTCGTCGGTGACAAGCACGACCGGCTGGCCTCCCAACCCCAGCTCGCGACAGGTATCGAGGATCTCTTGATCGGCGTCCACGGTCCGTCGTCGGGGTCCATCGTCCACGGGCACTTCGATCGTAACTCCTGCCCGGAGCCGCGTCGGAGCGCCTGCCGTAGGCGCGAGTTGCGTGCGCAGTTGGCTCAGGAGACGGCGCGCACGATCAGC
>DAHXND010000041.1 GCA_027366675.1 Acidimicrobiales bacterium
ATGCAACCGCTGGCGGGTCGCCACCAGGAAAGCCGTCACGGCTGCCACCATTAGAAGCGGCCACACAGACAGGCGGTGTCCCGAAACGATGGCCAAGACGGCCACAGACGCTATGTCGTCTGCTACTGCCAGGCTCACCAGGAGCAACCTGAGCGCTGCCGGCACACGCCTGCCCAGGGCACCAGCCACTCCGGCTACGAAGGCGACGTCGGTTGCCATAGGCACTCCCCAGCCCCTCGAGCCGACACCTCCGTGGACGACGGCCAGGTACGCCACAGCAGCCCCAGCCATCCCGCCGAGTGCTGCCACAACAGGAACACCAGCGCGCCGCCAGCTCGAGAGAATACCCGTGGAACGCTCTCGGGAGAGCTCCAGACCAACGACGAGGAAGAAGATCGTCATGGCACCGCTGTCAACCCAGGCCCGCGGATCTGGAGCCCATGACCCGAGCAGGGGAAGCTGGTAAGCGTGCTCCCACACCAGCGCGTAGGAGGACGACCACGGGCCCGATGCCCACATGACTGCGACTACCGCACCCAGAGCAAGAAGCACGCCGCCGCGGCTCTCGCCTGTCCAGAACGTCAGGATCCTTCCTGCCCCAGAGCCCTGCGAGCCATCCTGGTAGCTCCGGGCAGCAGGGCTTATCGGGTCATGGACAGCTCCGGCTTCGCTCACCACCCGAGCGGCGCCCCTGGCACCTCTCCTGAGCGAGGAGCGGATAGATCGCAGGGGTGAGGGTAGGCGCGCCATGATGGTCTGCCGACCAGGCTTCCCGGCACGCCAGAATCAAATATAGCAGTTCGAGCTCAGGGAGCCGTTCCGGCTGGTCTCCCTCCGTCGCCGGCTAGAGAGTCGCTGACTCCTCGTAGCTGCCGAACACGGAAGCGAGCGCGTACATCACCTCTCCCACGGTGACCCCTGCCCGTACCGCAGCGATGACAGCAGGTACCAGGTTCACCGTCGGGTCCGCCGCATCCCGAGCAAGGGATTCGAGAGCGATGCGGGCACCGTCTGCAGAACGATCAGCTCGCGCCTGGGCGAGGCGTTTCCTCTGCAGCTCCTCTACCTCTGGTTCGACACGCAGTATCGGCGGAGGTGGATCATCATTGCCCTCGGTGAACGCGTTTACTCCCACCATGATGCGCCGGCCCTTAGCCAGGCGCTCCTCCTGGTCAAATGCTGAGTCAGCTATCGAATGCTGGAACCATCCCTCGTCTATCTTCGCGAGCACGCCTTCGAGCATCGAGCCGCTCCCTGCCTGCTCGATCTCCGCGAAGATCTCTCCCGCGCGTCTCTCCATCTCTCCGGTCAGCCGCTCGACCAGCCAGGAACCGCCGAGGGGATCGGCCACGCTCGGTACGCCGGTCTCGTAGGCGATCACCTGCTGCGTGCGCAGCGCTATCCGGGCTGCGCGCTCCGTCGGAAGTGCCAGCACCTCGTCCATGGAGTTCGTATGCAGGCTCTGAGCTCCGCCCATCACGCCCGCTAGCGCCTCGATCGCGGTACGCGCTACGTTCACCTCTGGCTGCTGGGCAGTGAGCGATACGCCAGCGGTCTGAACATGGAACCTGCACTGCAGCGACCTCGGATCTCGCGCCCCGTAGCGCTCCTTCATCCAGCGTGCCCAGATACGGCGTGCTGCTCGGTACTTCGCTATCTCCTCGAAGAAGTCGATGTGAGCGTTGAAGAAGAAGCTGAGACGCGGGGCGAAGCTGTCGACTGGAAGCCCAGCCGCCTGGACGGCCTCTACGTAGGCGAACCCGTTCGCAAGGGTAAAAGCCAGCTCCTGTACGGCATTCGAGCCAGCCTCCCTTATGTGGTAGCCGGAGACCGACACCGGATGGAAACGTGGCATATCGCTCTCGCAGAAGCGAACCACGTCCACCACCAGCCTGAGCGCCTGGCGAGGAGGGAAACGGTATTCCTTCTGGGCCTGGTACTCCTTCAGGATGTCATTCTGCAAGGTGCCGCTCAGGCGACCCCGCTTCGAACCAGCGTTCTCCGCTGCCGCTACGTACATGGCGAAGATGACGATGGCACAGGAGTTGATGGTCATGGACGTGGAGATCGACCCCAGGTCTATGCCTGCGAACAGCTCCTCCATGTCGAGAAGCGTGTCTATGGCAACGCCGCAGCGCCCGACCTCGCCCAGCGAGTGCGGGTCATCAGAGTCCCTCCCCATGAGCGTCGGCAGGTCGAAGGCAACGGACAGGCCGTTCCCGCCCGCGGAGAGGATCTCCTTGAACCGCCGATTCGTATCCACCGGTGCCCCGAAACCCGCGAACATTCGCATTGTCCAGAGCTTCGAGCGGTACATCGAAGCGTAGGGACCCCTGTCGTAGGGGTAGATCCCAGGCCAGCGCTCCCTCCCACCCTCACTACCCGAGCCAGCGTAGGAGGCCGCGTCATCTGGGCCGTAAGCAGGAGCTAGAGGGATACCGGAGAGAGTGACGAAGTCAGCATCCCGGATCTCACTGGCCTCGTAGGCGGCCTCGTAGGAAAGCCGCTCCGGGAGAGGGGTCCCTCCCCCTGCCTCTCCTCGGTCTACGCCTGCCATCAGATCCCACCATAGGCCCTCCCGGGGCAGGTGGTATCCTCGCTAGAGGTGAACCCTATACAAGACCAGGACGTGGAAGAGCGTGGGCCGCAGGCGCCCGACCGGAATCTCGCCATGGAGCTCGTCCGAGTGACCGAGGCGGCCGCCATGGCATCTGCACGCTGGGTGGGACGCGGTGACAAGGAGGGGGCGGACCAGGCTGCAGTGGATGCCATGCGGGTGGTCCTTTCCACGGTGAGCATGGATGGGATCGTCGTGATCGGCGAAGGCGAGAAGGACGAGGCCCCCATGCTCTACAACGGAGAGCGCGTCGGGGATGGCAGCCCGCCCTGCACCGATGTGGCAGTCGACCCCATAGACGGCACGACGTTGACGGCCCTTGGCCGTAACGGCGCGCTGAGCGTCATCGCCGTAAGCGAACGGTCCACCCTCTTCAGTCCGGGCCCCTGCTTCTACATGGAGAAACTGGCAGTGGGTCCCGACGCTGCCGGCAGCGTGGACATCCGCTTCCCGGTAGCCGACAACATAAGCTCCGTGGCAAAGGCCCTGGGGAAATCTGTGCGCGATGTCACGGTGATGGTGCTCGAACGCGACCGCCACAGAGACCTGATCGCTGCGATCAGGTCGACCGGGGCCCGGATCCGCCTGATCACCGATGGCGATGTGGCTGCGGCTATCTCGGCAGCCTGGCCTGACTCCGGGGTGGACATGCTTATCGGAATAGGCGGGACCCCGGAAGGTGTGATCTCGGCTGCCGCGCTGAAGTGCATGGGAGGCGAGATCCAGGGTCGCCTTTGGCCCAGGAACGATGAGGAGCGCCTGGCTGCCCTTGAAGCAGGCTTCGACCTGACGGCAGTCCTGTCCACGAATGACCTCGCTCGCGGGAGCAACTGCTTCTTCGCCGCCACCGGGATCACCGACGGAGAGCTCCTTCAGGGCGTTCGCTACTCCTCTTCCGGCATGACAACCCAGTCACTCGTCATGCGTCAGAAATCAGGGACGGTCCGCCGCATCGACGCAAGGCACCGTCCGCAAAAGCTGCGCCGGTTCTCCAGCATCACCTTCGACTGACAGGGCCCAGACCAGCGCGGCCCTCAGGTCTCAGCCAAGTCCCCGAACGCCCGGACGAGCAGGTCCTCCTGCTCGAGCTGGTGTAGAGCTGCGCTGCCAGTGGCCGGGCTTCCGGAAGGCTCCCGGCTTACGTGGTGGAGCAGGCGCTCGTGCCCGAGCATGCGATGGAGCCTGCCGTGTACGAACATCCAGGGCCCCATGTTCTCCGGCTCCTCCTGGAGCCACACCACCTCACGCGCCGTCGGATATAGAGCCAGCGCATTGGCGAGCTGGGTTAGCGGCCACGGATGGATCTGCTCCATCCGCAGTACGGCCGCCCGGCCCGATGGCGCCCCGGCACCGATCAGCTCATCGCGGCGAGCCAGGGCCTCGTAGGCGATCTTCCCTGAGCACAGGACCACCCTGGTCACGCTGGCGGCATCGAGCCGTCCGTCCAATCGTGCAGGATCATCGAGGATCGCCTGAAAGCTACCCTGCTCCAGGTCCCCTATGGGCGAACGGGACTGGCGAGCACGAAGGAGGGATTTCGGCGTGAACACGACCAGCGGTCTGCGAATGCGATAGCGCTTCTCCAGGTACACCTGTGCCCGTAGAAGATGGAAGTACTGAGCCGCCGTGGTGACGTTCGCCAGCGTGCAGTTTGCCCCGCGGGGGCCCTCCGCCGCGAGAGTAAGAAAGCGCTCTATCCGAGCCGAGCTGTGCTCCGGGCCTTGACCCTCGTAGCCGTGCGGCAGCAAGAGGATGAGACCGCACGCCTGGCCCCACTTGTCCTCGGCCGCCATGAGGAAGTTATCTATGATGACCTGACCGCCGTTGGCGAAGTCGCCGAACTGCGCCTCCCACGCCACGAGCGCCTCTCTCGCCTCCAAGGCGTAGCCGTACTCGAAACCGAGGGCTGCGTACTCGCTCAGCAGGGAGTCATAGGCCCGGAAGTGACCAGGTGGTACGAGACCTGCGGAGCCGGGCTGCTCCCTGGCGATCCCCGCAAGAGGCAGGTACTCCATGTCGGTCTCGTGATCCACGAGGACGGCATGGCGCTGGCTGAACGTGCCCCGCCGCGTATCCTGGCCGCTCAGGCGAATATCCACGCCCTCCCTGAGCAGGGTCCCGAATGCCAGAGCCTCACCAGTTGACCAGTCCACCTGGCCTGACTCGTAGAGCTGGTCCTGCGCCTCGAACTGGCGAGCGAGCTTCGGATGAAGGGTGAAGCCCTCGGGCAGGCGGCGAATAGCCCTGTGCACCCGATCGAGCTCCTCGCGGGCCACTCCGGTATCGGGCATCGGCGGCGCCGGAAGCGGAGCGCGCCCTGGCAGGTGGTCGGGGTTCGGAGGGGCGCTCGCCCGAGTCTCGTCCAGTGCCCGCTGGAGCTTCGCGAGGAAGTCATCTAGCGCCTGCTCTGCCTCCTCGATGGTTATATCGCCACGGCGCACGAGCGTCTCGGTGTACAGCTTCCTCACGGACCTCTTCTGCTCGATGATCCGGTACATCCGCGGCTGGGTATAGCTGGGGTCATCTCCCTCGTTGTGCCCGTGCCGGCGATAGCACACCATGTCCACGATCACGTCCTTCAGGAACCTCTCGCGGAAGGCGACAGCCAGGCGGGCAGCACGCACGCATGCTTCCGGGTCGTCGCCATTCACGTGGATGATCGGCGACTGGACCATCTTTGCCGCATCGGTAGGGTAAACGGAGGAACGGGCAGCCTCCGGAGCCGTGGTGAACCCGAGCTGATTGTTTATGACGAGATGGATGGTGCCGCCAGTACGATATCCCCGCAGGCTGGACAGCTCCAGCGTCTCTGCCACCACGCCCTGCCCGGCGAATGCTGCATCCCCATGAATCAGCACCGGCAGCACTCGGAAAGGAGACACCTCCTCACCGGTGGAAGCGGCCTGTGCTCGAAAGCGCAGCATGTCCTGCTTGGCTCGGACCATACCTTCGACGACAGGATCAACTGCCTCTAGGTGCGACGGGTTAGAGGCCAGAGACACCGGGATCGCCTTGCCCGACAGCCCGGTGAAGACACCGCTCGCGCCCTTGTGGTACTTCACGTCGCCCGACCCCTGGACACTGTCGGGGTCGAGATTGCCCTCGAACTCCCGGAAGATCTCACCATATGACTTACCGACGATGTTCGCGAGGACATTCAGGCGCCCACGGTGCGCCATGCCGATTACCGCCTCCACGTTCCGCGAGCTCACCGCCTCGTCGAGCACGGCATCCAGGAACGGGATGGCCGACTCTGCACCTTCCAGCCCGAACCGCTTCTGGCCTATGTAGCGGGTATGGAGGAAGCGCTCGAATGCCTCGGCTGCATTCAGGCGATCGAGGACGTGTCGTTGCTCGTCGGGATCGAGTCCCCACGATACGCCCTCCAAGTGCTCCTGGATCCAGCGCTTCTGCTCGGGATCCTGGATGTGCATGTACTCGACACCCATGGTCCTGCAGTACGCATCACGCAGCACCCGCAAGATCGAATCAAGCGACGCAACAGGCCTCCCGGGCAGGTCTCCCGCCATGAACTCACGATCCAGATCCCACAGGGTGAGGCCATAGGTGGCGGGATCGAGCTCTGGGTGCATCACAGGAGGTGCTGCGTGCAAGGGATCCAGCTCGGCTATCAGATGCCCGCGCACGCGATACATGTTCACCAGACTCTGGACATGAACCTGCTTGGCGATCTGCTGGCGCGTCTCCTCCATAGGATCGCCCACGGTGTTGACGTCTGGCAGCCACGCCACCGGCGCATAGGGAACACCGAGTGAACCGAAGACCTCGGTGTAGAACCCGTCAGCCCCGAGTAGCAGGTCGTGGACCCTGGACAGGAACCGCCCCGACTCGGCCCCCTGTATGACCCTGTGATCATATGTGGATGTCAGGGTTACCACTTTCGATATGCCCAGCCTGGCAAGGACTCGACTGTCGGCCGCCTCATAGGCAGCCGGATAGGCTATAGAACCTACTCCGATAATAACGCTCTGACCTGGCATGAGCCGCGGGACGGAGTGAACGGTCCCCACGGTTCCCGGATTGGTGATCGAAGCGGTGGTGCCGGTGAAGTCGTCAGCCACGGCCTTGCCGGTGCGCACCTTGCGCACCAGATCCTCGTACGCGAGAACGAGCTCCCGGAAGTCTAGCTCGTCGGCGTTCCGGATCGTCGGAACGAGGAGCATCCGGCTGCCATCGGGCCTTTCCACGTCAACCGCGACTCCCAGGTTCACGTGCGGGGCCTCCCATGCCGCGGACCTGGGCCCGCTCCCGAGCTTCCCGCCGCCGTTTCCAGAAGCCTCTGGCACGCATCCGGGGATGTAGACGACCCGCATCCCCGGATGCTGCGCGAGCGCGCGGGTTATGGCGAAAGCGATCACATGGGTAAAGCTCACCTTCCCCCCGCCGCTACGCGCCAGGTGGTCGTTCAATATGGACCGATTCACCTCCAGGAGCTTCGCGGGCACGTCGCGCACACTCGTGGCAGTCGGAACCGACAGGCTGGCTGCCATGTTCGCAGCCAGGCGAGCGGCCGGGCCGGTGAGGGGAGTGCCTGCGGGAGGAGCCGGCGTGCCTGCGGTAGGGCTGCCGGCAGAAGGGCTACCGGCAGAAGGGCTGCCAGCAGAGGGGCTGCCAGTGACCGGCTGAGCGACAGGGTTGGAGCCAGGTGCAGCGCTAGCCACCCCCACGGAGGTCGCATCGGAAAGAGCCTCGGCCACAGCCGTCGAAGGGGCGGCAGAGATGGCGGAGCCCGGCGCAGCGGAGCCCTGCATGGCGGAGCCCGGCGCGGCGAGCGAACCGGGAGGAGCCTGCGAGACTGGAGCGGCTTGAGCACCGAAGGGCTCCGACTGGGTCGGAGCGGGGAGCCCTGGGTCTATCACCCGCCGGGGCGCTCCGAGCGGTCCTGGCCGGTAGTCCTCGAAGAACTCGCGCCAGCTCGGCGCGACCGCCAGGGGATCCTCGACGTAGCGGGCGTACATCTCCTCGACAAGCCAGGCATTCGGCCCGAAAGAGCCAGTAGGCCCGAAGGATCCAGAGTGGCTGGCTCCCGGCCCTACGGAGCTGCTCGCCTCGGGAGGCTCCTGGTTTCCGGAGACATGCGAGAGCACTCCGACATCTCGGGCCATATACAGCATGATACCGGGCAGCCTAGGAGCGGCATCGCGCCCTCACGTGCTGGAACCTCACATCCATCACTAGGCTCCGCACGTATGCAGCCGAGTCGAGCGCGTATAACGGGTGCCTACAGCTTCGAGGCAGCACACCAGCTCCCATGGCATCCTGGACGCTGCCAGCGCCTCCACGGGCACCACTACAGGTTCGAGGTGACCCTGGAAGGCGCCATCGATGGCAACGGAGTGGTCATGGATTTCGAGGCCCTGGATTCACTGGTCAGGTCCGAGATCATCGGGCGTTATGACCACGAGCTCCTTAACGACTCCTTCCCCAATCCGACAGCGGAGAACATAGCAGCAGCCATCTGGCAAGCTGTGGCCGACCGGCTTCCCCGGCCATCGCCTGGCGAGACCCCGCTCCAGGTCGTCCGCGTCCGCCTCTGGGAGACGCCCGATGCGAGCGTCGAGCTCGTCGCAGGGTGAGCACCGTGCCAGGCGCCCTGGTCGTGCTTTCCGGCGGGATGGACTCCGCTGTGTGCCTGGCGAGTGAGGCATCTACCCTGGACAGGAAGGCCCCTCTCCTCGCACTCACCTTCGACTACGGCCAGCGCCACCGGGTCGAGATCGAAAGAGCGCATGCCCTTGCCGAGCATTACCGGGCCGAACACATCATCGTCGCTCTGGACAGAGCACCGTTCGCCGGCTCCGCCCTCACCGACTTGTCCCTGGATGTTCCCGCAGCGAGCTCGCAGAGCACCCGTTCCGTGCCTGTCGCTCCCCGCATCCCGTCGACCTACGTCCCTGCCAGGAACACTATCTTCCTGGCGATCGCCATCGGGGTCGCCGAGTCGCGAGACCTCGACTCCGTGACGATCGGCGTGAACGCTATCGACTACAGCGGTTACCCAGACTGCCGGCCCGAGTTCATAGAGGCTTTCCGCGAGGTGGCTCGCCTGGGACAGAGGCGTGGCGTCGAGGGGAGCCCGGTGCAGGTAAAGGCACCCCTGCTCCTGCTCGACAAGGCGGCTATAGTCCGCCTCGGAGCGAGCCTGTCAGTCCCCTTCGAGATGACCTGGTCCTGCTACCGCGGCGGGCCCGACCCATGCGGTAGCTGTGACGCGTGCGAGCTACGACGCCGTGGGTTCGCAGCCGCAGGCATCGAGGACCCCGCGATCAGAGACCGCCGTCTGAGCGAGCCATGACGGCCATCTATGCCACTGAGATCTTCTCGGCGATCCAGGGTGAGGGAGAGCACATCGGCGCCCGACAGGTATTTCTCCGCCTGGCTGGCTGCAATATACGTTGCTCCTACTGCGATCAGCCAGAGGCGCTGGAGCGCCGTCCCGGACCCTTCATGATAGAACAGGTCGCGGGCCGCCGTGATTGGCTGGAGGCGGCGAGCCCGCTCGACCACCATGAGATAGCCGCCCACATAGCCAACCTATGGGGACAGGTACGGCACGAGATGCTGAGCGTAACGGGAGGTGAGCCTCTCTTCCAGGCCACAGGCATAGTTCCGCTCCTGGACGAGATCGCCTCACGCTCTATACCGGTCGCACTGGAGACGAATGGGACCCTTCCAGCCCGCCTGCGGCAGGTGCTCGGTTACCTTTCCCACGTCAGCATGGATCTGAAGCTGAACAGCGCCGACGGCGAGAACGTGCGGCTGGATACCCACAGAAGGTTCATCGAGACCCTGCTAGAGCACTCTGGGAGGACGGGAAGGCCGACGCTTTCCATGAAGATCGTGCTAGGTGCGCATCTCGTTCCCCGGGAGCTGGAGGAAGCCATCTCCATGATCCACGAGTGCGCCCCTGATGCGCATGTGTTCCTCCAGCCTGTCACCCCCTACGGCGATGTGCTCGACGCTCCGGCGCCGGCAGACGTACTCACCTGGCAGGCGGCTGCTCTCGATGTTCACCCGTTCGTTCGAGTAGTTCCCCAGACTCATAAGCTAATCGGCCAACGATGAGCGTTCTCCTGCATGAAGAGATGGCCGGAGGTCTGTTCACGATAGAGCAGACTCCGGAAGACATGCCCCTGAGCGACGATACGCTAGTGGTTCTCGTGCATGGAACCCTCGACCGTGGCACCAGCTTCAGGCGCGTCATGAGGCGGCTCGACGATCTGGACGTATGCACCTATGACCGCAGGGGATATGGTCGCTCCAGGGCTACCGCTCCAGCGTCCCAGGACTTCGCGGACCAGGTCGATGACTGTCTCACGGTCATAGCCGGTCGTAAGGCGGTCGTAGTCGGGCACAGCTACGGCGGCGACATCGCCCTGGCGGTAGCTGCCCGTAGGACGACTCAGATTCTCGGAATCGGCGCATTCGAGCCACCCCTTCCCTGGCTCGACATCTGGCCACGACGCAGGGACGACCCACCCAGGACTTCAGGTGCCCAGACAGATAGCCTGCGCCACGATGCTTCCTCCACGGCTGCGGGCGGGCCGGCGGGCCCCGGCAGTCCGGCGGGCCCCGGCAGTACAGCGGGCTCCGGCACCAAGGGAGCGAGAGCGGCCGAAGCATTCTTCCGCCGCATGGTGGGAGACGGGGCCTGGGACAGGCTTACGGAGGCTTCCCGCGAGGAGCGCCGCCGGGAGGGAACGGCGCTCGTGGCAGAGCTATCCGCCATACGTCAGGATAAGCCGCCGTTCGACATTCGCGATGTAACGGTTCCTGCCGTGATCGGTGTGAGCGGCCACGCTCTGGAGCATCACAGGAGAGGCTGCGCTTACCTGGTAGATCGCCTACCGGATGCCGAAGCTTACGAGATCCCTGGTTCCCATCACGGAGCGCACCTCACCCACCCTGAAGCCTTCGCGGCCTTCGTGCGACGTGTCATCGAGCGGTCTCACGGGGGCTGACGGCATAACAGGCTCGGCGCGCGATGCTCGTCTAACTGATCTCCTGGAGCAATGATCTCCTGGAACTACGTCTAGGCGGGGCCGCGTGCTGAGTGGGAGCGCGACTCTGCCCATGTTTGGCCTGCCTCGACGTCTATGTCGTGGGGAAGACCAAGTACGCGCTCACCGATAATGTTCCGTTGAACCTCGGAGGTGCCTCCTCCTATCGTCAGGGCCGGCGACATCAGGAAACCGTAGTACCACATGTCACCGCCCCAACGCGACGTACCGAGCCTCCCACCTGACAGAACGCCTGCTGTTCCCTCCAGATCGCGAGCGGCGCGCATGACTCTCTTACCGTGCGCATCAGACATCGCTTTGCGGATAGATGCTTCCGGCCCGGGGCTCCGCCCGAGTATGGCAGCCGACACGGTCCTGAGGCGGATAAGTCGTAGGATCTCTGCCTCAGCGTAGAGGGCCGCGAGCTCTTGGCGTACCAGCGGGTCCTGCGTCCTGCCGCTTCCCTTCGCCAGCTCCAGAAGGTCTGCCACGGTAGGACCGTTGCCCCAGATAGCCCCTTCTCCGGACAGGGAGACGCGCTCGTTGCCCAGAGTTACCTTCGCTAGGTCCCAACCCCTGTTCTCCTCGCCGACCCTGTTATCGACCGGGATGCGAACATTGTCGAGGAAGACCTGATTGAACGCGTGAAGACCGGTCATGTCCACGATGGGAGTCACAGTCACACCGGGCGCATCCATAGGGCAGATGAGGTAGGAGACGCCCTCGTGCTTAGGCGCGTTCGGGTCGGTCCGCGCGAGCAGGATCCCGAAGCGGGCTTCGTGGGCGAAAGTCGTCCATATCTTCGAGCCGTTCACGATATACTCGTCGCCGTCGCGGACAGCTCGAGTGGCGAGGCCAGCCAGGTCTGAACCGGCCTCCGGCTCCGAGAACAGCTGGCACCACATCTCCTCACCCGACAGCAACGGCATGAGATAGCGATCGCGCTGCTCCTGCGTCCCTGCGTAGAGAATCGTCGGTCCTGCCCAGCCGATTCCTATGGGATTCGATGGCCGGCGTATCTTGCTACGACGGATCTCGTCATCGATGACGAGCTGCGAGATCGGATCGGCGTCGAGTCCCCAGGGAGAAGGCCAGTGCGGTGCCACGTAACCGGACTCAGCCAGGTCACGACCGGTGGGGTCAGGATGGTCTGCATGCCACGCCCGGAATCCAAGACGTGCCGGGTGATCGTCTCCTGGAAGGCGCATGTCCATAGGGATAGCCTAGGCTGGCGTGATGACCAATTGGAATTTCGCAGACGTCTGGGAGGCAGTGGCTGACACGTTGCCCGGCGCGCCGGCCTTGATCCACGGGGAGCGAAGGGTCTCCTGGAGGGACCTTAACTCGAGGGCTAACAGCCTGGCCAGAGTGTTCCTGGACTTGGGGGTGGCTCACCAGGACAAATGCGCCCAGTACCTGTACAACTGCCCTGAGTACCTCGAATCCACCTTCGCTGCCATGAAGATCGGGATGGCCCCGGTGAACACGAACTACAGGTACGAAGATGACGAGCTCCTGTACCTGTGGACGAACGCCGATGCCAGGATCATCGTGTTCCACGGAGCCTTCACGAACCGTATCGAGCGCCTGCTGCCCAGCCTGGGTGACGTTCTGGGGTGGATCTGGGTGGACGATGGAAGCGGGGCATGTCCCAGTTGGGCAATCCCCTACGACGAGGCAGCGGGGAAGGAAGTAGGCCAGGTCTCCGCTCCCTGGCCTCGCAGCGGAGACGACCTCTACCTGCTCTACACCGGAGGCACTACCGGAATGCCTAAGGGCGTCATGTGGCGTCAGGACGATCTCTTTGCCCGCTTGAACGAGGCTTCCTTCACTCGCTTCCCTGACGAGGCTGGCGTGGATGGGGTACGCGAGACGCTGAAGGCACCGGGCCCGAAGCTGCTTCCCGCGTGCCCACTCATGCACGGAACGGGGGCTTTCACCTCGCTCAGCGCGCTGAGCGGCGGGGGCGCCGTCGTCACCCTCCCTGGCCGGAGCTTCGATCCGGTCGAGCTACTCGACACGGTGGAGAGGGAGCAGGTGAACATCCTGGTCATAGTCGGTGACGCCTTCGCGAAGCCGATCCTCACCGCCCTGGACGCGAACCCGGGACGATGGGACCTCTCCAGCCTGTTCGCCATGATCTCCTCGGGTGTGATGTGGAGCGAGGAGACCAAACAGGGTCTTTTCCGCCATCACCCGAACTTCCTCGCTCTGGACGTCTTCTCTTCCTCTGAGGCGGTAGGAATGGGATCCTCTGTCTCCTCGGGCTCATCCACCAGCCACACCGCGCAGTTCACCCTCGGCAAGGACGCGAGGGTCCTTGCCGCAACGGCGGATCGTGAGGTGGAGCCCGGCTCCGAGGAGATCGGCGTGCTGGCCCTCGGAGGTAGGAACCCCCTCGGCTACTACAAGGACCCGGACAAGAGCGCCGCGACATTCCGATCGGTAGGAGGCGTCAGGTACGCCATCCCGGGGGACTTCGCGACTGTGGACAAAGACGGCATAATCCACGTCCTGGGACGCGGGTCCGTATGTATAAACACCGGCGGTGAGAAGGTGTACCCCGAGGAAGTGGAAGAAGTGGTCAAGCTCTTCCCAGGTGTGCGGGATGTCGCTGTGGTTGGGATACCGCATGAGCGTTTCGGCGAAAGCATCGCCGCGGTCGTCGAGCCGGAAGCGGAAGCTACTGTCGACACCCAGGAGCTGGTGGAATTCGTGAGGTCGAAGCTCGCACACTACAAGGTACCCAGGCAGGTTCAGATAGTCGATTCGGTGGGCCGCTCCCCTGCCGGGAAGCTCGACTACGGCCACCTACGCGAGAGCGCCATCGCCGCTGCCAAGGAAGCTGCAGCCAAGAGCGGCAAATAGGCTCTGCTGCCTGGCCGGAGCTGTGATGCCTGCCCGGCGGGGCCTAGCCGGAGCTGTGATGCCTGGCCGGCGGGGCGAGGTGACCCGAGAATGCGCCCTAACCGTTCCTAGACACTGAGCGATACTGAGTTATCGTCCAGCGGGCCAGCGCGAACGGTCTTCGCCGGCCTCGCTCCCCGTAGTCCAACCTCGCCGCTTCGAGTCTTGTTTCCCCGAATGGGGTTGCCCTTGCGCCTCCGC